>JBEKLB010000236.1:0-10473 GCA_050010415.1 Bryobacteraceae bacterium | reverse complement strand
AAGGACGCCGAAACCGGAGTCAAGACCGTCCGGGATATCAAGGAGCAGGAGGTCTTCTTCGGCGAAATTCCGCTGATGACCGACAACGGCACCTTCATCATCAACGGAACCGAGCGCGTCATTGTATCGCAGTTGCACCGCTCGCCCGGCGTGTTCTTCGAGCGCGTTCCGGCCCAGGGCTATTTCCTGGGCAAGATCATTCCTTATCGCGGAAGCTGGGTCGAATTCGAGTACGACAACAAGAATCTGCTGTACGTTCGTATCGACCGCAAACGCAAATTCTACGGCACGGTTTTCCTGCGCGCGTTGGGATTGAAGAGCGACGCCGAGATCCTGAAGGCCTTCTATAACGTCAGCGAAATCGCCATCAAGGACAAGAAGCTCTTCTGGAAGGTCTCCGACAGCCTGGTCGGGCTGAAGCTTTCCAAAGCCATCTCCACCAAGAACGAAACCATCGTTCCGCAGGGCCGCAAGATCACCAAGAGTCTCTTCGAGGCCATTCTCAAGGCCAAGATCGAGCAAGTGGAAGTGGATCGCACCGATCTGCAGGGAGCTTATATCGCGGCCGACGTGATCGACATGTCTACCGGCGAAGTGCTCGTGGAAGCCAACCAGGAACTGGTCAACGTCGATAAGGTGATGGACAACGGCATCACGTCGTTCGAGGTGTTCTTCCCCGAGCGCGACGACGTAGGGAACGTGGTTTCGGTCACGCTCAGAAAAGATCCGGTCAAGAGCCAGAACGACGCCTTGCTCGAAATCTACCGCAAGCTGCGTCCCGGCGATCCGCCCACGCTCGACACCGCCACCCAATTGTTCCAAGGCATGTTCTTTGACCCGCGCAAGTACGACTTTTCGCGCGTGGGCCGTATGAAGTTCAACATCAAGCTGTACGACAAAATCGAGGCCGCGCCGCTGGACAAGCGGACGCTCGATCAGAAGGACTTCATCGATACCATCAAGTACCTGCTGAAGCTGCGCCGCGGCATCGGCGCGGTGGACGACATCGATCACCTGGGCAATCGCCGCGTTCGCGCGGTGGGCGAGCTGCTCGAAAATCAGTTCCGCATCGGCCTGGTGCGCATGGAGCGCGCCATTAAAGAGAAGATGTCGGTGTACCAGGAAATGTCGACGGCTATGCCGCATGACCTGGTGAACGCCAAGCCCGTAATGGCCGCCATCCGCGAGTTCTTCGGCTCGAGCCAGCTCTCGCAGTTCATGGATCAGACCAACCCGCTGTCGGAGATCACGCACAAGCGCCGTCTCTCGGCTCTTGGACCAGGCGGTTTGTCACGCGAGCGCGCCGGATTCGAAGTCCGCGACGTGCATCCCACGCATTACGGGCGCATCTGCCCCATCGAGACGCCGGAAGGTCCGAATATCGGGTTGATCTCGTCGCTCTCCTGTTTTGCCCGCATCAACGAGTATGGGTTCATCGAGAGCCCCTATCGCCGTGTGCTCAAGGGCACGGTGATCGATGAAATCCGCATTCTGAATCCGGGCGATTCGTCCTATAAGGTTGGCGATGTCTTAACGCGCAATGAGGTCGACAAAGCCAATCGTGAGCTGGGCGCCAAGAAGCAGCCCATTGAACTCGAAGCCCATTGCGACTACCTGTCGGCGTGGGAAGAAGACAAGTACCTGATCGCGCAGGCCAACGTTCAGCTCGACGAAAAGGGACACATCGTTCCCGAGCTCGTCAACGCCCGGCAAGCCGGCAACTTCGTGCTGAAGCATAAGGACGAAGTGGAGTACATGGACGTCAGTCCCAAGCAGTTGGTCTCGGTGGCCGCCAGTCTGATTCCGTTCCTCGAAAACGACGACGCCAACCGCGCGCTGATGGGTTCGAACATGCAACGCCAGGCCGTGCCGCTGCTGCGCGCCGAAACGCCGTACGTGGGTACCGGTATGGAGAACGTCACCGCTCGCGATTCTGGAGCGGTGGTCATCTGCAAACGCTCCGGCGTCGTGGATTCGGTGGATTCCGAACGCATCATCGTCCGCGTGGAAGGCGGCGGGGCGCACGAAGGGCAGCTTTCGCGCGAAGTGGGCGCCGATATTTATCAGCTCACCAAATTCAAGCGCTCGAACCAGAACACCTGCATCAGCCAGAAGCCGATTGTGGCTCAGGGGCAGCGGGTGAAGAAGGGCGACGTGCTGGCCGACGGTCCTTGCACCGACATGGGCGAGCTGGCTCTGGGCCGCAACGTACTGGTGGCTTTCATGCCCTGGCGCGGGTACAACTTCGAAGACGCCATCGTGGTATCGGAGAAGCTGGTCAAGGAAGATTACTACACTTCCATCCACATCGAAGAGTTCGAGATTGAAGCCCGGGACACCAAGCTGGGCCCCGAAGAAATCACGCGCGACATTCCGAACATCGCCGAAGCTTTCCTCCGCAATTTAGATGAAAGCGGCATCATTCGCATCGGCGCCACCGTGAAGCCGGGCGACATTCTGGTAGGTAAGGTGACGCCCAAGGGTGAAACCCAGCTCACGCCGGAAGAGAAACTGCTGCGCGCCATTTTCGGCGAAAAAGCCGGTGACGTGAAGGATGCGTCGCTGTACTGCCCGCCGGGTATCGAAGGAACCGTGGTGGATTGCAAGGTCTTCTCCCGCAAGGGTGCGGATCTGGACGAGCGGTCCAAGGCCATTCTCGAATGGCAGATCGAACGGCTGCACCGGAACTTAGAAGACGAAAAACGCATTCTGAACGACGAGCGCGCCAAGCGCCTCACCGATCTGCTGGAAGGCAAGGAAGTCCTGGCCGACCTGCACGACGAAAAGACCAATAAGAAACTGGTGTCGAAAGGTCTGCAGCTCAGCCGCGACGTAGTGGAGAAGCTGCGCGCGCGCGATTTGAAGCGCGTCAAGTTCGCCAACAAAGACGTGCGGTTGAACGAGCAGATCGACGAAATCGAGGAGATGACCTCGCGCCAGATCGCGGTGCTCGAAAAGATCACCGAAGAGAAAATCGCCAAGCTCCGCAAGGGCGACGAATTGCCCCCCGGCGTCATCAAGCTGGTGAAGTGCTACATCGCCATGAAGCGCAAGCTTTCGGTCGGCGATAAGATGGCCGGCCGGCACGGCAACAAGGGTGTCATCGCGCGCATCGTTCCCGAGGAGGACATGCCGTATCTGCCCGATGGCACGCCGGTGGAAATCGTTTTGAATCCGCTGGGCGTTCCGTCCCGTATGAACGTCGGCCAGATTCTGGAAACGCACCTGGGCTGGGCGGCGCACGCTTTAGGGCTGCATTTCGCCACGCCGGTTTTCGACGGCGCCACCGAGAAAGACATCAAGGCGCAACTGAAGCAGGCCGACTTGCCGACTTCGGGCAAGGTACAGCTTTGGGACGGGCTCTCCGGCCTGGCCTTCGAACAGCCGGTGACCGTGGGCTACATCTACATGCTCAAGCTCTCGCACCTGGTGGACGACAAGATCCACGCCCGCTCCATCGGCCCGTACTCACTCATCACGCAACAGCCGTTGGGCGGCAAGGCCCAGTTTGGCGGACAGCGCTTCGGGGAAATGGAAGTTTGGGCGCTCGAAGCATACGGCGCCGCTTATGTTCTGCAGGAATTGCTGACCGCCAAGTCCGACGACGTTTACGGACGCGCCAAGATCTACGAAGCGATCGTCAAGGGAGAAGCGGCCGCCGAGCCCGGCGTGCCGGAGTCATTCAACGTCCTGATCCGGGAATTGCAGTCTCTGTGTCTGGATGTGGAGTTGATGAAGAAGCCGCGCGAGATTTTGGATACTGCACTCGCGGCAGATTAATGGCGGGGATTGGTTCGTTAGGGATTCGGGATTGGCCTTGTACGCTCGATAGTGCCAGTCCCCAAACCCCAATCCCCAACCCCAAGTTTTTATAAGGAGATTTATGTACCGATCCTCTCCGTACGATAGAGCAAATTTGATCGCCGACTTTGATTCCATCCGGATCAGCCTCGCCTCTCCGGAAAAGATCCGAAGCTGGTCGCATGGGGAAGTCACCAAGCCGGAAACCATCAACTACCGGACCTTCAAGCCGGAGCGCGACGGGCTGTTTTGCGCCCGCATTTTCGGCCCCATTGCAGACTGGGAGTGCTTGTGCGGAAAGTACAAGCGGATGAAACACCGCGGCGTCATCTGCGACAAGTGCGGCGTTGAAGTAACGCTGTCGCGCGTGCGGCGCGAACGCCTGGGCCACATCGAACTGGCCAGCCCCTGTTCGCATGTCTGGTTCTTCAAGGGCCTGCCCAGCCGCATCGGATACCTGCTCGATATCACGCTGCGCGAGTTGGAACGCGTCCTCTATTTTGAAGCCTTCGTGATTGTGGATCCGGGTGAAGTGGCCGATCTTTCGCGTGGCGAAGTGATCACCGATGAGCGCAAGCGCGCGCTCGATCAGGAATTCCCCGGGAAGTTCGTCGCCATGATGGGCGCCGAGGGAATCAAGGAACTGCTCAAGAAGGTCGACGTGGAATCTTTGAGTCTCGAGATTCGCGAGCGCATGAAGACCGAGGTGTCGCAGCAGAAAAAGCTGAAGTACGCCAAGCGCCTGCGCGTGGTCGAGAGTTTCCGCAAGTCCGGTAACAAGCCGGAGTGGATGATCCTGGATGTGATCCCGGTGATCCCTCCCGAGCTTCGCCCGCTGGTGCCATTGGATGGCGGCCGTTTCGCCACCTCCGATTTGAACGATCTTTATCGCCGCGTGATCAACCGCAACAACCGCTTGAAGAAGCTGATTGAGCTGCACGCGCCCGATGTCATCGTTCGCAATGAAAAACGCATGCTGCAGGAAGCCGTCGACGCCCTGTTCGACAATGGCCGCCGCGGCCGCGTTCTGCGGGGCGCCAACAATCGTCCGCTCAAGTCGCTCTCCGATACGCTCAAGGGCAAGCAAGGCCGCTTCCGCCAGAACCTGCTCGGCAAGCGCGTGGATTATTCCGGCCGATCGGTGATCGTGGTGGGTCCCGAGCTGAAGCTGCATCAGTGCGGTCTTCCCAAGAAAATGGCGCTCGAGCTGTTCAAGCCGTTCATCTATCATCGTCTGGAGCAGCGCGGTCATTGCACCACCATCAAGCAAGCCAAGGAACTGGTCGAGCAGCAGGACCCCGTGGTTTGGGACATTCTCGAAGAAGTCATCAAGGATCACCCCATCCTGCTGAACCGCGCACCCACGCTGCACCGCCTGGGTATCCAGGCTTTTGAGCCCGTTCTCGTGGAAGGCAAGGCCATCAAGCTGCACCCGCTCACTTGCACCGCCTTTAACGCCGACTTCGATGGCGATCAGATGGCCGTCCATATTCCTCTGTCGCCCGAAGCGCAGATCGAAGCTTCCACTTTGATGCTGGCTTCCAACAACATCCTGTCGCCCGCGCATGGCGCTCCCATCGCAGTGCCGACCCAGGACATGGTTCTGGGTCTTTATTACCTGACCAAGGCGCGCCCCGGCACCAAGGGCGAAGGCCGCACCTTCGCTTCCACCGACGACGTTCTCATCGCGCTCGAAATGGGTGAAGTGGAAACGCTCTCGCCCATCAAGCTGCGCTACACCGGCCGCGTGATCGATCTGATCAAGGCGTTCGACAATCAGAACGTCCTGCATACCGAGCCGATCGAGTTCAACAAGCAGTACATGGACACCACCGTCGGCCGCGTCATCCTGAACGATGTGCTGCCGGACCAGATGCCTTTCATCAACGGCCTGCTCAAGAAAAAGGGCCTCAGCCAGCTGGTGCAGTATTGCTACCTGAAGTACGGGCTCACCATCACCGTCCAGATGCTGGACGAAGTAAAGAAGCTCGGCTTCCTCTATGCCACGCGCGCCGGTATTTCCATCGGCATCGACGACATGGTGGTGCCGGAAGAGAAGCCCAAGCTGGTGCGCGACGCCGAGAAGGCGGTCATCGAAGTCCAGCAGCAATATCAGGAAGGCGCCATCACGCAGGGCGAGCGCTACAACAAAATCATTGAGATCTGGTCCAAGGTCACCGAACGCGTGGCCGAGGAAATGTTCAAATCCATGGAAGAGGACGACCGCACGGGCCGTTACCTCAATCCCATTTACATCATGGCCGATTCCGGCGCCCGCGGATCGAAACAGCAGATCCGCCAGCTCTCCGGCATGCGCGGTTTGATGGCCAAGCCCTCCGGCGAAATCATCGAGCAGCCCATTACCGCCAACTTCCGCGAAGGTCTGGACGTGCTGCAGTACTTCATTTCCACGCACGGCGCGCGCAAAGGCTTGGCGGATACCGCGCTCAAAACGGCCGACTCCGGCTACCTCACCCGCCGCCTGTGCGACGTGGCGCAGGACGTTATCATCACCGAGACCGATTGCGGGACCAGCGACGGTATCTACGTCGAGCCCATCATTGAATCGGGCGAAATCATTGAGCCGTTGCGCGACCGCATTGTGGGCCGCGTGGCGCTCGAAGATCAGTTCGATTACGAAGGCAACCTGATCGTCGGGCTGAACAAAGAAATCACCGAAGATCTGGCGGGCGCCATTCAAGCCGCCGGTATCGAGCGCGTGAAGATCCGCTCGGTGCTGACCTGCGAATCCAAGCGCGGCGTGTGCCAGCTCTGCTACGGCCGTAACTTGGCTACTGGCAGAATGGTGGAACGCGGCGAAGCGGTGGGTATTATCTCGGCGCAGTCCATCGGCGAGCCGGGAACGCAGCTCACCATGCGTACCTTCCACGTCGGTGGAACGGCCACCGGATCGAGCGAGCAATCCAAACAGGATGCCAACTCGGACGGTTTCGTCAAGTTCCTGGGCGTAACCACGGTGCGCAACGCCAAGGGTGAGCTGATTGCGATGAACCGCAACGGCATCCTGGCCATCATCGACGACAAGGGCCGCGAGAAGGAACGTTACCCCGTTGTGTACGGAGCCAAGGTGCTGTTTGAAGACGGCGCGCGGGTGAAGAACAACGACATCCTGCTCGAATGGGACCCCTACACCTTCTCCATCCTGACCGAAGTCAGCGGCAAGGTGCATTTCAAGGATCTGACGGAAGGCACTACGCTGCAGGAGCAGGTGGACGAAATCACCGGCATGTCGCAGTGGGTGGTGACCGATTCGATCGATGAGAAGCGCATTCCGATGGTCATCATGCGGCCCGACGGCGGGTCCCGGTCGGATGAAAAGCGCTACCTGATGCCCACCCACGCTCACTTGATGGTGACCGATGGCGAGGACGCACACGCGGGCGACGTAATCGCGAAGATTCCCCGCGCCACAACCAAGACCAAGGACATCACCGGCGGTTTGCCGCGCGTGGTGGAGCTCTTCGAGGCTCGCAAGCCTCGCGAGACGGCCATCATCGCGGAGATCAACGGCATCGTGCGCTACGGCGAAGTGGCCAAGGGCATGCGCAAGATCAGCATCACCGCCGACGACGGCGAGCAGAAGGATTACAACATTCCGCGCGGCGTGCACATCAACGTGCAGGAGGGTGAGCGGGTGAAGGCGGGCGATCCATTGATGGACGGTCCGCGCAATCCGCACGACATCCTGGCCGTGCTCGGCGAGAAGGAACTGCAGAAATACCTGGTGAACGAAATCCAGGAAGTCTACCGTCTGCAGGGCGTGAACATTAACGACAAGCACCTGGAAGTGATCTCGCGTCAGATGATGCGCTGGGTGAAGGTGGACGATATCGGCGATACTGAGTTCCTGCCTGAAGAGGTGGTGGACAAGTTTAAGTTCCGCGAAGAGAACGCGCGCGTGGTGGATGCGGGCGGCCGTCCGGCGACAGGCAAGCCGGTGCTGCTCGGTATCACCAAGGCGTCGCTCTCCACCGATTCATTCATTTCGGCGGCGTCCTTCCAGGAAACCACGCGCGTGCTCACCGAAGCCGCCATCAACGGCAAGGTCGATTATCTGCGGGGTCTCAAGGAAAACGTGATCATGGGCCGGCTGATTCCCGCCGGCACCGGCATGGAATACTATCGCGGCGTGAAGATCGCGGGCGAAGACGTGGTGGAAGAAGAGCCCATCGCGGAAGAAGTTTCCCTCGCCGGCGACCTGGGCGGTTACGAAGACGAAGCTCGCACGATTTATACAGGCGGGTTGACGGAAGAGCCCGGGGAAGAGCCGGCGCTGGCCGAATAATCGCGCAAATCGCAAAATTGAAGGCGGACCTTTCGAGGTCCGCCTTTCTTATTGATACCAACCACGGACAAATCAGTCTATTGGGCGGCTAGGTGTGCCTCCAGGTGTTACGATAAGTGTGTATGAAGCGCGCCAAGAAGCTGGCTCCGATAGTTCGCCGCAGCATCGCCCTTCCCCGCACTCTGGTCGATGAAGTTATGTCCAGTGCGCCGGCGCCGCTTCGCGAGAACTTCAATCGGCTTGTAACCACCGCTCTCCATGAATTTGCGGAGGCTCAACGCGCCAAGGCGTTCGAGCGCGCTATGCAGGAGATGGCGGCCGACCCGGAAATCCAAGCTGAGTGCCGCGCGATCGCGCGCGATTTCGCACACACCGAACTGGATGGCTTGCCCGATGATTAAGCGCGGCGAAATCTACTTCGTTTCGCTCGATCCGGCCAGGGGGAGGGAGCAGGCCGGCAAAAGGCCGGTGCTCGTTGTGTCCTCGGACACCCTTAACGCCCAGCCGCTCGTAGTCACAGTCGTAGCGGGCACCGATTCGAAGAACGTCTCGCGCGATTATCCGACGAACATCCGCGTCACCGCTGCGGAATGCGGACTCCCCAAGGATACCGTATTCCTTTGTTTCCAGGTTCGATCACTCGATCACGCGCGTTTTCGCGGCCCGCTCGCCCGTCGCGTTGGTATCCTGCCGCCCGTGCGCATGGCGGAAGTGGAAGACGCTCTTCGCCGCGTGCTAGTCCGATAGACTCCGGCTCAGCGAAGAAGAAGCACGACCAGGACGAACAACCCTCCGATTACGACTAGACTTGCAACCTCAAGCCATGTCGGCTTCGTTATCGTGCCCTTGATGATCCGCGCAATATCGAAGGAAATCATCAGATGTCGAGCTCCTCGACCGGCACGCCGCGTTTTCGCACGGCTTCCCGAATGGCGTGGTTGAGATCATCGCCTAGAGCCGCTTCTTCGAACGACGGGAAAACCAAAAACCTGTGGCCGTAGTCGTGCTTGGCGCCACACTTCCACATATACACAACGACATTGCCCTTTGCGGTAACTCCGACTGCATAAGCCCGAGACTGGTCGTCGCCAAACTTGGTGCCCGGAAGATGCAGGGCATCTTCGGGGGGGAAGATCCACTGTCCTCGGAAGGCCTTCCTTTTCGGGAGATGGCTATCGTCACTATCATCATATTCAAGCTCGATTCGCTCGAACCCCGCAGCTTCCGAGGCCTCTGCTTGTTTCGTCATGATGTACTCCTTCAGGGCCTTTAAAATAACGGGGGATAGGCGATCATTGGCTAGCCGCCTCGCCTTTTCCCAGGTCTCCGCTTCATCGTCAGGCAAGTATAGCGTCTTATTCACGATTGGTCCAATCGTATACAATTGTGCCACGCATACTAGAAGAACGTTAAGGGATTGCGGCCGCGTGTTTTCGTGTTACACTGATCCTGTGCTGAAGAACGTCACCATCACCCTCGACCCCGAAGTCGCCCATTGGGCTCGCCGCAAAGCTGCTGACGAAAACACCTCGGTTTCCAAGCTCGTCAGCCGCTTGCTCGAAAAGGAAATGCGCGCGTCCGATTCCTATTGGCGCGCCTACGAGGAGTGGAAGAAGCTGTCGCGCGATCTCGGGGGCTCGATCGATGCCTCCAAGCGTTTTACCCGTGACGAAGCGCATGAACGGCGCTAGATACTTCTGCGACAGCAACGTACTTCTCTACGCGCAGGACAAATCAGATCCCGTGAAACGCGCGAAAGCTGGAGCGTGGACGGAATGGCTGTGGGAGAATGCGTGTGGCGCTTTGAGTTGGCAGGTTCTGCAGGAGTTTTACTTCAACGCGATTCGAAAATTCGGAGTCCCACCTGAGGATGCGCGGAGTTATGTGAAGCTCATGTGGGAATGGAACCCCCCGGACGTGACGATAGGCATGCTCGAACGTGCGTGGCATTGGACCGATCAAACACAAGTCTCCTTCTGGGACGGGCTGATTGTCGCCGCCGCCGAGCGCACCAGATGTAGCTTTCTCCTGAGCGAAGACTTCCAGGCAGGCCAGCAGTTCGGCTCCATCACGATTTTGAATCCCTTCCAAACATCCCCGCCCGTCTCATAGCTATGCCGGAACGTTTCGACGTTATCATCGCCGGCGGCGGCGTCATCGGAGCCTCCATCGCCTGGCGGCTGGCCCGCGATAACCGGCGCGTTCTGCTGCTGGATGCCGCTAGAATTGGCTCCGAAGCCAGCTCCGCCGCGGCTGGCATGCTCACCCCTGGCGGCGAATTCGACCAGCCGTCGCCTTTGCTCGATTTCGCTATCGGCAGCTTGGCCAAGTATCAGGACTTCGTGGCCGCGCTCGAAGCCGACAGC
>JBEKLB010000235.1:0-10535 GCA_050010415.1 Bryobacteraceae bacterium | reverse complement strand
GGCCGATCAGGGCCGTTACCCCCAGAACGGAAAAGAAGTTGCCGGTAACCATTCGGCCGCGAGGATTCTGGTCCACAGCGCTTCCCAACGGTTGCGCATCCTGCAGCGCTACATTCAGCTGCTCACTTCGCCCGGATGCATAAACGTCGCTGAACACGTCGTTCTGGGTCCGAAACCGCTCGTAGAACGGATAGGAAAAGTTATCCGTGCTTGCCGCCCCCATCGATACCGACCCTACTCTGGTCGAATCGCCGACTACCACCAGGTGGTTCGGGTCCTGCACCGGAAGCGATTTCAGCATCACCGCGTCAATGACGCTGAAAATCGCCGTATTCGCTCCTACACCCAGCGCGATCGACAAGATCGCAACAAATGCAAAGCCCGTGCTCTTGCGCAGAACGCGCGCGGCGTAGCCCACGTCTTGCCGCAATCTGTCGAGCGACGTCCAGCCCCACATATCGCGCGTCACCTCTTTCACCAGCCCTACGTTTCCAAATTCCCGCTGCGCGGAAACACTGGCTGAATGAGCCGCTTCGCCGCGTTCCATTCGATCGCCGATCGCCATCTGGAGATGGCTCTCGATCTCCCGCTCGAGATCCCGTTCACGAACCATGCGCCTGCGAAAAAGCTTCCGCCACATCTGCTATACCGCCTTTGCGCCGGGATTCAGCACGCCTGCGATCGCGCTCACCACTTGGTCCCAACGCGTCCTTTCGTCCACCAGCTGCCTCTTTCCGGCCGCGGTCAGCGTGTAATACTTCGCGCGCTGGCCACTCTCGCCGAGCTTCCATTCCGCCTTCACCCACTTCTGTTTCTCCAGACGGTGGAGCGCCGGATAGAGCGAGCCGGTCTCTACGCGCAGCACCTCGCCCGAATTGGCGCGAATCGCCTGGGCGATCCCGTACCCATGCCTGGGTCCCCATTGCAGCATCTGGAGAATGAGCATATCGAGCGTTCCTTGCAGCAGCTCGATCTGATTTTGATATTGGCTCTTTCGCATCTTATGTAGGCATTCTACGCCCTAATATGTAGAATGTCTACTTCCACGCAGCCCAAGCCCGGGGAAGGCATACGAAAAAGGTAGGACGCATAGTACCTTCCTGGTGTTGCGTCTTGTCACATGCCAGCGTCTACGTGATTACACTGAAATGCGGGCTCTTCCCCCGCGGAGCGGTTGCTAAAATTGTGGGCGGCATTCCAAGTCACACGCGACGATCCAGCCACAGGCAAATGAATCTGCTCTCTTCGATCGGATCGGAAGACCCTCAGCATCCTCGTCCAGTGCCAGTGCCCGCCAGCGCGGAAGCACTCCGGGACAAGCTTCGGGTTCTGCAGGTTGGAAAGTTTTATCCTCCTCATATCGGCGGCATGGAGACTCATCTCGAAGCGCTGTGCGGAGGATTGCGGAAGCACGCGGATGTGCGCGTCATCGTCTCAAGCGACGATCGCAATTCGGTAGAGGAAGTGCTCAATTCGGTGCCGGTCTCGCGGCTAGCTACCGTGCTGAAAGTCCGTTCGACGGCCATCTCGCTGGCAATGGCCGCGCGAATCCGCAACTCGGCGGCGGACCTGGTGCACATCCACCTGCCCAATCCCACAGCCGTCCTGGCGTATCTTGCGAGCGGCTATCGCGGCCCCCTGGTGGTCACCTATCACAGCGACATCGTCCGGCAGAAGGTGTTAGCCCGGATGTTTGAACCGCTCCTCCATGCGGCCCTGCGGAGAAGCTCGGCCATCATTACCACATCGACAAATTACCTTGCCACTTCGCCCGTGCTCCAGACCTTTCGCGACCGTTGCCACGTTATACCCTTCGGCATGGACACGGCGCGGTTCGAGCAATGCGATCCGGACGCGGTCAGCCACGTCCTCGCGCGATTCGGTGAACGGTTGGTCATCAGCGTGGGGCGACTGGTCTATTACAAAGGCCTGGAGCACTTGATTCGCGCCATGACGCAGGTGCGCGGCAAACTGGTAATTGTCGGCGACGGCCCGTTGCGGGGAAAGTTGGAGAGTCTAGCAGCGGAATTGGGCGTCGCTGAGAAGGTGTTTTTCGCGGGCGTAATCGACGACGCCGCAATGCTGCCCTATTATCATGCCGCCGCCTTGTTCGTCCTGGCTTCGGTAGCGCGCAGCGAAGCTTTCGGAATCGTTCAGATCGAGGCTATGGCAGCCGGGCTGCCGGTGGTGAACACCAGCCTGGATTCAGGCGTACCGCTGGTTTCTCTACACGAACAAACCGGGCTGACTGTCCCGCCAGCAGACCCGCAAGCCTTGGCCGCGGCCATCAACCGGCTGCTGGACGACCCGGATTTGCGTCACAGGTTCGGACAGGCGGGCATGCTCCGGGCCCGGCGGGAATTCGGCCTCGACACGATGGTGAATCGTACGTTGGGCCTCTATCAGAGCGCCACTACGAAGCGTTGACTACTGCGACGCCGCAACGAATATACGTTTCCATCTACTTTCGAATCGAGATTTCCGCAGCCGCGTCCTGATAAACCACGCGGCCGGCGAAGAGGGTCATTTCGCATTTCAGGTTCTTGATATCGGCGGCGGACATGCTATACAGGTCGTGATCCCAGACCGCGATGTCGGCCTGCTTCCCTGGCTCTATGCTTCCGATTTTGTCTTCGAGAAACAATTGCCGAGCGGCCCAAGCGGTGTAGGAACGCAGCGCGGTGCGGACGTCAATGGCTTCGGCGGTCCCAAAAGGATGCGCGCCGTATACGCCTTTGAGCGTCTCGCGCTCGAGTGACGCCCAGATCCCATAGCGCGCCGCGAAAGGAGTGACGTCATAATCCGAGCCTCCGGCCCACTGAACGCCTTTGGCCAGCCAAGTCTTGAAAGGCTCTAAGCGCTGGGAGCGCTCGGGACCGAAATTGCCCGCGTAGGTGTCGCCGATCCACCACATGAAAGGAGCTTGTGCCTCCGGGTAACCAGCGTCATATTGTTTCTGCAACGAAGCCATCACCGCGATGGCGTGATCAGTCGGGAGATTGCAGTGAATGATGCTGTGACGCAGCCCACGCGTGGGTTTTTCTTTCAGCACTTCCGCGTAGGTGTCCACCACCCAGTCTATGGCGCGGTCACCGATAGCGTGCGTGCCGACGTGCACGCCGGCCTGATGGAAGAGCCGCACCATCTGGCGATAGACTTGAGGATCGGTAGCCGGATAGCCGACGTTGGTTCCGTCCACTTCCGTGCGGTTCTTGTTCCAGGGTTGGTGCATCCAAGCCGTGCGCGCACCGCCGCTGCCGTCCATGTAGATTTTGGCGCCGCCCGAAAGCAGCAGGCCGTCGCCGAGCGAACCGGGCGGCTTGGGAAGCGCGGAAATACTCGCCAACGCTTGCCGGGCGGATTCCATGGTGGTGCCGGCGTGCCACAGAATGAAGACGCGCTCGTCCAGCTTTTTCTGGTTGAGTAGTTCGCGGTAGGCATCCCACATGGGCTGGGTAAGATCCGGGTCCTTCACAGCGGTCATACCCTCGCGATGCAATCCCTCAATGCTGTGCAGGATTCCGCGCCGCCATTGCTCGGGCGTCGGAGCGGGCGTGAGACTGACCATCATATCTTTGGCCGATTCTTTCAACACGCCGGTAGGGTTGCCCTGCGCGTCGCGGTCAATGGTGCCCGCCGGAGGGTCTGGCGTGGAGGCAGCGATGTGCGCCAGCTTCAGCGCATAACTATTGGCTACGCCGTAGTGCCCGGTGGTGTGCATCAGCCAAACCGGATTGTTGGGCGTGACCTTGTCGAGATCGGAGGCCAGCAGGTAACGCCGTTCCGCGAGCTTGCCCTCGTCCCATCCCGCGCCCACCAGCCATTCGCCGGGCTTTAGCGTGGCGGCCTTCTGGCGAATTTTTTCCACCGCCTGGCTCACGTTGGAGACGTCGTTCAGAACGACGCTGAACAATTCGTCGACGCCGCTGGCAGCGTAATGACCGTGAGTGTCGATCAAACCGGGCGTTGCCGTGAGGCCGTGGAGATCGATGACACGCGTGGCGGGGCCGGCTTGCCGCTGGATATCCGCCGTCGATCCCACCGCGACGATCCTTCCCTGCGTGATGGCGACAGCTTCCACAATCGAGTCCTTGGCATCCACAGTCAGGATCTTGCCATGGATCAGGATCATATCGGGAGTCTGCGCCGTAGCGATCCACGCCCACCCGAAGAACAGCCAGCCGCCAGCAATTTGCCTCATGACAAACCATCATAAGGGAGAGGCTTTGCAGCGTGTAACCGTTAACGAAGCATGGCCCGCTAGTCGGCGTGCTAAGATAAAATCCAGCTAATTTTGCTCGCGACTTCGCCTCGCGTTCCGGCGTACGCCAGCTCGCCCGTAACCATGAACCACGCTGCCAAGAGCCCTCGCAGCTAAGGAGTGTCCGCATGACCAACATTTTTGTAGGAAACCTTTCCTACGAAACATCCCAGGAAGACCTGGAAGCAGCTTTCAATGAATTCGGCGCCGTGGAACGTGTGAATATTGTGCGCGATCGCGACACCGGCCAGCCCCGTGGCTTTGCCTTCGTCGAGATGACCAACCGTAATGAAGCCTCCAATGCGATTGCGGGCCTGAATGGCCGCAATATGAACGGCCGCGACTTGAACGTCAACGAAGCGCGTCCCCGCGAAGAGCGCTCCGGCCCACGTCCTGGCGGCGGTGGCGGCAACCGCAGCGGTGGCGGCGGTGGTGGTTTCAATCGCAGCGGCGGCGGCGGCGGACGCAGCAAGGGACCGCGCTGGTAAGGCGCACCCGCTTCGCTCACTCCCACCTTGGTTCGTAAACTTACAACCCGTTTGGGTCCCTATTGGCTTCTTCTGGAAGCTTCTGGCGACTCCACGTGGCGGCTCCAATTGCTCGGCGACAATCACCATGAGGCCGAGATCACTGCCGTGGATGAAGAAGAAGCCAAAGACGCCGCAGTGGTGGCAACGGTGGCGCTGCTCAAGGAAGAGAACCCCGAGTTCAAAGAACCTGCCAAGGTGCAATGGAACCCGGCGTTCGTTTCCGATAATCGATTTAATCTCTGAACGGCCACTCTCTCTGAGGGAGCGCTTACTTACAGCCGTTCAGTCCCTCGGTCAAACAGATGGATGACGTCGGAGCCGGCGGGATCGGGATATTGCGGTCGGTCATCAGCTTGGCGAGCAGCGCCGCGGCTTCCGGATGCGCAATCGCCGATTGTACGCCCACGCGCACCAGTCCGCGCGCCCAATCGATCGGAATCCAAGTCTTGCCGAGCAGCGCGCCGTTGACGCTGTCGCGGCTGCCACCGTCATGCGCGTTCAGGTCGGCCCCATGATCCACGAGCAGTTGAATAACCTCCACTCGGCCTTTATGCGCCGCGCCATGCAGGGCGGTACGGCCTTCGTCGTCGGCGACATTGGGATCCAGCCCCAAATCCAGGCACATCTTGACGGCTTCGGTTGTCTCTTCGGGCGACCATTCGAACGTCACGCCTTCCACCCAGCCGATACCCGCGGCCACGGCCAGCGGCGTCACATTATGCGCGGTGAAAATCTTGGGATTAGCGCCGTGCGCGATCAGTAGCTTCATCAGCTCGACGTCGCCCGATTGCGCCGCGCGCAGAAACGGAGTTGCGCCGTCCTCAAACAGCCACTGCATGGTGAAGTTGGTCCGCGTTTCGGTGCTATCACCCATGCATTCTTCTGGCGTCGATTCGGAGCCGCAAATTCGGGCGTTCACATCCGCGCCCTTGGCGATCAGCAGCTGGATGAAATCCAGATGATCCATGTCCGGCGCGCGTACCGGATAGTCGCCGCCTTCTATGTTGCGATTGTCGGTGGCCAGATAGAGGGGCATCCATCCGCCTTTGTTGGCTAGGTTCGGATTCGCGCCATGCTCCAGCAAGTACGCAGCCAGCTGATAATGCCGGTTCTGCGTTGCAACCAGTAGCGGAGTCCAACCGTAGAACGTTCTCTGATTGACGTCGGCCCCCGCTTCCACCAGAGTCTTCGCGCATTCGATGCAATCTTCACGCGCGGCATAAACCAATGGCGTCAGGCCTCCGCCGTCTTTCTTCACGGGACGCCGGAAGAAGGCCGCCACTTCGTCCTCACCATTCGGTTGAGCTGCCGGCGCCTTTCGAGCGGCCGCACCTTCGGGTAGCGGCGGCGTGCCGTCGTTGCCAGGCCCGCGTTTACCAAGCACGCCGAAGCTCGAATGCAAGCGCTGCTTCACCGTATTCGCCAAATTGTTCCGCGCGTTGCGAGTGTCGATGTCGCTTTGCGCGCCCACCGCGGCGCCACGATCGACCAACAATTTCACCGCCTCGGGATGGCCCTGCTCGGCGGCCCACATCAGAGCGGTAGTGGAGCGCAGCTTGTCCCTGGCATTTACGTCGGCGTGATGGTCCAGCAAGGTCCGCATGGCGTCCAGATTTCCGGTGCGCGCCGCGAGCATCAGCGGCGTTTCGCCTTCCGGCCCCAGCGCATTCGGATCGGCTCCGGCCTTCAATAGCCTCTCAATCATCGGCGCGCTTCCATGCAACGAGGCCAAATAAAGCGGCGTAGCCCCTTCGCGATTGGCCAGCTTGATATCCGCACCGGCCCCGATCAGCACGCCGGCCATTTCCAGATCGTCGCGATATGCGGCCCATTGGATGGCAGTGGCGCCGTCCGCCTGCACAGCGTTCAGATCCGCCTTCTGTTGCACCAGCGATTGGACCGCCGCCCGATCGCCCCGCATGGCCGCGTCCGCCAGTGGGCTGTTACTCGCGGCGAAAGCGCCGAGAGAAAGGAACAGCGTGCAGGCACAAACCGGAAGGAGGCGGCGCATTCGCATGTTCGTCCTGTCTAAACCAAACCTGGCATCCGGCCGGTGCTGTCGCCGATGGTCTCTTCGTGGACGCCGTACAGATCCAGAACGCTGGCCAACAGATTCCCGGTTGGAACGGTTTTCGACGCGTAGGCCAAATGGCGATTGCCTTTGAGCTGGCCGGACGCTCCTCCGATCAGCAAATGCGGCACGTCGTAATGCAGGTGCTGGTTCGAATCGCCCATGTTGGTGCCGTAGAGGATCAGCGAATGATCCAGCAGCGTGCCGTCGCCATCCGGCGTGTTCTTCATCTTTTCGACAAAATACGCCAGGCACTTGATGTGATACTGATTCAACTTGGCGTAGCGGGCGATGGTCTCGGGATTCTCGGCGTGGTGCGAAATGCCGTGGAAGCCGTCGTGCACCCCGCTCTCCGGATAAGAGCGCGATGTCAGATCGCGCGCGTAGAGGACGGTGGAAACACGCGTGATGTCGGCTTGGAATGCCAGGCGTTGCAGATCGAAGTGCAGCTTCACGTGCTCATCGAAGGATTCGGGGACGCCGGCCGGGATCACCACGCCATCGGTGGAGATAGCGCCCGTGGCTTTCTTCGCGATGGCCAGACGCCGCTCCAGCTCTCGAATGTCGGTCTCATATTCATCCAGCTTCGAACGGTCGCTCGGATCCAAGTCGCGCTTAAAGCTTGCGAGCTTCAATGTGATGGAATCGAGAATGCTGCGGTCCTGCTCGCGCCGCGCCGCGCGATCTGCGGTGTTTCCGCCCGCCCCGAACAAGCGCTCAAAAGCAACTTGCGGATCCAGTTCCATGGGCAGCGGCTGCGTGGGAGTGGACCAGGAAATGGTGTTGGAATAAGTGCAGCTATAGCCTTCGCCGCAGTTGCTCGAATTCGCACCCGGATCCTCGAGCGCCAGTTGCAGCGACGGCAGCAGCGATCCCTGCCCCACATGCTGGGCGATGATCTGATCGATGGTGGTTCCATCATAGATGTCCGCTCCGGTGGTCTTCTTCGGCTTGTTGGCGCACAGGAACGCGGCCGCCACCCAGTGATCCGCGCCGGTTTGTCCGGGAGGCGGCTCGGCCGATTTGGACCACAGGCCGCTCGTAATCACGGTGTGTTCGCGAAACGGCTCCAGCGGCTCAAAGATCATCGGGTACTTGAAATCTTTCGCACCCACTTCCCGTTTCGGCTCGCCCGGGCCGCCCGCTTCGGGCACCCACCAACCTGGCGCCGCGCCGTGTGGAACGAAGATGCCGGTGAACCGAGTCTTGGGGTTGGCAGCCGTCTTGCTGATCGGAGTCTGCGCAGGCAGCATGGAATCGAGCAGCGGCAGCGCCAGCGCAACGCCGGCTCCGCGCAGCAGCGTGCGACGAGATATGTGCTTCTTGGTAATAAACATTTTTATGAAACCTTCCCCTACCGTCGCGGTTCTGAACCGCGCGCATCAGCCAGCGGCCCTCGTCCGTTGGAGGTAACCTGCTCTTTTTGATTCACCTGGAACGGCTCGCTTTTCACAATGCCTACTATCAGTGATGAAAACCGATAGCCCTTCGACTCGGAATCCCGGACTATAGATCGAATCAGCGGCATGTCGTAATATTCGGTCCCCCGGCCCATTCCGTAAATAAACAGGTTTTCCGTAACCACGCGCACGAACTGCGGCGAGTATTTGAGCAGCGCCTCCCGCAGGCCCTTTACGCCGTCCAGCTTAGAGCCATCCACCAGCATGCCGGATGCATCGATGGGCGTCCCGTTCTCCGCGGTCCGCCAGGTGCCAACGGCATCGAAATTCTCCATCGACAGACCAATGGGGTCCATGATCCTGTGGCACGTCGAGCAGGGCGCATTCTTGCGATGGATTTCCAACTGCTGCCTGGCTGTGGGCCTGGCGCCGCCATGCACAGCCGCGCCCTGATCCTTGAGCGCAGGAATGTTGGGCGGCGGATCGGGCGGGCTAACGCCCAGGAAAATCTTCATCATCGCTTTGCCGCGGACGGTGGGAGTGGTGCGCTGGGGATAAGACGAAATCGTTTCTATCGCGGCCTTCCCGAGCAGCCCCCGGCGGACATCGAACTCCGGGGTTAAATCGACGCGCCTAAAATCGCTGCCGTACACGCCAGTGATTCCGTAGTGCTTGGCGAGGCGTTCGTTGAGGTACGTGTATTTGGCATCCAATAGATCGGTTACGCTGCGGTCTTCATGCACCACGCTTCCGACAAACAGCTCGGTTTCCTTGCGCATCGCGAGACGCAGATTGTCGTCGAAATCGGGGAACAGAGAAACCGTCGGCGCCCAGGTCTGCAGTGCGCGCAGGTTCAGCCATTGTCCGGTGAAATTAATCACCAACCGATCGGCCCGCGGATCCGCCAGCATACGCCGCACCTGCGCCTCCAGCACAGCAGGTTCATGCAGCTTGTTCTTCCCCGCCACGTCGATCAGCTCGTCATCGGGGATGCTGCTCCACAAAAAGAACGACAGCCGCGAGGCCAGCTCCAGATCGCTGATGTGATAGTTTTGGCCGGCCGCCAGCTTCTCCGGCTCGGATTCCTTGCGGAACACAAACTCGGGATCGGCTAAGATGCGCTGCAGCGCGCGTTCAATGCCGGTGTCGAAGCTTCCATCGTTACGGCCCTGCTGATAGAACGTCATCAGCGTCTCGGTATCTTGCGGCGTCACGGGACGGCGAAACGCATGGCGCGCCAGAGCATCCACGATTTTCTTCGCGCAGGCCGTCTCCTCGGATGCATTGGCGGGATGGCAAACAAAAATCTTCTTGGCGCTGGGTGAATCGTTCGCACCGGCCGGCTTGAACGGGCCCAAAATCTCCATCTTCCCTACATGCGGATAAAACTTGAAGCCCGGCAGACCGCCCGTCTCGATGGTGCTTCTCAAGAAATGTTCGTCCAGATCCTGGCTCGGCGCAAGCTGCGTAGAGAGGAAGGTGACGCCCACCGTGTGGGGACCGGCCTTCACCTGGAAATGAACTTCCGCCGTGCCGAAATGGACCGCCTTGCCCTGCGCCACTTCCTTGTCCCAATCGTATAAGTGGACGCGCTGGCCGTCGACGATCAGCTCCAGCTTCTCCCCAGTAATCTCGCCGAACGCCCGATTACCGTCCATCAATCCCTTGTTAATCGGGAACACCTTGAAGACGTAATCGCCGCCGGCCGGGAATTCATGCTGCACCACCAAACCGCCGCGAGTGCCGAAGGGCAGCCCTTCAATGTGATAATCCTGCGTGGTGTCGGCCGCTACGCGATAACTTGCGAGCGCGGGCTCGCTGACGTCTCCCATGGCGATACGGCTGATCTTGGCCGCGGCCGTGGTGTAGCCTTCGAGCAAGGCAGGCGACAAGGCTAAGGCACCGGCGATGTTGTCGAACCCGCGCGTCGAATCATCGGAAGGCAGATACTTGGTCGGATCGATATCCAGCGCCAGCATGTCGTGGATCACGTTCGCATATTCGGTGCGATTCATGCGGTGCAGACCGGGCGGGGGCAGGTGGGTGGAGGCGTTCTTGTCCAGTTCGCCTTCGAGCCACGTGACCATGGATTCGTAGGTGGCCCAGGCGGGCCTCGGCATCCCGGATGGCGGCATCATGCCGGAGCGCAGCTTTCGCACCACCAGTTCCCATTTCTCGGCGTGATCGGCGACGTGCGCCGTGTCCAGCTTGTCCAGCTCCAAGCCGCCGGTCTTCAGCTTCTGGTTATGACAGGTGACACAGTACTGATTGAG
>JBEKLB010000234.1:0-14137 GCA_050010415.1 Bryobacteraceae bacterium | reverse complement strand
GCGACCAGATCACGCCCGATCCTCCCTGGTTCACCTGCACCGTGGAGCGGCGCAGGCGTTCGACTATTTCACCAAATGCCGCGCTCATGTTGTTAACTCTTTCGCCTGGGGCGCTCTCCGATACGAACATCCAGATCTTGCAATACGCCCGCGCGCAGCGTCTTGAATTTCACCATCTGACCAGCCGGCGTCCTCTCCAAAAGCTCCGCCAGCGCTTCGGGCTGTGGGAGCGACTGCGCGTCACCGGCTACCAGCACGTCCCCCAAGATCAACCCCCCAATTGCGGCCGGGCCATCCGGCTCCACTCCCACCAGCATGATTCCGGTCTCCTGCGCGGCTTTCTCCTTGGTCTCAAGAGGCAACGCCACGGGCTGCAGCGCAACTCCTAGAAAACCTCGACTGAAGTAGCCTTGCTGGCTCAATTTTCCCGCGATTCGATCGATGGTGGCGCGGGTGACGGCGAATACGGAACTGCGCGACAGGCCGGTGGAGACCAACCCAATCGGATTTCCCGCCGCGTCAAGTGCCGCACCGCCCGACAGCGTCGGATAGGCTGAAATATCCAGGCGAACGAAGAAGTCGAGTTTTCCGCCGCGCCAGGTTTTCCATTCGCCCGAAACACCGCTGACAATTCCGAATGAGGCGATGGGGCCGGTGTTGGCGGTGCGTCCCACCGCGAGCGCGAGTTGGCCTGCCTTGATAGCAGTGTCACCCGCGAATTCCAGCGGACGAAGACCGCCGGCGTCTGTTTCCAGAACGGCGAGGTCGGTGCCGGAATCGCGGCCACGCAAGCGTGCCGTGGCGGTGCGGCCATCCGGGAGCTGGAGTTTGATCCCTTCTTCGGCGCGCACCCCTTCGCTGGAAGTCAGGATGAGGTTGTCGCGCCAGGCGATGCCGCTAGATCCGACGCCGCGCCGGGCGTGGACGGCGACTATGCTCGCGGCGGCGCGCTCGACGGTGGAGGCTAATTCATTCGAAAGATTTTGAAGTTCGCTTGCCATGATGATTCCAGCATGCTCCCGGATGATGGCTCCCGGCATCGGAAGAAAGAGTGATTTGCTAGGCTGATATCAAAGGCTTATAACAGCGATCCCCAAATGGCTAGCGAACTCAGGATTCGGGTGAATGACCGTTCGTGGACTGTGTCGGCGGCGCCTGACACGCCGCTGCTGTACGTTCTGGCCAACGAACTGCTGCTGCAAGGTCCGCGCTTCGGTTGCGGACTGGCGCAATGCGGATCGTGCTCGGTGCTGGTGAATGGCGTGGAAACGCGGTCGTGCGTAACGCCGGTGTCGGCGGTTCAGGGAAAGTCAGTCACCACTCTCGAAGGACTGCCTGCCTGGTACGCAGCCCAGAAAAAGCTGGCACAAATTCCCGCGCTGCATCCGGTGCAACAGGCCATGCTCGACGAACAGGCCGTGCAATGCGGGTATTGCTACAACGGCATGATCGTGAAGGCTTCCGAGCTGCTATCGAAGACTCCGCATCCGAGTGAGGCACAAATCCGCACGGCGATGAACGGACATCTGTGCCGCTGCGGGACTTATCCGCGGATTATTTTAGCCATCCAGCGGGCGTCGAGGGCGATGGCGTAATGTTACGACGCGATCTTCTCAAGGCCGGCGGAGCGCTGGTTATCGGCTTCCCGTTGCGGGATGCGCTTCTCGCCCAGGAAGCGCCGCTGGTCCGCGGACTCTTGGCCGGGCCGCCCGATCCCAAGGAAGTGGATACCTGGCTTGCCATCCATGCCGACAACACAGCGACGGTTTACATTGGCTTCGCCGAGCTGGGACAAGGTAATTCCACCGCTCTACTTCAGGTGGCGGCCGAGGAGCTGGATATGGATATGAGCCAGCTCAAAACGGTCCGGTTGGATACCAACGTCACACCCAATCAAGGCGGAACGTATTCGAGCGCTTCCATTCAACGAGGCGGGCCGCAGGTTCGGACGGCCGCGGCCGAGGCTCGTCAGGCGTTGCTGCAGATGGCATCGAAGAAGCTTGGCGCGCCGGCGGATGGTCTGGTGGTGTCGAAGGGAATTGTTTCTCTCGCCGGGACAAGCGGCACGGTCAGCTACGGCGAACTGGTGGGGGATAGACCATTCCATCTGGCATTCACCGGTTCCGCTCCGATTAAGCCGGCCGCTGAGTACAAGGTTGTGGCAACGGCGGTTCCGCGTAACGATCTGCCCGACAAAGTGAGCGGGAGATACGTCTACATGCAGCATGTGCGCGTGCCCGGGATGTTGCACGGCCGCGTAGTTCGTCCACGCGGGCAGGGCGCGTACGGAGCGGGCGCCCGAGTGCTGGCGCTGGATGAAACTTCGATCGCGAACATCCCCGGAGCGCGTGTTTTGCGCAAGGGCGATTTTGTCGGCGTGGTGGCTGAGAATGAGTGGGACGCGGTGCGCGCAGCGCGGCAATTGAAAGTGACGTGGGATTCGACACCGTCGCTGACCGGCAGCGACCGGATGTATGAAGCGATGCGCGACACGAAGACCGATGACAGAACCGTGCTGGAACGTGGCAACGCCGCGGATGCAATCGGAGCGGCTCCGCACAAGGTGGCCTACAACTGCCGCGCTCCTTATCAGGCGCACGCTCCTTTCGGACCGAATTGCGCCATCGCCGACGTGCAGGCGGATTCGGCGCTGGTGATGTGCTCCACGCAGGATGTGTATGGCACGCGCGGCACGCTGGCGCGAATTTTCGGCCTGCCGGTGGACAAAGTGCGGGTGCAATATTACGAAGGATCGGGCACCTACGGACATAGCTGTTACGACGACGTGGCGCAGGCGGCCACGCTGCTCTCGCAACTGGCGGGCAGGCCCGTGCGGCTTCAGTTCATGCGCTGGGATGAGCACGGCTGGGACAATTACGGGCCTTCGCACGTGGGCGAAGTTCGCGCGGGCGCGAGCGCGGATGGAAAGATCGTGGGGTACGAGTATCACGGCTGGCAGCATCATTGGAGCAACGTGGAGACCACCGAGCAACTGGCGCTCGGAAAAGCCGCGGAGGAATGGCGAGCCAATCCCGCCATGCAGGTGAATCCACTGTGTTGCGGAGGAATGTACGAAATTCCCAACGTGCGCCTGGTGAACCATCACGTGCCCGGGCTCGGTTACTTAAAGGGCGCGTGGCTGCGGTCGCCGCTGGATCTTTCGTTTTCGTTTACGTCGGAACAAGCTATCGATCAACTGGCGTTTCTGCTGAAGCTGGATCCGTATGAATTTCGGAGACGCAACATCAAAGATGAGCGCTGGCTGGGAGTCTTGGACGCAGCCGCGAAGGCGGCGCAATGGACGGCGCGGGCTGCGGCTTCGAACCTGTCGCAGGCCAAGATGGTGAGCGGGCGCGGGATCGGAATGGGAACGCATCTGGCATCGTACGGGGCGGCGGTTGCGGAAATCGAGGTGGACAAGGAGAGTGGGAAGGTGGTCGCCAGGCACCTGTATGGCGCCGTGGACGCGGGACTGGTGGTGAATCCCGGCAATGTGGAGAGCCAGATCAGCGGGCAGTTGGTGCAGACGGCCAGCCGCATGTTCAAAGAGGCTAATAAGTGATGTCAGAGGAGGCGGGTGCGATAGCCAATGCATTCTTCGATGCCACGGGCGTTCGAATGAGGGAATTCCCATTGACGCCAAAGCGGGTGCTGGCGGCGCTGAGCCGAGGTTAGTTCAACGTCCCTGCTGCCCGGCTGCGAAGTATTTGATCAGCGGCATCGGACCTTGAATATCGGAATCGGCCGGAGCGAGCCGGCGGGCCCGCTCAGAAAGTTCGTTCGCAAGATCGAATAGTTTCGGATCGGCCACGGGCGCGCCGCTGGTTTTGACCGCCAGGTTCGGTAGAGCAGTGCCGGCGGCCGCGATTACGATCGGGTTGGAGCTTTGTTCCAGCTCCGCGGTGGCATGCGCCGCGAGATTCGGCCGCAGAATTTCCAGCGCATAAAGGAACCCGAGATTCGCGGCGAGTTCGCGGTTATCCGGATCGGCATCCAACGCGCGGCGCAACACTTGCTCGGCAACGTCCGGATCTTCTCTCTTCAGAAACCTCACCGCGTTGAATATTACGGGGTTGCTTTTCGGATGGTCCTGCACCGCCCGGAGCCACCGCTCGAGCACTGCTTCATGATCCGCCGCGTTGGCGTACGGGCCGTTGGCGCGATAGCTGTAAGCCGCTCTGGATGCGCTGGCCGGAGCTTCGGGATTGTGCTCCACCATATAAAGAATGTGTTGCAGCCGGACGGACCGGCGGGCAGAATCAAAACCCGGCGGAGGGACAATTTCGAGATACAACTGCAACAGCTCCAGACGCGCCGCCATGTCCTCCGGCATTTCGAGGACGTGGGATTCCAAGTTTGCAATCTCCTGCGGAGATGGCAACGGGTGTTGCCGGATGACGGCTAAGGTGGGCTGCGCGACCAAAGTACTAAGGCTCAAGATCCCGGTCAGAAGAGCGCTTTGGACTTGCCGCCTTGGCATTTGCAATCGATAGAGCAAGTGTCTTGCCAAAGTTCCGCGGTGATGCAAAAGGGCCATTGCACCCCAGGTGTGTCGAATGGACAAACCAGCGTGTTCGCGGGGACACGAATCTGTTCACGGCGATATAGAATCCGCACACATATTTGGTTTCCTAGCTCGTACACTAAAAAGAATGGCCAACTTAGGGTTCGTCGGTTTGGGCGTGATGGGCGGCCGCATGGTCAACCGGCTGCTGGATAAAGGGCACACCGTAACGGGGCACAACCGCACACGCGCCAAGGCTCAGTGGCTCATCGATCGCGGAATGAAATGGGCCAATTCGCCACACGACGTGGCCGAAGCGGCCGATTTGACGCTTTCGATGGTGACCAATTCGGCAGCACTTCAGGACATCGCCGACGGGGCAAGCGGAATCGTCTCGGGGCTCGCAACCGGCAAAATCTGGATCGAAATGAGTACCGTCAGCCCGGAGATCAGTAAGGCGCTGGCGGGGCGGGTAAGAGAAAAAGGCGCCGACATGGTGGATGCGCCGGTGTCGGGAAGCGTGATCACGCTCGAACAGGGAAAGCTTTCGGTGATGGTGGGCGGACACGCCGACACTTTTGAGCGGGTCAAGCCGGTACTACTCGATCTAGGTCCCAAAGTGACACATGTGGGCGAAAATGGTTTGGCGCTGGTGATGAAGATCGCGACGAATCTGAATCTCGCGGTTCAGATGCTGGCGTTCTCCGAGGCGGTTTTGCTGGCGGAGAAGAGTGGGATCCAGCGCGAGACGGCGGTCGACGTTTTGACGCACAGCGCCATTGCATCGCCCATGGTGCAGTATCGCGGGCCGTTTGTGCTGAAGATGCCCGAAGAGGCGTGGTTTAACGTAAATATGATGCAGAAGGATATGCTGCTGGCGCTGGAACTGGGCCGGAAGGCGGATGTACCTTTGCCGACCACGGCCACGGCCAACGAATTCCTCACCGCGGCGCGCGCCATGGGCTACGTGGAGCAGGATTTCGCAGTAGTATTTGAGGTACTGGCAAGGATGTCTGGAGTTCGCAAACCTGGGTTGTAATCAAAATGAGCACACTCGTAAATCCGTCTCAGACCGAAGCGCGCACCGGCGCAGATTTGCATTTGCACATGTACCGGCGCATGATGATGATCCGCCTGTTCGAGGAACAGGTGAACGACTTGTACACCCGCGCGTTGATGCCCGGCCTGGCGCATCTATATATCGGCGAGGAAGCCGTGGCGGTGGGGGTGTGCGAGGCGCTGCGGCCGGACGATTACATCACCAGCACACATCGCGGCCATGGGCATTGCCTGGCGAAGGGCGCGGCGGTGGATCTGATGTTCGCCGAGTTGCTCGGCAAGGAAGTAGGCTACTGCAAGGGTAAAGGCGGTTCGATGCACATCGCCGATCCGGCCACGGGCAACCTGGGAGCGAACGCCATCGTGGGCGGAAGCACCGGCATCGCTACAGGCGCGGCATTTTCGGCGCAGCGATTGGGGACGGGGCAAGTGGCGGTGTGCTTCTTCGGCGAGGGCGCGCTGGGGCAGGGCTTGTTGTACGAAGTGATGAACATGGCGGCGTTGTGGAAGCTGCCGGTGATCTACGTTTGCGAAAACAACATGTATAACGAGTACACGCATTATTCGGAGACCACGGCCGGCGATATTCTGGCGCGCGGACCGGCGTTCGGCGTGCATTCCGAACAAGTGGACGGGCAGGATGTGCGCGCGGTCTACGCGTCGGCCAAGAAGCTGGTGGAACGCGCGCGAGCGGGGGAAGGTCCGGCGCTGCTGCTGGTGAACACATACCGCTATCACGGGCACCATGTGGGCGATGTGAGCCGTGAATATTATCGATCGAAGCAGGAAGAGCAACAATGGAAGACCGAGCGGGACCCGCTGCGGATCATGGGCGATTGGCTGACGTCGGGAGGCACGGCTGATCGCGCGCTGCTCGACAAGATTCACGACGAAGTGAAGGCTGAGATCGCGAGCGCAGTCAAGTTCGCTCTCGAAGCCCCTTATCCAAGTGCCGACAAGGTGGATCAAGATGTCTACGCTTGAAAGAAGTCTGGATGTTGCCGTGCGCGAATTGACGATGGCGCAAGCCATCAAAGAGGCGCTAGCGGAAGAGATGCGGCGCGACCCGCGCGTTTTTATTCTGGGCGAAGATATCGCTGAAGCGGGGCATCCTTTCAAAGTGCTGACGGGCCTGGTGGACGAGTTCGGACCACAACGGGTGCTGGATACGCCGATTTCGGAAGCCGGCTTTACGGGAATTGCGGTAGGCGCCGCGATGACGGGCATGCGTCCGGTGATCGACATCATGTTCGGCGATTTCATCGGGCTGACGATGGACCAGATGGTGAATCAGGCGGCCAAGATCCATTACATGTCGGGCGGGAAGTGGAAAGCTCCGTTGGTGATGCGAACCACGATTGGCGCCACCCGCCGGTCTGCCGCGCAACATTCGCAATCGCTGCATGCCTGGCTTTGCCACATACCGGGGCTGAAGGTGGTGATGCCTTCGACGCCTTACGACGCCAAGGGACTTTTGAAATCCGCCATTCGCGACGACAACCCGGTGGTGTTTTTCGAAGACAAAATGATGTACCGGCTGAAGGGCGCGGTGCCGGAGGAAGAATACACCATTCCGTTGGGCGTGGCCGACGTTAAGCGCGAAGGCAGCGACATCACCATCATCGCCACCAGCAGCATGGTGCAAGTAGCGTTGGGCGCGGCCAGCCTGCTCGAAGAGAGCGGGATCAGCGCCGAGGTGGTGGATCCACGCACGCTATGGCCGTTGGACGAAAAGACGCTGATCGAATCCGCCAAGAAGACCTCGCGCGTGATTGTGGTGGACGAAGGGTACCAACGGTACGGAGTGACGGCGGAGATTGCAGCGACCATCGCGACGGGCGCGTTCTTCGATCTGGAAGCGCCGGTGAAGCGCATGGGAGCGATGCACGTCCCCATCCCGTTCTCGCCGCCGCTCGAAGACGTGACTGTTCCCACCGAGAAGACGGTGGCGGACGCAGCGCGCGAACTGTGCGGCAAGGCCTAAGACTCGAAACAAAACTGGAGAATCCTGTGGCACTGAAGACTCACGGAACGATGGCAGTGGATTGGGAGCAGCGCATCGATATGGATCGCCTGCGCAAAGAGCGGCTGGCGCGCATCAAAGGGCTGCTGGCGAAATCGGAGATCGGCGCGCTGCTGTGCTTCGACATGAACAACGTGCGCTACATCACGGCCACGCATATCGGCACATGGGCGCAGGACAAGATCAGCCGCTTCACGCTGCTTCCGCAAAATGACGAGCCCATTCTTTGGGACTTCGGCTCGGCCGCGAAGCACCACCAGCTGAATTGCCCGTGGCTGGGCGAACGATCGCGTCCCGGCATTTCGTTGCTACGCGGCGCAATGTCGCCCGAAATGGGACGCGCCGAAGATGTGGCCAAGAAGATCAAGCTGGAGCTCGAGATGCGCGGCCTGCATAAAGAGCCGGTGGGCATCGATGTAGTAGAACCGCCGATTTTGTTTGCCTTGCAGAAGGAGGGCATCACTGTGGTGGATGGGCAACAGTTGATGTCGGATGCGCGCGTGATCAAGACCCAGGACGAGATCTCGCTGCTCAACACGTCGGCCATGATGGTGGACGCCGCTTATCACGATCTGTATTGCGCCATGAAGCCGGGGATGAGCGAGAACCAGGCGGTCGGGTTGGTGAACAAGATCCTCTACGACCTGGGATCGGAATATGTGGAAGGCGTGAATGCTATTTCGGGCGAACGCTGCAATCCGCATCCGCACGTTTTTTCGGATCGCGTACTGCGGCCGGGCGACCCGGTGTATTACGACATTCTGCATTCGTTCATGGGCTATCGCACCTGCTATTACCGCTGCTTCAGCATCGGCTACGCGCCGCACACGTTGATCGATGCATATTCGCGCTGCC
Source organism: Bryobacteraceae bacterium (assembly GCA_050010415.1). Lineage (GTDB taxonomy): Bacteria > Acidobacteriota > Terriglobia > Bryobacterales > Bryobacteraceae > Palsa-89. Next base: position 5,696 of record JBEKLB010000234.1, on the reverse strand, counting down.
GCGATTATTTGGATGCCGCGATTTCGTTGATTCGTCCGGGGCGCACGACGGGCGAAATTGCTTCGGTGTGGCCGAAGGCGCAGGAGTTCGGCTTCCCCAATGAAGAAGCGGCATTCGCACTGCAGTTCGGCCACGGAATCGGCCTGGCGATCTGGGAAAAGCCGGTGATCAGCCGGCTGGTGTCGCTGGAACATTCTTACGAGATCAAGCCGGGCATGGTGTTTGCTCTGGAAACTTTCTGGCCCTCGAAAGATGGCTGGAGCGCGGCGCGCATCGAGGAAGAGATCGTGGTGACCGAAACAGGACACGAAGTGATCACGCGATTCCCGGCCGAGAAATTGCTGGTGGCCGGGGCGCACTACTTCACGGTGGATGGTCCGCTGCCGACGACGCGCGAGCACGATCCAGCGCCCAGCCAGCGCATTGTCGAAATGGTGGAAGCCAGCGCGCGGGTGGAACAGGTGGTTTCCCGCTAGATGGCCGTCAGCATTGTCATGCCCGCGCTCGAGATGGCGCAGGAGACCGGGAAAATTATCTCGTGGCTCAAGAAGGAAGGCGACACAATCGCCAAGGGCGAGCCGATCGCGGAAATCGAAACCGATAAGGTGGTGCTGGAACTGGAAGCGACGGCCGATGGCGTGCTGGCCGGCGTAAAGGCGGCTGCGGGCGATGTGGTGCAAGTGGGCAAGACCATCGCGTGGATCGTCGCACCGGGCGAGAAGCCACCGGCGGAAGCGGAAGGCGCGACTCCAGCCGCGCGGACCATGACCGGGCAAGCGAAGCAGGCCGTGGCCGCAGTAGCGACGGCGCCTGCCGTGAGCACGCCGAAAACGGAAGTGAAGGTGTCGCCGAAAGCGCGCCGCATGGCGCAGGAACTGGGCGTCGATTTGAGCCAGGTGGTGGGAACGGGTCCGGGCGGCGTGATTAGCGGAGAGGATATCGAGCGCGCCGCGGGAGCACAGAAGGCCGCACCTGCACCGAATCCCGCGGCTCCCGCGACGCTCAGCTCGATCGCTCGTTTGATGGCGGAGCGCACCACGCAGAGCTGGACTACGGCGCCGCATTTCTTTCTGGTTCGCGAAATCGATGCCAGCGGATTGATGGCCGCGCGCGACAAACATGGCAAGGCGATCACGCACACCGATCTTCTCGTCGCGCTGGTGGCGAAAACGCTGGCCAGGCATCCCAAGATGAATGCGAGTTGGACAGGCAGCGCGATCCAGATGAATGCCAACGTGAACATCAGCATCGCGATCGCGGTGAAGGACGGTGTGGTGGGCGCCGTGATTCCAAACGCCGATAAATCGACGCTGGCTGGGATCAGCGCGAAGCGGCAAGATTTGGCCGAACGCGCTCGCGCGGGGCGGCTGCACCCGCCGGATGTGAGCGGCGGGACATTCACCATCAGCAATTTAGGAATGTTTGGCGTGGATGCTTTTAGCGCCATCATCACGCCCCCGCAAGCGGCCGTGCTGGCGGTGGGACGCATCGCCGATCGGGTGGTTCCAATCAATGGACTGATCGGCATTCGCCCCATACTGACGATGACGCTGTCGAGCGATCATCGAGTGGTGGACGGCGCGCAAGCCGCGGCGTTTTTGAAGGACGTCGCCGAGGCGCTCACCAGCGCACAGCTATAACAGGCGGAAGTTGACGTCGATCTTGGCCTGCACTGGCACCGGCTTGCCGTTCTTGGTGCCCGGTTGGAATCGCCAGGCCATGATGCTGCGAATCGCACTGGCATCCAGTCCCGGGTCGAGCGACCTGGTCACCCGGATATCGTGCGCCATTTGATCGATACCCACCACGATGGTGAGCCCCACCGTGCCTTCGATCTTCGCGGCTTTCGCGTCGTCAGTGTACATTGGCTCCACTTTTTCAATGACCTTGGGCGGAACGATACCGGGTCCTATTCGATAGATCTTCTGCGCGAAAGACACGGCGGTCAGCAGCACAAGAAGCAGGGGTATCGCGATGGCGGTTCGCCGGCTGGTGCGCCTGGCTTCTGGCTGCCATTCGAATAAACGCGCCAAGCGCCCGCGTAGTTCGGCGCTGCCGGCCATGGCGCACGCAAAGACAAGCGGACTGGAACATTCGCGCGCCACATCCAACAGCACGGTTGCGTAGGTATCGGCCGGAATGCCCGCGGACAAGACGGCGTCATCACAGGCCAACTCCTGTTCGCGATTCAGGCGCGCCGCGACGATCCAGGCGAGCGGATTCCACCACCACAGCGCTCGCGACCCTTGCGCCACATATTTCGCCAGGCAATCGGCACGCCGCACGTGCGCCGATTCGTGCAAAAGCACAGCGCGCAGCCGCCCGGCATCCCAATCGCGCGCGCTCAAGGGAAGAAGAATCAGCGGGTGCAGAACGCCGCAAGCAAGCGGAGTGTTCACGCCCCCGATCCGGATTTCGGCGCAATCGCCATGCCGAAAGGCCGATGAACGATGGCGAATGCGCAACAATACGATCCATCCGCCGATGGCACGGATCAGCATCACCAGAGCTCCGAGCGTCCAGATGATCGCGAGCGCGACAGGCCACCTCCACGGCGCGGCGCCCGCCTGGTTTCCGACCCCTGCGACGCCAGCGGCACTCCCGACAGAAATGAGAAGGCTCCAATGCGGAGACCAGAGCGCGAGCAACGGCACCGCAGCCGCGCTCGAGAGCGCAGCGAGGTAAACCAGGTGCCGGAGGGCCGCGTCCCGATGGCGGAGGAAATGCGAGACGATGATCCCCACCAATAGCAAGATGGTGGACTTGATTGCGACGGAAATCAGATAGGTTTCCAACATGACTACTTCCTTTCCTTCTTGGCCCGATCACGCTTCGATAGATCAATCATGCGAGCCAGTTCCTTGAGTTCCTCTTCGCTGACATGGAATGCCGACGGATCCAGCAGCGCGGCCACGGCTTCCTTCGCCGATCCATCGAAAAACGTTCGAATGATGCGCTGCAATGCGGAGCGGCTGGCGGCTGCCCGCGCCACGGTGGGTTCATAGACATATCGAAGCCCTTCCTCGAAATGACGGACGTAGCCCTTGCGCTCCAGCACGCGGAGGATGGTGCGTACCGACGAATAGTTCGGCTTATCCGCGAGACCTTCCTGGATTTCTTGCCCCGTGGCGCGTCCGCGCGCGAACAGAATGTCCATGATCTGGCGCTCGCGGCGGCTCAGGTCGGCATCAGCCGTTTTCTTCGATATGCGCATTCCTTAGCAATCTGCGTAAAAATTAACATAGCTGGCCACGCCTGTCAAGAGGAATGTCATGATAGGAATAACCCAATGATTTTCAGCCGAGACCGCATCCTGGTTACCCATGTCGGCAGCCTGCCACGCAACGAAACGCTGTCTGAAATGCTGATTGACCGCGAGGAGGGCAAGCCCCTGAGCGAACGGCAATTAACCGAGGCGATGGACCGGGCCGTGCGGCATGTCATCGCGAAGCAGGTGGAGGCCGGCATCGATATCGGCAACGACGGCGAGCAGCAGCGCGTGGGCTTCCAGACTTATGTGCCGCGCCGCATGTCGGGTTTCGCCGGCGAATCGAAACGACGCCGCGGGCGCGACTTTGAGGAGTTCCCCGCCCTGGTGGACGATCTGATGCGCCGTTTCCCCAAGCGCAGCCGCATGCAGAATGCCCCGGAAGCGCAGGCCGAGCTGCATTATCTGGACTCCCTGGCGATCGCGAACGAGATCGAGCGCTTCCAAAGCGCGGCTCATGATTCCGGGGCTTTCCTAGAGAGCTTCATGACGGCGCCTTCGCCCGGCATTATCTCCACCACGATGCTCAATGCGTACTACGATTCCGAGCGATCGTATCTGACGGCCTTGGCGCGTGAGATGCGCAACGAATATCTGGCCATTCATCGCGCCGGCTTGCTGCTGCAAATTGACGCGCCGGATCTTGCGATGGATCGGTCTATGTTCTACCGGGATTTACCGGACGCGGAATTCGTGAAGGCCGCCGAGATGCACGTGGCGGCACTAAATGAAGCCATCGAAGGCATCCCGCGCGACCGTGTGCGTCTGCACTGTTGCTGGGGCAATTGGAACGGTCCGCATTTGTACGATGTGGCGCTGGATCTAATCTTGCCGGTACTCTATCAGGCCAACGTGGGCGCGTTGAGCATCGAGTTCGGCAATCCGCGCCACCAGCACGAGCTGGTGGCCTTACGGCGCCACAAGCTGCCCGATCACATGCTGCTTTTACCCGGCGTGGTGGAGAGCAACAGCAACATCGTGGAGCACCCGGAGGTTGTCGCGCGGCGCCTGGAAGAAGCGGTAGCGGTGGTGGGCGACCGTGAGCGCGTGATGGCGAGCGCGGATTGCGGATTCGGAACGTTCACCAATCGTGAATACGTGATTGAACCCGTGGTCTGGTTGAAGCTCAAAGCGCTGCGGCAGGGCGCCGACATTGCATCCAGTCACTTGTGGGGACGAAGCGCGGGACAGTAGTTACTTATTCAGTAAGTGGGGGATATCGCGGTTGTTCTCATTGCACACGAATTCGAGTAAGTCGGTGTCGGCGAGTAAGTTCATACCTTCCGTTACGGTCCAGGGTTTGGTGTAAGCCTTGGGATCGTTGATGGTCACTTCAATCGTCAAGTGCCCGAAGTCCGGACGCCGGAAGCGCTCGGTGACCTGCAATGCTTCGGTTGCCGGGTGTCCGGCTTGATCCAGCCAGGTCTTGCCATTGAAGCCCGAAGTCTCCACTACCAGCGAGTCGCGGTCCCACTTACCGATCGAGTAACCCATCCACGAAGGATTCGGATCCTTCGGGAGCTCGCGTCCGTCCATGAAGATTTGCCGGTACAATCCGAACGCTTCATACAGGATGATCACTTCGTCCGGGTTTTGAACCATCTTGAAAGGAACGGGGGTCACATTGACCTTGGGCACGCCTTGGGGCAGGCAGTTTGCGTCGGACTCTTCGGAGGCGTGAGCGCCGGACATGCGGTCTTTGGTGAGAGCCGCGGCCCAGGGCTGCATCGGAACGTCCTCCGGCTTCAGATCGGCCGCCAGATTCTGCAGGTATTTTGGCCCGGGTACGATCCAGACTCCTGAAAGATCCGGTTTGCCATCTGCCTTGTGAGGCGCGGGAGCGGTTAGATCGGGCTTGCCCTCCTTGGTTCGAGGAATGCCTTTGTCGGGCAGCTTCAGCCACTGGGCGGATAAATGCCCGGAGAGGGGCGAAAGCATCACGGCCAGCAGTGGGAGCGCGAGACTGCGTACAGGAGTCATTCGGAGGGATTATATACCCTTGGGAGGCGCCACCTTGCGATCGAGCCAATCGCGCACGACGGCGAAGACCTCGTGGTTGTTCTTCTCCAGCAGCATCAAGTTGCCGTTTCCGACGATGCCGTAGTCGCGCAACCGCACCATTTCCGCCGAGCACCCTGCTTGCTTCAAGAACTCCACATTCGTGATGGGCGAGCCACCGCCGCCGAATTCGCTGGTCAACCAGCCAATAGGAATGCCGCGCAGATTTTTCCACTGATGTGCGGGTTCGGCCTGGAGCTTATAAGACGGGACGATGGGACGCGGCGAATCGGGAGGCAGGGTGTGATCGACTAACTGAAATTGCGATGGATCGGTCACCGGGGGATCGTACGTCATGGGGCTGGCAGTCAATCCCCAACGCAGTTGCGCGGCAAATGGATTGCCGTTGATCTCCATGCAGAAGATTCCT
>JBEKLB010000233.1:0-10627 GCA_050010415.1 Bryobacteraceae bacterium | reverse complement strand
ACCGGGCACGTCGGTGGCAGTGGGCGATTTCAACGGAGATGACAAGCCGGACTTCGTGGTGGCAGATAGCGGCATCAGTGCGTTGCTGGGTAACGGTGACGGAACCTTCGGCACTCCGGTCAACTCGGCACTCGGCACCAATCCCCTGGTTCTAGCCACGGGCGATTTCAACGAAGACGGTCTTCTGGACGTGGCCGCGATGTATGCGGCCGGCAGCATGACCATCATGCCCGGTAACGGCGATGGCACCTTCCAAACAGGGAGCACTTATAACGCCGGAACCAGCCCGACCGGGATCACGGTGGCCGATTGGAATGGCGATGGCGCACCGGACCTGGCGGTGTCCAATGCGGGCGGCGTGAGCATCCTGCTGGGGAATGGCAACGGCACTTTTCAGGCGCCGGTGAATTACGCGGCGGGAGCGAATCCGGCGGCCGTGGCTGCCAGCGATTTCAATGGCGACGGCAAGCCGGATCTGGCGGTGGCCAACAACGGGGACGGCACGGTGAGCGTGCTGCTGGGAAACGGCGACGGCACTTTCCAGCCGGCGGTGAGCTACGTGGCCGGGGCGAATCCACAGTCGGTAACGGCTGCCGACCTGAACGGCGACGGTAAGCCGGACCTGGTGGTGGCCGACAATGGGGCAAACAGTGTCAGTGTGCTGCTAGGCAATGGCGACGGCACTTTCCAGACGGCTGCCGATTACGCCACGGGCAACGGCCCACAGTTCGTCGCGGTGAGCGATTTCAATGGCGACGGCCAACCTGACCTGGCGATCGCCAACCAGAGCGATGGAACGGTGAGTGTGTTATTGGGCAACGGCGACGGCACGTTCCAAACCGCCGTGAGCTTTGCCGCGTCGAGCGGGCCGGTCTGGCTGGCGGTGGCGAACTTTACCGGGGACAGCCGCGCCGACCTGGTGGTGGCGGGCGGCGGCGCGAGCACGGCGGTGGTCATGCTGAACGGGCAATCGCCCACCAGCGTGGCACTGAATTCTTCGCAGAACCCGAGCGCTGGCGGGCAATCCGTGACTTTCACGGCAGCGCTCACGCCGGCGGCGCCTTTCTTCGGCCAGCCCACCGGCAGTCTCGCGTTTTTGAATAATGGCACGGCGCTGCCCGGCGGGACGCTCCCGCTGAGCGGCGAGGCAGCCAGCTATATGACTTCGTCGCTGCCCGGAGGCATGCTTCCGATCACGGCCAGTTACAGCGGCGATATGGCTTTCCTGGCAAGCACTTCATCTACATTGACAGAATCAGTCAGCGCGATGTCACAGACCATCGCGTTCGGCCCGATTGCCAATCAAACTTACGGCGCGCCGCCATTTCAGATCACCGCCACGGCTTCTTCCGGCTTACCGGTGAGCCTGACGGCCGCGGGACCATGCACGTTGAGCGGCAACACGGTGACGCTGGTGGGCGCGGGCACCTGCACGATCACGGCGAATCAAGCCGGCGCCGACGGATATACGGCGGCGCCTACGGTGATGCAGAGTTTCAGCATCGCGCAGGTATTCAACAACGTGATGCTAATGGTGCCACCCAGTCCGGTGCAACAAGGCCAGCCGGTAACGATCACGATACAACTGTCGCAGCCCGCGCAAATCACCGGCTCTCCGGCGGCGATCTATGACGGCGCCGCGCTGCTCGGCTTTGCCCCGGTGACAGGCGGCTCGGCGGCCTTCACGACGTCTCTGTTGTCTCCGGGTGCACACGCCCTGCACGCACTGTATCCGGGCAACCAGGGTGTAGCCAGCGCGTTGTCCGGCGTTGAGCAAGTGCTGGTCAATGCTGCGCCCAGCGCGGCGTTTGCTACCCCGGTGAGCGTGCCGGTTGGAAAGAATCCGATCGTCGTCCAGGTCGCCGATTTCAACCAGGACGGCTATCCGGACCTGGCGGTGGCTAATTACGACACCACCGCGGGCTCCAGTGACAGCGTGAGCGTGCTGCTGAACACCGGCAATGGAACATTCGCCCCGGCGCAGAATTACCAGGCCGATACCGGCACCATCGCCGTAGCTGTGGGCGACTTCAACGGCGATGGCATCCCGGACCTGGCACTGGTAAGCGCCACCGCACAGCGGCTCACCATCCTGAAGGGGAACGGAGACGGCACATTTACGCCAGGCACGCAGCACTTCAGCGCCGGAAAGACTCCGAGAGGGATCGCGATGGCAGACTTCAATGGCGATGGAATCGCCGACCTGGCGGTGGTGAACAAAGGATCTAACAATATAAGCGTGCTTTTGGGCAACGGCAACCTCACTTTCCAAAGCACCGCCAACTTTGGGGTGGGGACGTCGCCGTACGCCCTGGTGACCGGCGACTTTAATGGCGATGGCATTCCGGACCTGGCAGTGTCTAACGCGGGCAGCAATAACGTGACAGTGTTACTGGGCAACGGCGATGGCACGTTTCAGGCGGGAGTGAACTATGCCGTGGGCACATCGCCCGCCTTTCTGGCGGTGACGGACGTGAACGGCGATCAGCAGCAGGATCTGGTAGTGGCCAACAAGGGATCGAGCAACGTAAGCGTGCTGGTAGGCAACGGCGACGGCTCTTTCCAAACGGCAGTCAACTATGCGACGCTGGGCGAGCCGATTGGGATCGTGGCCACGGATGTGACTGGCGACGGCGTTGCCGATCTGGTGACGACGAGTTACGAGCGCGGCCGTGCAGCGGTTCTGATTGGCAAGGGCAACGGCACATTTCAAGATGTGGCCAACTTCCCCACGGGGTCCGATCCGATTGCATTAGCCGCAGCCGATTTCAACGGCGACGGCCGCACCGATCTGGTGGCCGCAGACTACAACGCTACCTCGGCAAGCGTGCTGCTGGGCGTCACCGGCACGACTGCAACTTCGCTGACTTCGTCGCGAAATCCATCGCCCACCAACGGCAGTGTAACGTTCAGAGCGGTGGTCCAAAGCGGGGCACACTTCGCCATACCGTTGGGAACGGCGGCCGACACCGTGACCTTCGCGGACGGGGGCGCGCCTCTGCCCGGCGGCACGGTCCCTCTGATTGATAATGCGGCCACCTTGACCATTTCCGCGCTTTCAGTGGGGACGCATTCGATTACCGCGACATACAATGGAAACGTCAGATTCGGCGCCAGTACTTCGGCGGTGGTCAGCGAAGTGGTGCAGTAGCAGGCAGGGATGCTTTGGGCTCTTCCAAGAGCGCGGATGGTGAGCTCGGGTACAAGATCGCGAAGAGCCAGCGTACAGTTTCTTGAGCAAACGCCGCTTCAGGTTCCGGGCGGGGGCGGCGTTTTCCTGGTGTGATGAAAGTTACTACTGCACTGCCGTAAAGAGGGTCTGCGTACCGGGGACGCCGCCCAGATTAAACGTCAGTGGTACAAGATCGTTGTCCCCCACCGTCGGAACCACGACATTGAATTGATACAGCCCAACGAGGTCCGGGGCCAGCCCGAAGTAAGACAGTTGTGCCTGCGTCTGCCCGAACAGAATCTCCAACGAAGCGGAGAGGTGATTGGACTCGGTGACGAGCTGCCCCGCGGGAATATTGGGAGTGACGGGGCCGAAGCCGACGCCGTAAATGATAATCGTCTCGCCAGGCTTCGCGGGACTCGACTTGATGCCCGCGATAGCTCCAACGGGAAGAACGTAACTCCCGTCAGAATGCTGAGCCACCACGTATTGATTTTCGCCGACTTTGAACGAGACTGGCGCCAGCAGCCCCGGCTCAGTTGCTTTTACATCGAGACTCACAGGCGCGCTGGTGGCAGGGCCGTTGCTGAGCGTCAGTTGAAGCACGCCTCCGGTGGAAATGTTTGACGGCAGTTCGGCATTCACTTGAGTCGGGGAAATGTAATCCACAAACGCCGCCTGTCCTCCGATGCTCACCGAAACACCGTCGAGCGAAATGGGCGCGTAGTTACCCACGAAATCAGAACCAGCCCAGCCGCGCGTATCAGGAGCCAGGTTCGATCCGTAGATCTCGACCCACGAGCCGGGAGCGACAGAGGGGAATCCGCCGAACGCCGACGCGCTTACAATCCCGGCGATGGAGGGTGGGCCGGATGAGGTTTGCGTTCCGTGGATCAATCCGGCATAGAAGCTGCCAGTATTGCTGAGCGTGACGGGTGAGGTGCTTAAGGCCTGGGTGACGGCTTGGGCACTCGCGGCATTCCACTGGGTGGAAGTACAAACGGACGAAGGAGGATTCGTAACGGCAGGATTCGTACGGCATCCGGCGGTGCTGAAATAGTTCAGGTAAGCGAAGAACTGGTCGGGCTCGGAAGCCGAGAAATACGCCATGTGCTCGTAGTAGCCGGTGTCCACCATAGCCTCAAGGAATGCCTGGTCAATGGGCGCCCAGAAACTCCAGTGGTCGCGGGAATCGATCGTGGCGACGGAGACGCTGCTCGTGCCATAGTCGGAGCCGAACTCGCTGTTGCGCTCCTTGTATTCCCAGTCCTCGTCCATACCGGTTTCCTTCCCGGCAGCATTTGCTGCGTTCGCTATGGTAAGGATGTTAGCCAGAAAGTCCTGGGTTGCCGAGAGCGTATTGATGGGGTGCACGTGGATATCGATCACGTCGACGCCGGAGAAGGCTAGTTCATTCTGCAATACGGCGTTCAGGTTATACTCCCAGCTCCCCATACCGATCACGAGCTTCAGGCTGCTGTGAAGCCCCGGGAGGTTTGCGGCGAGAAGCGTGTTCAGGATTGTCGTCTGGAGATACTGCACGTTTGAGACGAAGTCCGGATTATTCGCGCTGGGATGGAGGGCGGTTGCCGCCACCGAGTTCGCCGTTTTCGGTCCTTCGGTATCCGGCTCCGACGAGAAGTTCAGGTAGTCGGGCTTCAGGTTTTGGGCAATGGCCAGGGCGTTCTGGGCACGTCCCTGCACGTAGTCGGCAAAGGTCGGCATGCCGTTGTAATAGTCGGTGAGGTTGAGGGGATCCCCGGTCGAGGGACCGTTCCCTGCTGGCTGGACCTGCGTCTGGATGATGACTTTCATGCCGCGGCTGTGGAGATCATTCACGAGCTTCTGAAAGAAAGCAACCACATTTGCATACGTTGATCCCGTGGTGTCGCCCTTTGCCTGGTAGAAGGGCTGGTAGAGCATGGGGAACTGGATCAAAAATTTTACCGTCGTCATGCCCATGCTCTGGAACCCGTTTAAGTACGGCGTGATGGACTGGGCGTAATAGGTATCGAGAGTATTGTTTTGTGCGCCGGTATATATCGCCGAATAGCCGTCGGCCGGGGTGACTTCGGCGCCGAGGAGCACCGGACTCTTTGATCCGTCCCATTGGGCACGGAGGATTGCTTGATACGTCGCAAGGTCAAACTGGAGGACGGGATACAGGTCGAAGAATTCGGGAGGCACGAGCGACTGCGCGGAGAGAGGTAGGGCGGTCGCTGCAAGCACAATCGCAGTCCATTTCATCGTGGCTCCTTCAGTTTACTTGATCAGGGTGGATAGGGGTCCTGTAAAACGGCGCACTCGAAAGCTATCCCGCTTTGACGGGTGACAGCCTACTCCGGGGGATGTGGAGCCAGAAGTAATCTTTACGTTCCCCTCTGAGGCTTCGATGGGCAGCGCTAGCGCCGACGAAAGTAAATTCGATTCGTTTCGGTACGTGACTGGTATTCTGAGCAGGCCGCGTCCAGCTCTCTCTACAAGGGAGCCAAACCGAGCAACAGCTTAAACACGGTCCCGGCGCCGTTAACCCCACCGAATGCTGTCGTCCCATACAGGTTTCCATCGTCCGCCTGGACCAACCCCGCATACGGATTTTGACCGTCCATACAGGATGTCTGCGAACAGAAGCTATACAACGTTGTGAAGTCGCCGCTCGGAGTCATCTTGAAAACCGTTCCGGCGTTCTGAGTACCGCCTATCTGAGTTGTCCCGTAAAAATTCCCGTCACTCGCTTCGATCAAGCCTGTTGGGAACGCTCCGTCCGCGCCATGGAAGCTGTGCAGTGTCGTCAACGTGCCTTCAGACGTGAGTTCGAAGACCGTACCTTCGTTGGAAGCGTTTCCACCAGTAGATGTAACTCCATAGAATTGTCCGTTCTCTGCCTGGAACAACACAGATGGGTACTGACCGTCCCGGCATCCACTTTTAGAGCAGAAGTTATAAATTGTGGTTAGAGAGCCGGTCGGAGTAATCTCGAAAACTGTTCCGCCATTACTGCCCGTTCCCCCCGTGAGGGTGGCGCCGTAGAACGATCCATTGCGGGCGTGGATGAAGTCTCCCGGCAAAGAACCGTCGGGACACCCAGCCTGGAGGCAAAAGCTATACAGGGTCGTCAAGGCGCCCCCAGGGATAAAGCTGAACGCTGTTCCGTTTCCGTAGGGTCCGGCGCCCGATCCGCCTTGCGTGGTTGTGCCGAACAGCTTCCCGCTGGGAGCCTGTACAAGTCCGGCGGCCGGTTCGCTGCCGTAAGTACATTCGGCTTGGTAGCAAAAGCTGACGAGAGTAGTTAGCGCGCCACCAGGAGTGATTTCAAAAATCGCGCCCCCGCGGTAAGCACCCCCACGTTCTGCTGTGCCGTAAAAATTCCCGCCTTTCGTCTGAATCAACGGGGCGACTACTAATCTGCCGTCCTGACACCCCTCTTGTTCACAGAACCTGTGCAGCGTGGTTAGAGTGCCACTCGTCGTGATTTCAAAGATCGTCGATCCGATGTTGGGGACGGCTCCCGCTGTCGTGCCATATAGATTGCCGTTGGTCCCCTGAATGAGCGCAGCCGAGGGACTTTGCCCTTCCGCTCCCCCGAAATCATGCAGCTTGGTTAAGGTCTGCGCCGGAAGAATACCGAATGTGACAGCGCAAGGGACTAAGAGCGCGTACGCTACGTGTCGAGCGATTCGCGCCCGCGATCTATTGGATAACGATTTCATCAGTGCACCAATTCAGGGCGCGAGGAGCGCCCTCCCATCTTAATGCAGGGTGATCAGTTGGATATGGAACCATGACGGGCTGTCGTCCCAAGTCGTGGCAGGCAGGAGGAACGCCTGGAGAACGCGCGCTTCCAGCCGAACCAGCCGGGAACTGATCTTGTTCAGCGCGTTGCCGCTTAGGCGCCATCCACTTGTGTGGTTCCGCTCTTCAAGCCCCGCCAGCCACAGCGAAAGGAGTTTTCAAGACCTTCGCGGGATCCACGCTCTTATCCACAGTGATCGTGAAGAAAGGCGCGAACATCTCCTCCCAAGTCATGTTGCCTTGATAGACAGTCCTGCTCGGATCTGGATTGAACCTGTTGTTCGCAGAGTTGTCATAGTGGCCGACGACCACCAGTTTGGCGCCTTTCGGGAGCTTGATCGGCTGGTCCAAATTATAAACGAGCTGCCAATTGAAATCGTAGTGTGGCACGTTGAGCACAACTTGCTCCTTCCCATCCGGGAAGACCAGTTTGTACATCATATCCTTCCCGCGCAGGTGCATATGGGGCGACATCGAAACTAGTTCGGCGTCTTCCAAAAAAGTGATCTCGGCGGGCGTTGGCGCATAGTTGCCAGCGTTGGGCGGGATAGCAAATTTAGAGGAGTCGGTTCCGGCGAAGCTCTCGATTAACAAGCGCTTCGGTGCACTGGTGCGCACCGTGAACCCTACCTCTGGCCGGTCGGTAAGCTCTGAGCCATTGGGCGTGTAGTGGATTGTCCAGTTAACGTCAGAGCCTGCCGGAATCAGCAGGGCCGCCTGGAACGGCCGGAAATCGGAAAGCGCGCGCCCCGGAACATAGCACGTGTAGCCGATACCGACGGTGTCGTTTCGCACGCGCGGAGGCACCTCACGGTCCTTCCCGTCGGCGGTGGGAATCGCGAGTTTGCGCTCCGCTGGCGCTTCCACGCCGGCTTCAAAGAAGATGTTGTAAACCGCGTCAGGTCTATGCGGAACAAACGAGACACAAATATGGCGCGTCACCGCCAGCTCGCTCGGCTTGATTTCGATGGATGTCACCCAGGTGTCTTTGGTGAATCCCGTCGGCGTCACCAGAGTCATCCACTCGATCACGTTGTTTGAGGCAGCGGCGGGCACAGTGTAGGGCACACCCTTCAGAACGATTTCCGGCTTCGTGGTCCATCCATTCTCTGGCCACTGCAGCGCAGGCGGTGCGTCCTTCGCGTCGCCTTGCGGGGCTCCGCTGTCCGCCCATTTCACGAGCGTGTCGATCTCGCTCTGTTTCAGGGATCGATCGTTGGAAAAATGACTATATTGGGGATCGGCGAACCAAGGTGGCATCTTCCGCAGCGCGACCGTGGATTTGATGGCCTTAGCCCACGGGCGAGTGCCCTCATAGGTCACAAATGACATCGGTGCGATACTTCCCGGCCTGTGGCATGTCTGGCAGTTCCGCTGAAGAATCCGCAGGACTTCCTTGTTAAACGTTACGGGCGCGACCGCCGAAGAATCCGCACCCATCGCGCAACCAGCCCACGCAACTCCGGCTAACCAAAATCGTACGTTGATGTGTCCTCCCATAACCATCGCGCTCAACAATCTATCATGCCTGACCCCAGAGCCACATTTCGTAGGGACCAAGTTTCGAGCCTGCGGCCAAAGACATGGGTTTGGAACGGTTTTACTCCAGAAGATCATCAGTACCCTTCCTGGGCGGCGTTTCGAAAACCACTTCCTTCCGGACCAAGTCCCAGCGAGGCGCGCTCAAACAATTCCCGAACATTGCCGATCCGGGTGCGGATCGAATACTGCCCCCACGTTTTGGTCTGAATACTTGCAGGTCAGGAACGAGAGAACTATGGCAGGACATGCCGTGAAGCGCAACGAGTGATCGAAGATGGACTGCCGCCGAGATTCGATTCCCGGACCCGAGCTTACCTGCTGTTGAAGTGTCACGGAATATGTTTTTGACCGCCGACAGGTAACGCCAACATCCCGATGGTACTAGTACAATTTCCGGTCCTGCGCTGCCAAAAACTTTGATCGTGACTGAGCCTGCCAGTGTTATAAACGCTACTAGGCAACGCCGTTGCAGCGTGCCCCAAGGAGCATTCTTTATGATTTTGGGACGTATATCCACCGGCGCGGTGATCGTAGCCGCCAGCGTGCTGACGCTCGGGCAGGCCAAAGCCGACTTGTTCGACATCGGCAGCACTTTCACCGCTTCGGGCCTGAATTCGGCCGGTTCTTTTTCGAATACCGTGACCTTGCAGAATGGCACTACAGCGATCGACGGCGGAGCGATCGATCTGACCATTTCGATCGTGCCGGACGGATCCAGCGAATGGCTGGTCTTCACTTATCAATCGTCCACCCCTGACACGCCGTTGATGTCCAATACTTCGGATGACTGGAATGTTTATGAGACCGGTCTTGATGCGGCTGTGGCGACTGACTTTGACCGTGCTTACGCCGCGTTTCTCGATTCCAGCGGTAACGCGATAACGCCGACAAGCAGCATCTTCCCCGGTTATTCTGTCATGCCCAATCCGGTTCCGGGTGGCGCTGGCATCGGGCTCGGCACCGGGAGCTTCACGGATGACAACCCCGCTGGGCCGTATTTTGCGTTGGGAGCTTACATAGAGCCGTTTGACTACCTCGATAGCGGCGCCGGCATCCCCTCCGCCAACGTGGATGGTTTCGTACAGGCGCTGGAGTTCTCGCCGACATCGGCGGTCCCGGAGCCGGCATCGCTGTCACTGGTCTGCACCGGCTTAGTCGGGCTGGCTGGGTTGGCGTTCCGCCGTCGCCACAACCGCGCCTAAGCACGTTTCGGTCCCGAGTTTATCGAGCGCGCATTGAGTATCTCAAGCGAGCCGTCCGCGCTCGCAGGCCTGAGCACGAAGCCGAAAATCTCGAACACGGGCCCGTCCGTTGCGGTCGGGTCAGTTTCCATCCCCGGAGTTCACATAGCCGTTGAACGCGTAAAGTGTCGTGAGAGTCTGCGCGCCGCCGCGGGGCGCCAGCGCCGACAGGAGCATGAGAGCAATGCTCAGGCGAACAGCCGTTGTTCTGTTCATCTAAGATCCTGCTTCTGTTTTTCTGCCTTAGCCTTCGCTCAACTTATTATTCGCGTATATGATCTGGGATGGGATCTCGCACAATGAAACTGAGCATTCTTGAGCAGACCAGGCATCGCGAGAATGCTACAGATGGCTGGGGAAGCCTTGACGGTTTTGGTGGATTGTAGCTTTTTCAGATTTCAGTGTGGCACAGACGCCAAATCAACTGGCTTAAGAATTAAGAATAAGGAGCGCAGCAAATGAAACGAATCGTTAGCGAGTTGGGCAAACTGAGCTGGGCAAAGAGAGCCTGTGTCGTTTTTATGCTGAGCGCAATGACGGAGATCGCGCTGCCTGCGCAGACTTTCACGTCGTTGTTTAGCTTTGATGGCGCGGACGGTCAGAGCCCTTCCGCGGAGCTGGTCCAGGCTACCAATGGCGACCTCTACGGGACAACAACAACGGGCGGGGCCAACGGCGGCGGAACGATCTTCAAGATAGCCCCCGGTGGTACGCTGACTACGCTCTACAACTTCTGCTCTCAAACAAACTGCACGGACGGTCAGAGCCCTTATGCGGGGCTGGTCCAGGCTACCAATGGCTACCTCTACGGGACAACAACAGCGGGCGGGGCCAACGGCGACGGCACGATCTTCCAGATGAACCCGGGTGGCACGCTGAC
>JBEKLB010000232.1:0-10698 GCA_050010415.1 Bryobacteraceae bacterium | reverse complement strand
CATGTTAGCGGACCCGCATGATATATTGAAAACGTATCGCGGTCGGGGCCTGTGGCGCAGTTGGGAGCGCGCTTCCATGGCATGGAAGAGGTCGTGAGTTCGAATCTCACCAGGTCCACCAAAGCGTTTCAAACACTTACCGGCTACCCGGCCCACCCGAGCGTAGTCGCCGGAGTCCAACTGGAGTCCAAACCATTTTGAGCACGGACAGCCACGGGCATCGTGTGTATTTCGATACCCGCCTGCGATCAAGCCAACCGATTCAAGGCGGTGGCGCGTTTGGGCAGCTAGGGCACCATGTTTCGCGCGTGTCGTCGTCTTGAGACGACAACATATTCGTCTCTATATAAGGACGATGCCCACCCAGCCCAACGTTCGCGACACCCCTGGCTGGGCCAACATTTCTGTTGACGACTGAAATCTGGAACTGTTATTCAGGGGCTAGAGCTTGTGATGCAATTGATTTCGCCTTCGCAAAACATCGATTTCTGGCCGATCGAACGCCTCGTGGAGTACCCACGCAACCCACGCAAGAACGACTCCGCCGTCGATCGAATGTGTGACTCGATCCGCGAATTCGGCTTCAAGATTCCGGTACTCGCCCGCAGCGATGGCGAAATCGTGGATGGCCATTTGCGGTTGAAAGGCGCGCGCAAGCTCCGCATCACATAGGTTCCAGTAATCTTGTGCGACGAGTGGACCCCAGCACAGGTAAAGGCTGTCCGGCTGATGGTGAACCGCTCGGTAACGTGGGCGGACTGGGACGAAGAGGCTCTTTCTCTGGAAGTGCAGGACCTCCAGGAAGCCGACTTCGATCTTTCCCTCAGTTGGTTCAATCCCGGCGAGATCGATGACCTGCTCGCCCTTGATGACGAGGAGAAAGCGAACACCACGCCACCAGCGCCGAAGCTGTCGCCCGGTTGCTGGGCGAGCGCAGGCCGCGGCTGATGGTGACCGACCCGCCCTACGGCATAGAACTCGATTCCGAATGGCGCGATCGTGCTGGCTTGAACGGTCACGGACCGGCCGAGCCGAGCTACATGAAGAAGCGCACCAAAGGCCACACCGAGACCGCGATCTCCGGCGACACGCGCGCCGACTGGTCCGAAGCCTTCGCGCTCGTGCCCAGCCTCGAGGTGGCCTACGTTTGGCACGTATCGAAGTTCACCCGCGAAGTCCTTGATGGCTTACTCCGCATCGGGTTCCTGCACCACCAGCAGATCATCTGGAACAAAGGCCGCACCGTGTTGACCAGGACTCACTATTGGTTTCAGCACGAGCCCTGCTGGTATGTCCGAAAAAAGAACGCGCCGTGGTTCGGCAAGGCCGGCGAGAACTCGACTATCTGGGACTCGCCGTCGCCCAAGTTCATCATGGGCGCCTCCGAGGAAAAGAACTTCGATCACCCGACCCAGAAGCCAGTGGAACTCATGCGGCGCCCCGTCCTTAGCCACTTGCGTCGCGGCGAGTTGGTATACGAGCCATTTCTCGGTAGCGGCACCACGCTTGCGGCCGCTGAGCTTACCGAGCGCGTTTGCTACGGGATCGAGCTTGATCCGATGTACGCCGATGTTGTTGTTCAGCGCTGGCAGCAGTTGAGCGGGAAGCAGGCGACGCTCGATGGCGATGGCCGGACGTTCGCCGAAATCGCGCACGAGCGCCGGAAGGAATCGGCGTGAACGAGGCTTGCCGGAAATGATGCGGCTGAAGGGGAGGCTCGCAAGATTGGAAAAAGTACTGAATCCGCCAGAGGAGCCAGGCAGTTTGGTGCGCTTTGTGTTTACAACCGTGGGGCCCGAAAAGATTCTCGGCGAGTTCACTTTGGACACGGCTTACCGACGGCGCAACCCGAAGCTGGCCTCATCAGGCAGCCGCCTCCGAGGACCCGCACGATGAAGACCGGGAACGGGTCATGGACCAAACGAAAAACGCCGCCGAGCGGATGCCCAGCGGCGTGGAGGGAACCAGAAAAACTGGATCTAGACCGAGTAAGTGCGCTCCCCGCCCTCGCCCTTGGTGGAGCGGACTTCCAAGCCCATCTTCTTGCGGATCGTTCCCGACAGGAATCCGCGCACCGAATGTGGCTGCCAACCGGTAGCTTTCATCAGTTCCTTGGCGGTTACGCCGCCGGGCCGCTTCTCCACCTTGCCCTTGCCGTCTAGCGCACTATCCTCCCCGCGGAACCTCGACATGTGGTAAAAGCAATCTCTAGAGAGCAAAATACGGGACTTCCGGAACGCTCGAAAAACCAGTGACGCGACCATCCAATTACACACTCATCAGCATCGCCGCCATGCTAGCATCCTTAATCGCCATAGGCGGAACACCAGCGCTTGCCCACCATTCGTTTACGATGTTCGATCAGTCAAAGACAGTGACGCTGACTGGCGCCGTCAAAGATTTTCGCTGGACCAATCCCCACGTCTTCATACAGTTGCTGGTAAAAAACGGGCACGGGAACGAAGAAGAGTGGAGTATTGAGATGACGAGCCCTGAGCATCTGTCACGGGACGGCTGGCGGCCGGGAACGCTGAAGCCGGGTGATAAAGTCACCTTGAACATCCATCCGCTGCACGACAATGCGAAAGGTGGCCAGTACCTCTCGGGAACGGGACCGAACGGTCCACTGCAAGGTGGGCCGCCACCCTCGGAAGGTCGCAAGTGAGTCTACCCATGTTCGCGCTGCCCGCCACGCTCGTGACGGTAATGCTGACGGCCTACATTCCCGCGATAGCTGCTTCACCAGAGCCCTCATTGCCGGACTGGAGCGGCCAGTGGCAGCAGGTTGGTGCGACGCCAAGTCCAGATGGCGGCTTCTATACTTCGCTCGATCTGGTGCTTAAGCAGATGGAATGGTCTCCGCCGAACAAGCCGGCGGTACAGGCAAAGATCGACAAAGTCGTCGCCGAGGAGCGGAAGGAAATGGCGGCAGTGCGCAATGGAGCAAATCCGGGCGGCGCCGTGCGCGCCTGCACCTTTGGATATCCGGCCCTGATGCTTGACTCACCGCTCATGTTTGAGATTCTGCCTACGCCTAGAGAAACTGCCCTGATCTTCTCGAGCCGCGAGATTCGCCACGTTTACACCGACGGGCGCCCGCACCCCGGCAAAGACGATCTGTGGTCCACGCCCTGGGGCGACTCGATTGGCCACTGGGAGGAGCATACGCTCGTCATCGATACCGTTGCCGTCAAATCCGCGATGGATTCTCTTAGCACCGGCGGCACGCATGTAGTGGCCTTCGGCGGTATCGAGGACATGCAAATGATCGCCTACCTCAGCGCGGAGGCCCACTTCATCGAGCGACTGCGCATGATCGACAAGAATCATCTCGAGGACCAGATCACAGTCATCGATCCGGTCAATTTCACGAAGCCCTGGGCCCTGACTCGCACCTACGAAAGGGTCCAGGCCATTCACCGTATGGTCTACGAAGATTGCGAGGGCGAGGAACGTAACCCGATCGTCAACGGCCACTTCACCCTCGCCCCCCCGCCCTCACCGGCAAAGCGATCGCAATCGAATTGAAATGAAGGAAGTGTTCTGATTCGCCAGCGGCGTGTTGCAGGTCTTGCATCTCACGAACCAGTGTTCCATTATCCCGAGATTCTAGCTCAAAATACTCGCCGCCCGCGCTGTGAAATATCTACAAGAATCGCTTCAAGAGTTTGCGCAACACTTAAATCCCTTGTGAACAAGAGAGCTGCGAAGCCTAGCAGGCCGCCGCGCTCGCCGCGTTCTTGATGGAGCGCGCGGCAGCCGCAGAGCGTGCAGTCGGTTGAATAGAAGGCGCAGAATAGGCGCCATTATATGGCCTAGAATTGGATCACCTGAAACGCTGTTTTTATAGTCAAGGAGCGTGATGAATGAACAACAGGGATGTAGGATGTTTCCTCGCCCTGATCACAGCCATGCTCGCCAATATCGGTTGTTCAAGGGAGGCCGCCGGGCTGCTTTCCGTCACTATCACTCCAGTGTCTATGCGACCCATCGCGAGCATCGATGATCGCTATCAGTCTTACAATATCGAAATGATTGAAGTCACGGGCGGGAGGTTCTGGAAGCCTTACAAGGATATTGAGGACCTCTTGAAAAAACATGCCGCTCCCAAAGCCGATGCTGCAGCGCCGGCAGGGATGGATCCGGGCCTGTATCAGCAGCGACCTCCGATAAACCTTGGTAATGCCCGATTGCGGGCGTTGGCAGCAAGCTTGGCGCCTGCTTACATGCGCGTCAGCGGCACCTGGGCAAACACAACTTATTTCCACGACTCAGACGATTTAGCGCCGGCAGCGCCTCCTAAAGGGTTCGGCGGGATGCTAACCCGCCCGCAATGGAAGGGCGTCGTCGATTTCTCAAACGCTGCAGATGCAAAACTCGTCACCTCTTTCGCCACCAGTCCCGGCACGCGCGATGCGCATGGTCTTTGGACGCCTAACGAGGCGCGAAAGCTGCTCGCCTACACCAAGGCTGTTGGCGGCAGTATCGCCGCTGCCGAATATATGAATGAACCCACCTATGCGGAGATGGGAGGCGCGCCCAAAGGGTACGATGCTGCCGCTTACGGCCGCGATATCGCCGTTTTTCGTCCCTTCATGAGGCAATCCGTTCCGGATATGATCCTTCTTGGGCCGGGCGGTGTCGGCGAGGGAGTTGAACTCGCGCCCATCGGTCTTGCGGGAAACCAGCTCAAGTCCGAGGATCTCCTCAAAGCCACCGGCCCCGCATTTGACGCTTTTTCCTATCACTCATACGGCGCAACCTCGAAACGGTGCGCAAGCATGGGTCCCGCTTCGCAGACCACGCCTGAGGCCGCCCTATCGGAGGACTTTCTGTCGCGCGCCGACCAGATTGAGGAGTTTTACGCCGCCCTCCGCGACAAATTTGGGCCGGGCAAGCCGATCTGGCTTACAGAAACGGCTGATGCTGCCTGCGGCGGCAATCCGTGGGCATCGACGTTTCTAGACAGCTTTCGGTATCTCGACCAACTCGGTCGCCTGGCGAAACGCGGCGTACGGGTCATGATGCACAACACGTTGGCATCGAGCGATTATGGCCTATTGGATGAAAATTCCTTCACCCCCCGCCCCAACTACTGGGCGGCTCTTCTTTGGCGGAAATTAATGGGAACGGCCGTTCTCGATGCCGGCGCTTCGTCCTCTCCCGGCCTCTACCTATATGCCCATTCCCTGCGCGGCGTTGCAGGAGGTGTCGCTCTGCTGGCGATTAATGCGAGTAACAGTGCCCAGTCTCTTCAAATCGCGACCGGAGCGCAGAGGTACACGTTATCAGCTCCCGAACTGCAAAGCAGCGGCGTTCAGCTCAACGGGACCGAACTAAAGCTCGGCGCGAGCAATGCAATGCCGCGGATTGAAGGCGTTAAGGTGCCAGCGGGTACGGTGACGCTCGCGTCCCGCACCATAACATTCCTGGCATTCGCTGACGCCAAAAACGGCGCCTCCCTAGAAAACGCCTCAAGGCGAGATATCAGGTAACGATGTTCAGGACGCCAATACGGCGTTGCGTTTGTCGTGGGATCGGCCGCCCATGGGCTGGATTCCGTTACCGCAACGCCGTTGACACGCACCGAAAGGCGCTGCAGGCTTTTAGTCTCCTTTTGCTTTATTGGGATAATGCAGGAGCCGCACACTGGAGTCTCACATGACGCAGGAAAAAAGGCCGACAGAGATCCTTGTAAATCTCGACAAAGTGCTTCCGGAACTGGAGGCAATCTATAAGGACATACATGCCCACCCCGAGTTGTCGATGCTGGAGACGCGCACTGCGGAGGTTGCGGCGAAGCATCTCAGAGCCAGCGGCTTTGAAGTGACCACGGGAGTCGGTAAAACGGGGGTGGTCGGCATATTGCACAACGGAGACGGCCCAACCGTCATGCTGCGTGCGGACATGGACGCATTGCCGATCAGGGAAGCCACGGGACTTCTCTATGCCAGTTCAGTAACAGCGGTAGGCCCTGATGGCAGGAGCGTGCCGGTAGCCCACGCCTGCGGACACGACATGCACGTGGCTTGCCTGATAGGAGCCACCTCGCTTTTTGCCAAGAGCCGCGGTAGCTGGCAAGGAACTCTGATGGCAGTTTTTCAACCGGGCGAGGAGACGGCACAGGGCGCGCAGGCCATGATTGATGACGGCCTCTTCAAACGATTTCCGAAACCAGATGTGGTACTTGGCCAGCATGTTATGAGCTTGCCATCCGGTCAAGTGAATTGGCGAACTGGAGTTGTGACCTCTTCTGCCGACAGCTTTCAAATTCGAATGTTCGGGCGTGGCGCGCATGGCTCGATGCCGGAGGCGAGCATTGACCCCGTTGTCATGGCTGCCTCGACCGTAATGAGGCTGCAAACGATCGTCTCGCGGGAAGTCGGTCCGACGGATTCGGCAGTGGTGACGATTGGGGTGCTTCAGGCGGGCACAAAAGAGAATGTCATTCCTGACGACGCGATCATTAAGTTAAACGTGCGCACCTTTGATGAGGGGGTCCGCAAGCACGTACTTGCAGCGATTGAACGAATTGTGAATGCCGAAGCAGCAGCGGCAGGTGCGCCGAAGCCGCCCGAGATTACGCCGCTAGACCGGTATTCACTGGTAACGAACGATGTCGATGCGACAGAAAAGGTCGTTGACGCGTTCCGCCAAAACTTCCCCGATGGCTCCGTGGAGCAGACGAAGCCTACCATGGCGAGCGAGGATTTCGGATGCTTTGGAGCGGAGTGGCGCGCTCCCGCGGTGTACTGGTTCTTTGGCGGCGACGATCCGGAGGTATATGAGAAAGCGAAGAAGGATGGCACGCTTAGCGCGCTTCCTACCAATCATAATCCGCGCTTCGCACCCGTGATCCACCCAACTTTGGAGACAGGTGTGAAGGCGCTGGTTGTTGCGGCGCACGCCTGGCTGGCATCGTGAACGACATTCTGATTCACGGCGAGCGCTTGGCTGGCCCCTTTCTGATTGCGCTCGATCTACTTGGTACGTTCGTCTTCGCACTCAGCGGCGCAGCAGCTGGTGTTAAGAGCAAACTCGATCTGTTCGGCCTGATGGTGCTTGCCTTCGCCGCGGGCAACGCCGGCGGGATTACCCGCGACCTGCTTATCGGCTCCGTTCCGCCTGCAGCCATCAGCGATTGGCGTTTCTTGGGAGTCTCTCTCCTGGCTGGCTTGGTTACGTTTTTCTGGTATCCCGATATCGACGTGCGGCGCAGGCCCGTGCTGCTTTTCGATGGCGCGGGGTTAGCCCTCTTCGCCGTTACCGGTACGCAAAAAGCGCTGGCCGCAGGACTTAATCCAGCGATGGCTGCACTTATGGGAATGATGACAGGGATCGGCGGCGGGATGTTACGAGACATTCTCGTCAACCAGACGCCTACGGTTCTTAAGGCTGATCTTTACGCTGTCGCGGCACTTGCCGCCGGGATTGTTGTGGTGGTGGGTCACGCCATGCATTACCCATCTTTTGCAGTCATGATCGCGGGTTCACTCCTATGCTTTTGGCTCAGAGTCATGGCCATATTGCGCGGCTGGCATCTGCCCATCGCAGGGGCGCGACCTCGACCAGACTAAGGAGCCATGTTCGCGAGGCAGCTCAAATGCTTTTCTGGAACCGACCGGGTCGCACCGACGATGAAGAGCGTTGATGGCCGGATCAACGGCCGGATCAACGGCCTGGAAAGCGGCTTGGGATTGTCCGCAACGGCACGAGAGGTCTGGAGGCTAATTTGACCTCACTTGCAACGCTAGGTCGATAGGGTGAGCGATCTATTCCGGGAAGACGAAGCGCCGGAAGTAGGCGCCGTTAATGACCCACATCAGGCTATTTCGAGCGGTTGCGATTGCCTGCTCTGAATCGCGAAGTTGTTTAAACAGGCAGTTTTACCGGACGACTCTCCGTCCTGAAAACTCAGTCGGAAATTTCCGGCTATTACCGCGCCGGGACCGCGCTTAGCTCGGATCGTATCTTTCTGCCATCAGAATCCGTCAGCCATCCCTCTCTGACCAGCCGATCAGTGGCCTGGGTAACTTTGGCCCTGTAAGAATTGGCATCCGTGTACAGTTCGGCGATGCGGGAGCGCTCGAATGCAACCTTGTGACCCAGTTCGCCACAAGTGCCCGGACCCGGACTGGTCACGAAGTACGTGGCAACGGGAACCTCGACATAAGGCGTGCGCACGCCACCGAGGCCGTTGCCGTACTCGTCCAGCGCCACCGTTGGTTTCGTGCCGGATTCGCTCGTGTCTTCTTTGACCTCGATGCGGGCAGCCCTGGGAGGCGCCACTCCCTTGCGTGCCCACTGGAACAGATGCTGGAATGCGGCGTCGTACACGTAGGTCAGCGCAGGCTGGTCCGTAAGCGGGATGGGCGGTTGGCAGGTAATGTTAAACGGCCACTCAGGAGTGCCTTGCGTCGCACCCACGGCAGCGATTTGATCCGCAACGTTAGGGAACTGTGAGTAAGCAGCTTTGTCGATATGACCGACGCCGGCGACCTCGTACAGACGGAAACGGTCGGCAGGGTCGTCGCTATCGTCGCGGCGTAGACTCAGCGTTGCGGGTACTTCGCCCTGCGCCACCACAGCAATCACCGGCACGCCAACTTTGTGATGAAAGCCGCCGCGCGGATCGTTCGCCTGCGGCGGAGGAGCGCATTGATTCAGGCGCTGAATGTTCCCCGGATTGCGCGAAAGGTAGCCGTCGTACACAAATTTCCCGTTGGAAAGCTTCGCGTGCGAATGGATGGCGTTCATGTAGGTGAGCAAGTCGCCCCCCTGCGTAGTCATGTAGATGCCCTCAACCTTTAAACTACCCATGGGACCGCTTCCGCTCTTGAGCGCGGCGCCCACCTGGCTGAGCGCATCGAAGCGGAGCCCGTCTTCGATGTCAGCAGGTCCGTTCTTGCCCGCGCCGGGACAAACAGCGGAGGGTGCCGGGTTCGCGAACGATACGGTCGAGTAGCGCGCCGGATTGAATTTCTTGAGCGCGCCGCTCGTGGCCGGGATCGTCACACCCACCCAGGCGTCGCCGTGCTCCATCAGCGACTGGTTGACGTAACCCCACATGATGGCCCAGTCATGACGTCGCGGGGACATGAAGGGCTCAACCACCACGTTGCCGCTGAAACGCGAAGCTTGGGCTGGACGACGCACGAGGATGCGCGTGGTGTAAGGAGCCTTCTCCGCTTTCACTGTCAGGCCGCCGTCAGCGGCCCAATCATACACGTTGGCACTGCCGCTGACGAAAAACTCTTCCTCGACGTAACCGGCTTTCGCGAAGTCGATGGGATCGACCGTGTGACCCGCGCCGAGAAACGGGTAAGAGTCGGACGTCGCGGGAATAGGGCCCGTTATCTTCGGGACCGGAATCGGAGCGTCTTGAGCCAGGACCGCCGGCGCCAGAACTCCATTCATTAAGAGCAACAGGGAAATCAACTTAGGTATGGGTGCTGGCCTCACAGGATCGTCCTCCCAATAACAGAGTGTACAACTCGGAGTGCCACGCGGCTGTTTAGCGCGGCACCCACGGATCTGGATGGCTGCGATGTGGCAAGCGACCGTACCAGCACTGATTCCCTTTGGCGTACGGAAAATTCTCTAGAGCATGAGCCAATTTTCTTGTGGTTTGCGCGTTCTTCAGCGGTGACCGGCAGTTGAGTCGGCTCAGCCGACAGCGCGCCAACGCTCGGATGATCGACGATTCCAGCGGACGGTGATGATTGGAAAGCAAAGCTGGACGCGTCGTGAGGTCGGCCTATTGCCAATGAAACGGCGGATTGCAAATGATAACATCGCGGTTTTATGGCTGTTTGTGACTCGATCTATGGTGCTTTGGGCGCTGTTCGTGATTGCTCACTCGAGCGCCTCGGCCCAAGCCACCACTTGCGGCAGTTGGGCAAGCGTGACGGGCTGGAAAGGGGAATATACGCTGACCGGCAGCGGCAGCGTGGACTACGGTGGGGGCGCCAGCGCCACCGTAAATTACAGTTCCAGAGCCACTATGCACTTGAAGCGGCCCGGTCCGCAACTGTGCCCCTCCGCGACGCTTGGGTGGGAGGGCAAAATAGAGGCGACTGATCGAGGCGATCGAACTCCTGGAACTCGTCTATCATATCCCGATTACTTACGAGGATCCGCCTTACGTTCATGCGAGCGAAATCGCGGATGTGACCGCGCAGGTGGCGAGAAGCCCAATGGGCCGCCGTATCTTAATCCCCAGGGGAGGCTCGCTGTCTTTTGCTTATGAGGTGACAGAGGCGCCGCTGACAAAAGATGCGGCCCGGCTCGCCGCGTCCGCCGCCATCAGCAGCTTACTAACTAATCACCAATCCGCCAGTGGCCTCGCGAGATTTGCGTTGATTCCGGAGTCAATTCCACTTCACGTAGTACCGGCACAGTTCACAGATCAATCCGGCCATCTACAGAACCTGAAGCCGATTCTCGATACTCCTGTGTCGCTTCCCGCGGAAGAACGCACGGCTGCAAAGCTCGTGAATGACGTCTGCGATGTTCTATCCCGGAGATGGGGTCTGACTGTGACGCCGGGCAACGTCCCCTACGGCTTGCTGGCGAGCCACAAGACCAAACTCTCGGTGTCGGATATGACAGCGCGGTCCGTGTTTGATCGGTTATTCGCGGAAATGGGCACTCCACTTTCTTGGCATCCCTACCACGGTCCCGGCTTGAACTGGTATG
>JBEKLB010000231.1:0-10720 GCA_050010415.1 Bryobacteraceae bacterium | reverse complement strand
AGCGACCGGGAACGGGAAGTGCTAAAACTCTTGGCGGACGGACGGTCCCCAAAGGAAATTGCCGGACTCCTTCTGCTCAGCGTCAAAACGGTGGACTCGCACAAGACCAATATGATGCGAAAGCTCGATCTGCACGACCGCTCGGAAGTGATCAAGTACGCTATTCAACAGAAGCTGATTCGGCTTCCATCCGTGAAATCCAACACTCGATCCCGCTGAAAGCGTAAACCCCGGCAATCTCCTAAGCAGCGGAATCAGGGACGTCACTTGCGGGTGTCGAAATGGTCGGTGCCCTGCTCGCGGGTTTTGCTGACCAAAACATGTTTGATCCTGCCCACCAATGCGAGCGGCATGAACGGCTTCTGAATGAAGTGCCAACCGTAATTGAGAACCAGCAACGCGCCGTCCGGGTAAGCGGACATGAGTATGATGCGCATTTTCGGCCTTTCCTTCTTCAGTATTTTTGCAAGGTCGGGTCCCGACATGCCCGGCATCATCACATCGCTCAGCAGCAGGTCTATCTTTCCGGGGAAATCTGCTTCCACCTGAATCGCCTTTTTCGCGCTGCTGGCAGAGAGTACGGTGAAATGGGCGTCCTCGAGTATTTTCGTAACGAGCTTGAGAAGGAGCGGATGGTCTTCCACCAGGAGAATTGTCTGTGGGGCAGCCTTGCCGTTTGCCTTGCCGTTTAAGCTCACGAACTCACCTTGCGAAGGTAAACTTCGCTCTCGCGGCCGCGGAGCAGATGCCTATCGAAATTGAAGTGCATGGTACTGTTTCCGAGTTTAAGATGGCAAATCGAGCGTAGACCCAAAGGCGAGGTTTGTCTGAGCGATAGTGCTCACTTAGCCAGTCAGTATTGGGTTTGGCCACTATTTCGCCCGCTTCACCGCGTCTACCAGGCCAGGATAAGGGTCAATGGCCTTCCCCTTCCACCACAGCCGCTCCGGCCCCAATTCGAAGATCGCAAAATGCAAATGTGGCGTGCGCGGATCCGCATTGCCCGTCGATCCCACAAAACCGATAATGTCCCCGCGCTCCACTCGCATTCCCTCCCGCAACCCTTCGGCGTACGCATCCAAATGCGCGTAATAGTAGCAATACGCTCCCATTTCGTCGAACTCGTATATCGTGTTGCCGCCGGGTTTGCTGAGAAAGAGCTTACGGACGGTTCCAGAGACCACCGCATGCACGGGTGTCCCTCTCGGCTCCAGAATATCGATCGCCTCATGGGGGTGTCCGTTGTGATCCTCCTGGAACATATCCCGCAGGTCCGCGAGAGTGGCACCACGGATAGGCGGAGTCATGTCGAGGATAGAGGAAGTGTCGCCAACAGCCAGCGACACTGAGATAAACCCGGCAATGGAAACCCAGTGCCTCAAGTTACTCCTCGAGCACGACCGGCGTTCCTGGACGAACCATGTGCGAGAGTTGATCCACATCCCAGTTTGTCAAGCGGATGCATCCGGCGGATTCGCCGTGACGAATATGCCCGGGATCTGGCGTCCCATGGATTCCATAATGTTCTTTCGAGAGTCCGATCCACACTGTGCCGACGGGGTTTCTTGGGCCGGGCGGCAGTACTGCGCTCGCTTGTTTCGGGTCTGGGTTCCAGAAAAGTTCTGGATCATAATTAAACCAGGGATAATGCACAACGCTCGTGATCTTCCAATTTCCAATCGGGAGCGGATCATGTGTGTCGCCCATCGTGGCCGGATATTGGGCCAACAACTTGCCGCCGACGCCGGAGGCGATTACCGTTCGTTGTGACTTCGAAGCCACTACGCGTAACGCCAGGCCCCCTGCAATGTGCCGCACGTTTGGAACGCTAATTCGAACGCCCACCGCGTCCATTTTCAGGCCGGGATTCAACTCCGCGAGCAGCTTCGGCGAACTGTGGAACTTCTCGCCCAGCCCCTCTTCGGGCGTTTCGAAGCCCAGCCATTTCATCTTCGCCTTTTCCAACGTGTCGTCGGGAATCGGTAGGAACGGACCTTTCTCATCCGCTTTGGTGATCATGTAAGTCAACAAGAGCGGACCGGCATCGGTGTCGAGCAGGCGCCACATCTCCTCATCAATCGTGCCGGTCGGTTTCAGGTCGTGATTTTCCTGATATCCCTTGACCGCGATCGCGAAATCGTCGCCGTACACGCCATCAATTTCACCTGGCGAGAATCTGGCACGGTCCAGAAGAATCTGGGCCCGAACTACTCTTGGCCCCGCCGCTCCCGGCCCCACCGTGCCAGTGTTGGTGGAGTCCTCGATTTCGCTCGCGGAAAGACTTGCAGATGCGAGGCGGTTCGCCGGTCTAGCTGCCCTCGCGTCGGCTAGGGGCAGAATCGAAACGATAAGCGATACCACAAAAGTTAGGCGCATGCTAGTCCACTCTGCCTAAGATCGTCTTCACCGTCGGTACCACGCAAGGTTCCATCGTCTTATAGCGTGATACGCAACCAGAAGGAGCACGGCCCCAAGCACTGCCACGAAAAGGCTATAGATATTCAAGCCGGTCACACCGGAAGCTCCAAATAGGTTAAAGAGGAACCCGCCGACTACAGCGCCGACGATCCCCAACAAAACATCGAGAACAACGCCTTCCCCGGTCTTGTTGACGAGTTTGCTACCTATGAAGCCGGCTAGCAGGCCCAAAACGATCCACGCGAGCAGTGACATACTGTTTCTCCCTATGTTCTTTGGTCGGTCCTGAAAATACCGACGCTTTGGCAGGTGTTAACTAAACAGACAAGAGCCGGTCGAAGAAGGACCTGTACCGGCGGAGGGCGACGCGGAGTTCTTCCGTCGAGACGTTGTCGGTCTTACCCCATTCCGCCTCCAACTTCTGCCGCTCGGCCGCGAAGACTTCCGCCAGCCGTTTGATGGCGCTGGCCACCAGCTCGTCAGCGTGTTCCACTGCTTCTCGGGGCTCATCCACGAAGCCGATCTGAATCTTCTCCCAACGGGAACGGAAGTCCTGCGTGTCGTTTTGTGCAAATAGCGGCACGTTTGGTTCTTGCGCTGCTTTGGATATCGCCAGCGTGGAAGCGGCAGGGTTGCCGTTAGCAGCCGGCATCTCAACGGTCGGCGGCAGACTATTGTCGCGCTCCCCGCGTAAATCAAGTGTTTGCGGTGTCATTTTGTAACCTCCTCAGGTTTGTCTACAGTTTGTTCCAAAAGATCTTCAAACAAGGCGCGGTAACTCACCATGGCCTTGCGCAAATCTTCAGTGCTGCTCCGATTTGAACCCTCTCGGAGGGCTATCTCGTGAGCGATGCGGTAGTTTTCTACGACGCGGGGATGATCTACCGAGAGATCGGTGGCATTTTGATCAAAATCGCCTACCGGATAGCCGCGGTGTCGCATTACATCTTGCACCAGAGTATCGGCATGATTGACGGCAGCCTGAGGATCGTCCACAAATAGCGACTGCTCCCGGCGCCAATCGTCGGTGTATCTCGATCGTTCCTCGGCCTTGAGAGGGTGAATGTTAAACTTGGCGACGCGTGTCGCCCGTTTTTGCAGTTCCGATTCGGCATGCCCGCGATCCCGATTTACGCTGATGGCCTTATCGTATTCGGGGCCAAATTTGGAACGGAGTTCATGCGTGCGCTTTTTCTGCACGTATTTCATACACATCCACAGCGCAACGCCGATCACGAGAAGAATTCCCACGATGACGATTAATATGGACGGATTGATGGGGGTTAGGCTCATGTTTCGCATTTCTCCATTAGCATCAACTTGGAAGCCGTGAGACTTCCGGTCTTCATCTACTGCAGATGTGGGTCCAAAAGGGCCTTAGGAGGTTGCTGAAAAAGCCCGGCAGACTGAAGTCCGCCCTACACGGGCACGCTCATGTTGTTGATAGCCCGTGTAGCGTAGGCGCCCACGCCTGCGGTTCGCGGTTGTAGAGGGGCCTTTTCAGCAACCTGTTAGGGTTTCGGACGACACGGTCGTGCCCCGATCCCATGCACACATAGATGTGTCGATGTTACGGAAAAGCTAGGGTCCCGTCTGAATTCGTTCGCTCCGTAACCACACTTGGTCACATGACCATGTAGCGTTACCGGCCTAAAACGAGCGAGAACAAAATGGGGCGCGGCGCCGGAGGACTCCGGCTAAAGACTCACTTGTGACAAGTAAAAACCAGAGCGGGCGGAAAATTGAAGAACACGGGCTTCGCGGTCACACTCGGGAAATACCCTCTCAAGAATTCGACTTCCTGAAATCGACCGAGCGGCCAGTTGGATAATTTAGGGAAGGGAGCCAGCGATGTCATGTACTGGAACTGCATCATGATACCGGCCGGGGCGAGGCAGGCTTCCGCCTGCCGAACGATTCGTTCACGGTGCTCCCAAGTCATGGCCGTGAGACCGAGCGAGGAGATCACTACGTCAATCGTTCCAGCGTTATGTACGGCGAGCTGGTGCAGCAGGTCGCAAGCATCAACGTGTAGCACCATTAGCCTGGAGTCGCGGCAACTGGTTCGAAGGTGCCCCACAAAGCTACGGTTGATCTCCAACGCGAACAGACGGGAGTCCGGAGTCATGCGGCGTAGAATCTCTTGGGTGATAACCCCTGTTCCGGATCCGAGTTCCACCACGTTGCGAACTTTTCGAAAATTCACTTGGTGCAGCATGGCGGTCGTCAGGAAGCGGGAACTGGGCATCACGGAGGCGGTAACGCGGATGTTGCGCAAGGATTCCCTCAGGAAAAGTCGATACGACAGTTGGGCTTGCGAACCTCTGGCCCTAGCAGAGTGGGGTGGTGGCATCGTTCTCTTCACTGCCATCCATGTATCGTCAAGTTTATTACTCCATTAGTTCCAGGATGCGGTCCGCAAAATCCTCCAACTCGCTATCGCAATCTATGGCGATAGTATGCCCACCGGAATCGACTGATTTGTCTTTTTCTTTGTCGTGCTCCTCAAGAGCCTGGTGAACAGCAAGAACAAATCTCTGCCGGTCAAATAACATGGTGTCTCCTCCTCCTTCGTCCTCTTCCCTGGATTCGATGTCGGGCATCCCAAGGGAAAACTTTGTCGATAGCCGGCCGGAGTTAGGTATTGTCGACGAGCCCAAAGACAAACATTAGCAGCTGGCCCTTTCACTTCGTTATGCCTTTGTCTGCGTGGCTGGTTTTCCTTTGGCCCCTTCCGGTTCATTTTCTCTGAAAGGAACATATCAGGTCAGCATCGGTGCCGTCTGTCCAAGAGCGCTCACCGCAGAACAGAAGCGAAATGTTTCTTCACGAGGCATGGAGGACAGACGCGCCGGGCGATTCGTTTCCCTCCTGCCGGTCCTGATCGGCAGCCTCCTGGCACCGGATACAACGCGCTGCCCATGGGACGGCCGTGAGGCGTTTGGGGCTGATCGCCGATTCGCATTCCATGCAAGCTCCAAACTCGCCGCTGTGAATCCGTCGTAATGCGTCTTGCACGTCACGCAGCAGGCCGGACTCGCGGTCCACGTTTCGAATCGCCAGATCTCGTTCTGTCGCCAGCTGAATCTCGTCCATTTGGTCCGCGCTCTTCTCGATTGCGATGCCATCCCGCTTTCGCACTACCTGGGCCAGTTCGGACTCTTTTCTTTCGAGAACCGCTTGGAACCCGTTTACTGCGCTATGTACTGTCTTCATGTCCATCCCTTTCGGCCCCGTTTGGGCGGAATATAGTTCCAGGCACGGGATAGTCCAAAATGAAACCCCTCCGATTGAAGGCTTGAGGCCGTCGATCCCCAGCGCCAGTGACGTTATCCAGCCATGTGACCGTATATCGTTAACCGGCCGGGACTATTTCGGCGATGAGACCTAGGGTTCATCGCTGGGCGATGGTTTTGGCGCCGCCTTCGAGATAATCGTTGATGCTCTGTTCCATTTCGGCGGGAAACTGTGGAGCGGGCCCAACCAGCTTTTCGGCGTAGACTCTCAGCGCGATTTCTTTGAACACTGGAAGGGCAACCCTGCCGCCAGTTTCTCCTGCTCCAAGGGAACCGTTGTCGTCAAAGCCGACGCGCACAGCGATCGTGATGCCTGAAGGGCCGTAAGTGGAGCCCACGAAGAGCGCATCCCTGAACTCATTCGTCGTTCCCGTCTTGCCCATCACGGCAATCGGAAAACCGCTGGAATCCAGTGCGTGAGCCGTCCCAGTGGGCAAACGTACGACGCCGCGCATACCTTCCTGAATGAGTAGGAGAGCGAAGCCCTCGACATGGACCGGAGACGACGCGTGTTCACTTTCGGCCATCACTTGTCCAGGATCACCGACGATCCTCCGGATCACATATGGCTGGGTGAGGATGCCTGACGCCATCGTCCGGTAGGCGTTAGCCAGCTCCATCAGGTTCACTTCGGACGCTCCCAAAGCCGTCGTCGCATAAGGCTGCAACGGCGTCTTTATCCCCACACTTCGGGCTGTCCGCAGGACGCTCGAAATCCCAATCTCGCCTGCGATCCAAATCGCGACGGCGTTTCTCGATTCGGCCAGCGCCATCCGCGCGGGAATCCTACCCTTGAATTGACCATCGTAGTTTGAGATCCACTTTACATCCTGGTTTGTTCCATTGGGAACGCTAATGGGTTCGTCGGGAACCACCGAGTCGAGATTCAGTGTTCCTGCCCGAAAGGCAGCCAGATAGACAATCGGTTTCATCGCGGAGCCTGGTTGCCGCAGGGATTGCGTGGCACGGTTCAAGTCACTGTAAGAAGCGGAACGGTCTTGATAGATTTGCCGGCCGCCCGCCTCGGCGAGTATGCTCGCATCGCGATTCCTTAGCACCACAACAGAGCCTTGAATCAACCCTTTCGCGCCAGGATGTCGCTTCTCATAAAGCAGCAGGCCGTGTTCCAGTCCCTGGGTTACGATTTGCTGCACCCGCGCATCCGCCGTGGAGTAAACCTGGATGCGTCCCTGAAGCAGGTCTTGCACGCTGAGATCGGTGTGGCTGGTTTTGAGTTCCTCGAGTACATTTTCGACAACGGCGGAAGATTGGGGCATCCCGTCATTGTCTTTCGCGACTACCTGTATCGGGCGCTGCTTGGCTCTCTTTGCGAAGTCTGGAGGAAGAGATCCATTCGCCGCCATTAGCGCGAGAACTTGGTTTCTGCGCCTGACCCTCTCGATTTCGCTCCCCGTGGACCCATAATAGCGAGGTGATTTTATGCTGCCTGCCAGCAAGGCTGCCTTGTCCGCATCCACCGGGGTGAAAGACGCGAGACTCCGGCCAAAATAGTAATCGGCAGCTCGCGCCAATCCGTACTGGCCGTTTCCCATGTAAACCAAGCTGGCGTACCGGGCCAAAATTTCCTCCTTGGCGCGGCGTTTGGAACCGAAACGCTCCTGCATCGCCTTTTCAAGCCATAGCGCCAGCCGGATCTCCTCCACCTTGCGAACCACCATGTTGACGCTTCGCGCGCCGATCAGATAGGACAGGCCGTGAGACAAGAATCCGCTGTGACGGAGCTGGTTGCTGTTCTCTCGAGCCTTCATCGTTTGAAGAAAATAACCTCGCACGAGCTGTTGAGTGATCGTCGATCCGCCTTGCGGGAAGATCGGAGAACTATTCACTGCGTCTCGCCGTCCCAGCTTCATGAAGCGTCCCAGAAGGCTTCGAATTCTGAGCTTGCTTAATACGCGAGGGATGCTTGAATAGTCGACGCCA
Source organism: Bryobacteraceae bacterium (assembly GCA_050010415.1). Classification (GTDB taxonomy): domain Bacteria; phylum Acidobacteriota; class Terriglobia; order Bryobacterales; family Bryobacteraceae; genus Palsa-89. The sequence goes on along the minus strand of JBEKLB010000231.1, from coordinate 3,065 downwards.
TTATGCGAGTAGAAGTTTTTGTCCTCGGCGGCGAGGATGGCGCCGGAAACCACCGGCGGAATGTCCTCATACCTGCTGATCCAGCGGTGTTCGGTGGCCATCTCTATGAGCGGCTGCCCGTGGATGTCGTAGACGTGGCCGATGGTAGGAAAGTCGAAGCGAACGAACGGCTCCAGATCAGGCAGATTAGTTCGATCAAGATAGATGTGATAGAAACCAATCCCGACGACCGTAGCTGTTAGGAGTGTTGTAAAAAGGAAAAGCCCAGCGGCTGACCTCCGCCAGCCCGTCTGGGTGTACCGGCTAATCCGAATTGCCCGAGCCGCCATCGCCCGGGCGCCCGCCAGCATTGATCGGCCGGTTTGCGAGAGCCGGCTCGATCTTGATCCGCAATTGTTCACACCACCCTGCGGACGAGCCAAACAACCAGACAAATCACAATAATGGTTCCGAGCAATCCTAATCCGAGCATTTTAGTTCTCCTTTGGTAGTGATATCCGTCAATCTTCCTAAGGCATGAGAAGGACCGATCGTAGCTGGGATAGAGTACTCTAAGGCGGGCTACAACTAAACCGCCAAAAGGGCGGTCACCGTACCCTGAGAAGCCTTAGGCTTTGGCGGCGCTGTACGGTCATGTGACCGGATATGGTTACTGCGGCGGGCCCTCCGAAGGATAGTGAGCTGGTTTCTCGGCCGGCGTCGTGCCTATAACCTGTCACGTCATCCACGATCACAGAGCAACTGGTGGATCGGCTGATGACTCAATATCGCGCTCGCGGCTTGGCCGTCGTCGGTCTGCACGAGACGCTCGAAGCTCTGGCCGACGGGCAAGTCGAGGAGCTGCTCATCAGCGGACGCTTGATGGGAGTGAGGGGAACGACTTGGGCGCGGATGCTCTTACGAATGTGCCGGAGCCATCCGTGACGTCATCCAACACCAGTGGCTAGCGTAGAGAAGCGGACGCCAGAGCCCCCTGGTTCTGGTCCCACCTTGCGGTACATCTCAAACGGTCAGCAGTGCTACCCGCGCCAACGAGAATATCCCCACCCGCCGCCACCGAGCAAAAATAAAACTAGAAGAATGATCAGTATTGTCGACATTCTTTACCTCTTCTCCATCAGGCCGAGTGCAGATTGGGGGCCAAGCTGAATGTGTACGAGCGTAGGAGATGCTGGAGGCTCCTAGAAGCTCGACGCAGCAAGCTGGGACATGCGAACGAGTTGCTATGCGTCAGTGACAAGCCAAACGCCCGCTGGGACCGGACGATGCACGCGAACACGCATCGCAACCGTGGCCAGGGAAGTGCCCAGACCATTGCGAGGTGAACTAATGCGCGGAATTACATTTCTGATGCTAGCTGCCGTTGCTGGAATCGGCTTCACGACTAGCAGTCCCAAAGCACAGGCCCAGGTCGCTGTTGAAATCGGAACAGCGCCCGACTGCCCCTATGGTTACTATGACACCGATCCATACGGCTGTTCTCCCGCCGGCTATTACGGCCCGGAATGGTTTAACGGGGAAGCCTTCAACGGCGCTGGCCCATGGTTTCACGGCGCCAGCGACTTCCAGGGGAACGTGAATAACCGTTTCCATCCGGATCACGGTTACAAGGGCCCAATGCCAGCACGTGGCGAGAAAGCCGAACCGTCCAAGCGTGTCGATAGTGCGCACTTCCAAGGGAATGAATTGCGGGATGGACGTGGCCACGTATCTGAGAAAAGATAGCTGAGCTGGGGAGGTCTGCCGCGGGACGGTCGCAGATCTCCGCACGCCCCCATGATGGTGATCACCAGGCGTCACGCGGCCGAGCGACTCCGCGACCGACATTAGCGTACCTACCAACTGTGGCCGCTTCTGTTGATCTGGCCAGTCAGGTGGTTTGCGCGCAAGGCGTGTCGTTCTTGGCCGTGCGCCATGGCGTGTTGAGGCGCGGTAGACTTCGCCCATGCCGCGCGCGATTGGCCAGCGGAATGCACACCAATAGCGGGAGACAAAATGCCAAAACACGACCACCACAAGGCAGCCGCGCACCACGAAGAGGCTGCAAAATCTCTTCGAAAAGCCGTAGAAACGCATGAGCAGGGCGAGCACGCGGATGCGTCCCAGCACTCACAGATAGCCAATGACCATTCCACTAAAGCACACGAAGCGTCGCAGCGTGCTTATGAGAAGACCAAAGGACCGAAGAAACTCTGACGTTAAGCGGTCAATGTACTTGTCGATGCACTTTGTGTCCCGAAGATCTTCGAGCCCAGCCATGTTAATCCAAGTAGGCGCTTGGTGGCCCTACTTCCATTAGAGAAAGCAGGAGAGATCAATGCCTCGGTGGACACCCAAATCGAGGCATGCGAACCTCCGGCACTCGCAACGGCGATGCCGGCGTGGAAGGACCCGGATCTCCTCGCCTGGCTTGAGCGCCTCTAACATTATGTTGAGCCCTAAACCACGACGAGACCGCGCACCGCCATTGTGGTGCTCGCGCTCCACATAACGCGGCGCTGCACAGAATCGGGGTTATGTTGAGCTCAACATAACTTCGACCTCACCCTTAATCCCAAGATGAATCGCAGCCTGGTCTTTGACCTAGCCACCGGCGCCTTCATCAACAAGCGCGAGGACGCGTTGTTTCTCGGCCCTGGCGATCCTGCGACATTCTGCACCTCCTTGCTACATAGCTGAAATCAATACGTATTCATCCGTCGGTTTCAGGCCGACGGCCCTCAATCCTCACTGCAATCCTCCAATATCCTCACCAATTTCAGCAAACATCGGCATGGATGGTCCATTAACGGCCGTCAGCTTCCGTGGGCGGCGCTTCGCGCGTGCGATTTCCAGCATAACCTCAGCAGACTCGATCGCCTCTGTCGGAATCTCCCAGGGTGCCCACGGCACGACTTGAGTAGCCGGTATTTTGTTTGATTCGATCAGCCGGCGTATGACCTTGTGGCTGATGCCTAGCCGCTCGGATGCCTGCTCCAGGGTGACGGTCTGACGTGGGGCCTGGGGAGCGTTAAAGGCGGGCAGCTCATGATAGCTACGGACCGAGCGGACGCGGCCTTCATTCC
>JBEKLB010000230.1:0-16974 GCA_050010415.1 Bryobacteraceae bacterium | reverse complement strand
TTATCCGATCAACGACAGCGAGATCGGCTTCTTGGTAGTCGGCGACTTCAACGGCGACGGCATTTTGGATATCGTGGCCACAGGCAACACAGGCGTTTGGTTCCTGGCGGGGAACGGCGGTGGCACCTTCAATTCTGCGGTACTCGCTGTTACTCTTTCAGGCTCGTTTGATATCGCCGCTGCAGATTTCAACCAGGACGGCAAACTCGATATTGCGGTGACTCGGCTCGCCCCCGGCAATAAGGGAGCCGGCTTTGCGGTCCTCCTCGGCAACGGCAATGGAACCTTCCAAACCCCTCAGCTTTTTAGCAAGCCCAACCGTCCTTTGGCGATCGCGGTGGGTAGCCTAACGAAGGGCGGGCCGCCGAGTATCGCCCTCAATGGGACAAGAGCTGAGGGTGCTTATCTTTATTTCGGCAACGGAGCCGGTGGATTCACAGGGCCTAAGGTGGTCAGTCTCTCCGGGGGTGCGTACCAGGCCCTGGCGATAGGCGACGTGAACGGTGATGGTAGGCCTGATCTTGTCTCTGGCGACGGTTATGTAGCTTATGGAGAAGGCAGCGGCAACTTCAGCGCGCCTATAAGTTACCCTGTGGACCCCTACCTCTATACTACCGGCCTTGTGTTGGCCGACCTAAGAAACAACGGCCTGACTGATATTATCGCCGGCGCTCAGGACTTCATTTCCGTGTTGCTCAACGATAACAATAGAGGATTCGAAGACGGCATTTGGACCAGCGTCACCGATGGCGCCGGCTGCGGGGTGAAAGGCGACTTTAACGGCGACGGAAGGACCGATCTGGCGGTGAACAACTCCAATGGGATCTCCATTCTGCTCGGGACAGGTAAAGGTGCAACACCTTTCACGGCCGGAACGAACATCGCGCTGGATGGCGCCGGATGCCTGGTTACCACCGATCTGAACGGCGATGGGAGGCTTGATCTACTGGTGCCTGCCCAGGGAAGTGTCTATGCTTACCTCGGCAATGGTGACGGCACTTTTACCCTGGCAAGCCCCACGCCGACACCATCTGGCGGCTACTTAGCGCCCGGTGATTTCAATCATGACGGGAAAGTGGATTTCGCGACGTCGGGCAATCTGATCGCTTTGGGCAACGGGGATGGCACGTTCCAGTCTCCAACCGATATCGTCGCAAATCCGCCCGAGTACGGATTCTCCGGTGTCGCTGCGGGAGACATCAACAACGATGGGTGGAAGGATCTGGTTCTGACCAGTGCCGCTTTTCCGGTGGACGCCCCTGTAACCGTGCTGTTGAACAACCATAAGGGTGGCTTCACGCAGGTGCCGACGACCTTTGGCGCGCTCACCGGGTGGCCAATTCTCGCGGATTTAAACGGGGATGGAAACCTAGATCTAATTCTAGGAGCCGCGTCCGGTAGCGGCGCGGAAGTCTACCTTGGGAACGGAAAGGGCAAGTTCACGTCTCAGCCCGGGCTTCCAGGGCCTTTCCAAGCCACCAACGGTGTCGACTGCGTTGCGGACGTGAACGGCGATGGCATTCCAGACATCCTCGTGTCTGGGTATGACACGCTATACGTGTACCTCGGCGAGGGGGGCGGGACTTACGCGACACCGTTCGCGATCGGCACCGGTCCGTCACCCGGCTCCATCCTGGTAGGACATTTCCACGAACAATCGGCTCCTGGCTTACCGGACATCGTCGTGCCGGACACCTCAGGCGGCGTCATGGTGCTGGTCAACCAGACTCAATAATGGGCGCACGCAGGGCCGCTAAAGCTGAATGACGTTCAGGCCCGGTATCAATTCGAAGTGGCGAGCGTTGGCTGTACCTGCGAACGCCAGCATCCGCCGCCACACTGCCGGCTGCGCCGTCGGGACGCTAGAATGCACCTCGGGCAGGGAACTATTGACTGTGGTTGATGCTGCCAAGCTAACTGTAGTTTGCTCGAGTCGGGCGAGCGATACAAGACCATTGGCTCGAAGCATGGAAGTGATGCTCCTCCCGCTCGCCCACCGGCTGGCGAACGCACCCTCGTAGACGAAAAAGTCGGCGCGGACGCATGCTGCGTGACAAGTGTTAAGCTACAGGTTACGGTTCCCGGTGAGAATACGGAACTTCGTCCATAAGGGCCTCCAGCGGCTCTACGAAGATGATAAGGCGAAGGGCGTTCCGCCCGACACCATGGACAAGCCGCGGAAGATACTGGCGTACCTCGACGACATGGAAAGCTCGGAGGAATTGCGCTCGTTAACGGCCTGGAAGGCTCACACGCTGATGGGCGACCGAAAAGGTGTATGGAGCCTCAGCGTCACCCGCAACCGGCGCCTGACGTTCCATATTGACGCTAAGGAGAACGAAATTTGCGACTTGAATTTGGAAGATTACCACTAGACACAAGGAGTGAACGCCATGCCCATCAAGAACCCGCCCCATCCCGGAGATTTCATTCGGAGTGAAATTATCCAGCCCGCCGGACTTTCGGTTACGGCCGCCGCCGCTGCGCTCCAGGTATCCCGCCCGGCATTATCGAGCTTGCTCAATGGTAGTGCCGATCTTTCCGGCGACATGGCGCTCCGCATCGAAAAGGCTTTTGGGGTGAAGATGGACACCCTCATGCGGATGCAGGCCTCTTACGATATCGCGCAGACCCGCAAGCGTGAAAAGAAAATCCGCGTCCGTCGATTCCATCCCCCTACCCACGTTCACGCGTAGGGAGTTGGCATAACTCGGGACGCTGAAATGCACCCTCCGGCGTGGGATAATCCCACCATGATCGTGACGCTGGATGCCAAGCGGCGCCTCACCGTCCCCACCGCGCTTGCTCCGGCTGCGCCTGGGGATTATTTCGAAGCCAGCTTCGACGCCGAGGAAGAGGTGCTCGTGTTTCGACGGCTGGCGGGCAAAGAGAACTGGCTCAGCGTGCTCAAAGCTTGTCCCGTCAGCCCGGACGATGTGCCTCCGCGCCGCACCGCTGCTTCCAGACGGCGCAAGTTATGAGCTGGCTGCTCGACACAGACGTCCTCTATCAGCCAGCCAAGCGGCACGGCGACGCGCGGGTGGTCGCGTGGCTTGAGGAAGAACAGGACCGCTGTTACACCAGCGCGATTGTCATTGCGCAACTGGCCTATTGGGTGCGCACCAAGGACGGACGGAACCGTCAAGCTCTTCAATCCTGGCTCACGCGCCTGGTGGAGGCACTGCACGGGCGAATCCACGGCTTCAGCGTCTCCGTAGCGCGCGTGTGGGCTGACCAAGAGCGGCTCCTCGACAAAACCGGCCAGCGGATGCCCGTCGAAGACAGCTACATCGCGGCCACGGCACGGCGACACGGTTTGACCATTGCCACTGGCAACGATCGGGACTTCCGGTGTCCTGGATTGAAGGTCTTCAATCCATTCAAGGAACTGTCGTAGTCAGTCGGGGCGAATAACCGCTATGATCGGAGACGGGATGACGCTGCGAATGACAGAGGCCGAGGTCGCCCGCGACTTGCACGCGGTGCTCGAAAAAGTTCAACGCGGAGCACCTGTCCTTTGATGACTAACGAACAGCTCTATATCGCAGTCTGCATTCCGATGCTGTTTAACGCCGCGTTGCTGGGGCTTGTCATCGCCTACATCAACGCGAGAATTGGCAAGGTGGAGTCGAAGTTCGATGCGCGCTTTGAGGTGATGGACGCGCGTTTTCAGACGATCGACGGGCGCTTCCAGGCCATCGACAAGCGCTTCGATGCCAACCGCCATGCGCCTTTGAGGGCATTCTCCGTTTTGCACGCACTGGCTCTGGCGACGTAACTACGCTGCACGGCGATATGGCTGGCGCGTTCCGGCTTCGCCTCGGAGATTACCGTGTACTGTTCACTCTGGAAGACGACGCCGTGCGCATCTTCGGCGTCCGCCATCGCTCTCAGGCCTTCCGCTGACGAATCCCGAATAACGGCGCGCGGCTCATCCCAAGCACTCCTGGTGGTTTTCAACCAGCACCGTTCCGCCGCTAACCCACTCTAACTTTTTTATCCTCAATTACTTAACACTTGGCCACCGGATTGCCTTTAGGTCAGGCGAACTGAGCGGCTTATGAAACGCGCCCTTACATCGTTCGGCCTGATCGCCATGCTCGTCGCGATCTCGAGCATCGCTCCGCTCTCGGCCCAATTCGATCCCAACGCCAATCCAAATCCCAACCCTAGTCCTAATCCCAGCGGCAATGTCGATCCCGACGGCCAGTACGAACCCGGGCGCGCGGTGGCGCGGATCAGCATATTGAATGGTGACGTATCGGTAAGGCGCGGCGATTCGGGCGACGTGGTGGCCGCGGCGCTGAACGCGCCCGTCATGGCGGACGACCGGCTGCTCACTGGCTCCGCCGGGCGCGCGGAAGTCGAGTTCGATTCCTCCAACATGATTCGCATCGGCGCGAACTCGGAAGTTCGATTCGCCGCCATGGATGTGAAAAGTTTTCAAATACAAGTCGCGGCCGGAACGGTGACCTTTCGGACGCTGCGTCCCAGCCAGGCGCTCGTCGAACTGGATACTCCGAGCGTCGCGGTGCGGCCCTTGCGGCCAGGCGCTTATCGGGTGACGGTTCGTGACGACGGCACGTCCGAGATCACGGTTCGGTCCGGCGAAGCTGAAATCGACAGCCAGAAGGGCGGGGAACGCCTGGAAGCCGGCCAGACCATGGAAGCGCGCGGTCCTGCTTCAGACGCCGAGTTCCAAGTGGTGCAGCCCGCCGCTCCCGACGCTTTCGACCGCTGGAATGACGAGCGCGACCGGTTTATTCAGAGCTCGCAAAGCTACCAGCATGTGAGCCCCAACATCAGCGGCGCCGAAGATCTGGATCAGAACGGCCAATGGGTGAACGATCCGAACTATGGTTCGGTCTGGCAGCCCACGGTGGGTCCGGATTGGGCTCCTTATCAAAACGGCCGTTGGGTTTGGGAAGACTACTATGGATGGACCTGGGTGAGCGCCGATTCCTGGGGCTGGGCGCCGTATCATTACGGCCGTTGGTTCTGGGGCACGGGCGGATGGGCCTGGTATCCCGGCCCCATCCTGGGCAATCCTTTCTGGGCGCCCGCCTATGTCGGATTCTTCGGTTACGGCGGCGGCTTCGGCCTGGGCGTGGGATTCGGTTTCGGTGGAGTGGGCTGGGTGGCTCTGGCGCCGTTTGAAGGCTTCCATCCCTGGTGGGGTCGCGGCTTCTATGGCGGAGTGCGGGGCGGCGTCTTCGGCAATCACACCACCATCGTCAACAATGCGAACGTCTTCAACTCGTATCGCAATGCCCGGATAACGGGAGGCGCCATTGGCGTGAATGCAGCCGGGTTCGGACGCGGCGGATCGTTCACGGCGCTCAATCGGTCCCAGCTGCAAGCGGCCGGATTGGTGCACGGCGTATTGCCGGTGTCGCCCGATCGATCCAGCTTGCGTTTCTCCGATCGCGCGGTGAGCGGAAGATTCCCGCAAGCCCGCTCGCAAAGCTTCGCCAGCCGCATGCAGGCGCCCAGCGTGTCGCATGCCAGCTTCGATCAGCAACAGCGCGGAATGCAGCAGATGTCGCGCGGAAATTTCAGCCAACCGTCAGCAGGGAACTCGGGCGCCGGCGGATGGCAGCGCTCAGGCGGCGCAGGTTCCGAGTCTGCGGCGCACGGATGGAATCGCTTCGGCGAGCCGCTGCATGGAACCAATGGAACCGGCGAGGCGTCGCAAGCCAATCGCGGCTACAGCCCGGCGGCGTCCAGCCGTGAATCGTATGGCAGCTCGGTGCGCATCAGCCCGCCGGTGGTCCAGCAGCGCGGCTATTCAGCGCCCAACAGTTATTCAGCGCCGCGCAGCTATGGCGGATCGAGCCCTGCGCCCAGCAACAGCGCTCCCCGCAGCAGCGGCGGTAGCTCGGCGCGCCCCAGCGGCGGCGGACATGCCAGTGGCGGCGGACATTCGAGCGGCGGCGGAGGCGGCCACCATCGCTAAGCGCAGCGCGCAGGCAGCACGAATTTAATTTCTTCCCTCAGGCCCGGACAAGCACCTCCCAGCGAGTCCGGGCCCTCTTTTTTGCTGAACCGGCTCCTCAAGGTTTCGTCGACAAAAAATCATCCGAAAGCCTTAAAGCGCGCACTGTCGTTCGTCGGCGTCGCGGTCCTCGTCGTCATAGGCTGCATCAGGAGTCCTTCTCTGGCTCTTCACGACTAAACGGTGATCCCAGCCGTCAAGCCTCAATAATTTCAAACTGACCCACTACCCCGTTACTTTACATGCCCTCCCCTTGGTACTTTCTCCAGTACCTCCGCCCCTTGCCTCCAACACCCCACAAGCCATAAAACAAATACAGCGCCGTGCCGCGCCCCCTTCTCCATGCCCCCCGTTGAATTCCTGCAGGCCTGGTATCGCGCGCAGTCCAACGGACTCTGGGAGCATTCTCACGGCATCACCATTGAATCGCTCAACAACCCCGGGTGGCTCGTGACCATCGATCTGGATGGCACGCCGCTCGAAAATCGCACGATGCCGGCCGTTGCGCGCGAAAGATCCCAGCGCGATTGGATGGTCTGCGAAGTGGATCGCAACCAGTTCCGCGGTCAAGGCGATCCCGAAAAGCTGGTGTCGATCCTCGAGATCTTCCAGGCCTGGGCCGAGTCGGCCTAGCCAGTCACACCACGCGCGAGCACTTCACGCGTCGTGGTTAAATGGCGGTCGAATCGCGCTAAGACGCTCTGCCTGTTCGCGATCCCGGCTCCTCGCGCGCCCGTGCCTCACCAACCACCTGCGGCATAGAGCGCGTTGAGTTTTACACTCTTGGCATGGCACGAAACCTCATCAAATTCAGCCCAGACCGACACGCCGTTGTCGACCAGACCGTTACGCCTCCCAACTGGAGCGGCTTCCTGCCCGAGTCGCCCTGGGAGGCAACGCCCGCCGCGGAGCTCAGCAGCTATACGCTCACGCCCTGCACACAGGTGGAGGACCAGAACGCCATCGCCACCGCCACCATCCTGCTCACGCAATGAAGGCTCCCGGCCGTCCAGACTGCCGGACGCACATGGCCGGCCGGAGCATCCCTGAGCTGGGCCCTACGCTAAAATAGGCCCTTGGGCAAAATCTATACACGAGAACAACTGATCGCCGTGCGCGCTGCATGGAAACGGGCCGGAAAGCGAGTGGTCTTCACCAACGGCTGCTACGACGTTCTGCATCCCGGCCACATCCGGCTGCTCGAATCCGCGCGATCGCTCGGCGACGTCCTGATCCTGGCTTTGAACACGGATGCCAGCGTGCAGCGCCTGAAGGGTCCCACCCGTCCGCTCATCTCTGAGGACCAGCGCGCGGAGCTCGCCTCCGCCCTGGCCGCCGTCGACGCCGTCACCTTCTTCGACGAAGACACGCCGCGCGAATTGATCGCCGCCGTCCTTCCCGACATCTTGATCAAGGGCGCCGACTGGACACATTTCATCGCCGGCCGCGAAGAGGTGGAAGCCGCCGGCGGCAAGGTGCTCGCGCTGCCGCTGGAGCCAGGCTATTCGACCACCGGAATTTTAGAGCAGGTGCTCGCTCGCGCCTCCACACTAAAATAAGAGTTGAGACGCTTGGCCTGCCTCCGTGACTCACCCCGCCATCCGTGATTTGTTCCAGTCGCTTGGCCGCGACCCCGCCTTTCAGGAGGTGGTAAGCCGGCTGATGCGCGATCCGCACGCGCGCCAGTCGCTCTCCGGCCTCACCACCACCGCCAAGGCGCTCTACATCGTCCTGCTATGGCAGGCCACCGAGCGCAACGTCATCGTGGTTGTGGATGGCAACAAGCAGGCCGAAACGCTCGGCGAACAGGTCGACACCTTCTTCGGGCTTCTCGTCACCTCGGACCTGCCCGCTCCGCAAACCATCCCCGCCATGGATGTGCTGCCGGCGCAGCGTATGTCGCCGCACAGCGAAATCAGCGCCGAGCGGGCCATCGGCCTTTGGCGCCTTGCCTCGCGCAAGACCAGCATCACCATTACGCCCGTGGCGTCGGCCTTGCTGCGCACCGAAGCGGCCGAATTTTACCGGCAGCTCGCGCTCACCCTGCGCGTGGGTGAAGAGATCCCGCTCGAAGATCTTCTTGCTCACTTGCGGAGCATCGGTTATGAACAGCGCGACCCGGTGGAGATGGTCGGCGAGTATTCGCTGCGCGGCGGCATTCTGGATATTTTCCCGGCCGAAGCCTCCAAGCCCATCCGCATCGAGCTTTTTGGCGACCTCATCGAATCCATTCGCCGCTTCGATGTCGAGACCCAACGCTCCGTGCTGAAAGTATCGGAAGCAACCTTGCTGCCGCTGGCCGAATATCCGAAATCGCGCGAATTGTTTCTGGAGCTGGCAGATCAGATGGACGTTGCCAGCCCCGGCGATCCGTTCCCTGGCTGGGAATTCGTGGTGCCGCTGGTCCGGCCGCGCAAATATTCGCTGTTCTCGCTCACCGAAGACCCCGTGGTCATTGTCGATGAGCCGGAACAAGCTGCTGGCGCATCCGACCGGCTCTGGAAGCGTCTCGAAGAACATCCCGATCGCCCATTTCCCTGCCCGCCGGATGCTAATTTTTTCGCATGGCCTGGGTTGCGTGACAGTCTGGAAGGAAACGCCGAACTCGCCCTCCGCGAACTCGAGGTCCTCGCCAGCCCCCAATCCCTAATCCCTAACCCCGGCGTTCCGGCGTCTTCCGCCGGAACAACCTCACGGCCGTCGATGGCTTTTCACGGCAACATCCAGGCGGCCATCGCCGAAGCGCGTAACTTGGTTGAGCGCGGCTATCGCGTCGTATTCTTCGCCCGATCCTCCGGCGAACTGGAACGGCTGGCCGACATTTTCCAGGAGTACGCGGTTCCCTTCCAGTTGGGTCTCGATCCGGCCGATGCCACGCGGCCTTATCTCGCCGAGCGCTCTTACGTCGCAGGCACCGCCGCCAGCACCTTTCTGGTCAAAGGACTGGTGCGGCGCGGCGTCGTCTTCCCGGAAGCGCAGATCGCCGTCTTCGGTTCCGAAGACCTCTTCGATTCGTCCGACTTAGTCGCCAAACCCGGCCCCACCAAATCGCAGCTGGCCGCCTTCACCGCCGACATGGCGGATTTGAAACCCGGCGATTATGTGGTCCACGAAGCGCACGGAATCGGCCGTTTTCTCGGCACGCGCGAGATCGCGCAGGGCGACAACAAGGGCGACTTCATGCTGCTCGAATACGCGGGCGATGCCAAGCTCTACGTTCCGCTCGCGCGCCTGGATCTCATCCAGAAATATCGCGGCGCCGGCGAAGGCGCTGCGCCCGGGCTGGATCGATTGGGCGGCGTGACTTGGGAACGCACCAAATCGCGTGTCAAGGCCAAGATGCGCGACATGGCCGACGAGCTGTTGAAGCTCTACGCCCAGCGCCGCATGGCCGAGGGATTCTCGTATTCTCCCGACAGTAACTGGCAGCGCGAATTCGAAGACGCGTTCGAATTCACCGAAACCAAAGACCAGATGGCGGCCATCAAGCAGATCAAGAAGGACATGGAGAGCACCCATCCCATGGACCGTCTGCTGTGCGGCGATGTGGGTTACGGCAAGACTGAGGTGGCCATGCGCGCCGCGTTCAAAGGGCTCGGCGACGGAAAACAAAGTGCCGTGCTCGCGCCCACCACGGTCCTCGCCTATCAGCATTTCGAAACCTTCAAGCGCCGTTTCGCCGCCTTCCCCGTTCGCATCGAAATGCTCAGCCGTTTTCGCGATAAGAAGGAGATCGCCGAAGTGCTGGATGGCCTGGCAGAGGGCAAAGTGGATATCGTCATCGGGACGCATCGCATTCTTTCGCAGGATGTCGTGTTCAAGGATCTGGGGCTGCTGGTGGTGGACGAAGAGCAGCGCTTTGGCGTTCGCCACAAGGAACGCATCAAGCAACTCAAGCACAACGTGGACGTGCTCACCATGAGCGCTACGCCCATTCCGCGCACGCTGCACATGTCGCTGGCCGGATTGCGCGACATGTCGGTAATCGAAACGCCGCCCAAGGATCGGCTGGCCATCCACACCGTGGTCGCGCATTATGGCAACGAGTTGATTCGCACCGCCATCGAACAGGAGATCGCGCGTGGCGGCCAGGTCTATTTCATCCACAATCGCGTCGACAGCATTTATATGCGTGCCTCGGCCATCCAGGATCTGGTGCCGGGCGTTCGCGTCGGGGTGGGACACGGGCAGATGGGCGAGTCCGCGCTCGAGGCGGTGATTCTCGGCTTTATGCAACACGATTTCGATGTATTCGTTTGCACCACAATTGCCGAAAATGGCCTGGATATTCCGCTCGCAAATACCATGATTATCGAAAATGCCGAGCGCTATGGTTTATCAGAGCTCTATCAATTGCGCGGCCGCGTGGGCCGTTCCAATCGAAGGGCTTATGCGTATCTGCTGGTTCCGGCCGACACCCAACTGAGCGAGATCGCCCGCAAACGCCTGGCCGCGCTCCGGGAATTCAGCGACCTCGGCGCCGGGTTCAAAATCGCCGCGCTCGATCTGGAACTGCGCGGCGCGGGCAATATCCTGGGTGGCGAGCAGCATGGCCACATCGGGGCGGTGGGCTTCGACATGTACATCAAGCTGCTCGAAGAGACCGTGCATGAGCTGAAGGGTGAAGAAGCGCCGCTGCAGGTCCACTCCACGCTCAATCTGGGCCTCGATATTCGCATCCCGTCTGAATACATTTCCGATGAGCACCAGCGCCTGCGCGCGTACAAGCGCATCGCGGATGCCAGCAGCCAGGAGGCCGCGGCGGAAGCGCTCGCGGAACTGGAAGACCGTTACGGACCCGCGCCGGAGGCGGTCAAGAACCTGCTCAAATTCTCCGCTCTCAAAGGCTCCGCGCAGAAGCTCGGCATCGAAGCCATCGACCGTCGCGCCGGCGTGCTCAACGTCAAGTTCCACAAGGAAGCGCACATCGATCCCACGCGTCTGATGAGTCTTGTGACCGGGACTGAAGGCGCGCAATTCACCCCCGCCGGAGTGCTCCGTCTGCCATTGGATGGGGCCTCGAACGCAGGCCAGGTCCTGGATCTGCTGGAAAGCCAACTGAAACAACTCGAATAGAGTATTATTCAGTCATCAGCCCAAAGCCCGAAATTGCCCAGAAAGCCGTCGTAGCGCACGTTCTTAACGTGTCGTGTTCGCACTCGTGCGAACACCATGAGCAAATCGCCAAACGTTCACACGAGTGTGAACGCAGCACGCAAGAGTGCGTGCGCCACGAGTAGCCCACGTGCGATCCCCCATCCCCGCCCGCTGGGTTGCCATCGTCGTTTTCGTCTTCGCCGCGGTCCTGAATTATCTCGATCGCCAGATCCTCGCCACCATGGTCGACATCTGGCGCGCGCACCCCGAATTTGCGTTCACGTATGACGACTACGGTCTGCTCCTCTCGGTCTTCTCCATCGCCTATGCAATAAGCGCGCTCTTCGTCGGCTGGTTTATCGACCGCGTTGGACTCAATCGCGGCGCGGCCTGGGCCGTCGCGCTGTGGGCCGTCGCCAGCTTCGGAACCGGCGCGTCGCATAGCGTCCGCGAACTTGTGGCTTGGCGGGCGCTGCTCGGAATTTCTGAAGCCAGCGCGATCGCGGCCGTCACCAAGGCCGTCGCCATCTACCTGCTGCCTCGCGAACGCGCAGTGGGACAGGCCATGAGCCAGCTCGGCTTAAGTCTGGGCGCGGGAATCGCTCCAGCCTTCGCGGTCTATTTTTCCTATCGCTACTCCTGGCACTGGGCCTTCTACGCCGCTGGATTACTCAGCCTCGCTTGGATTCCGATGTGGCTCGCCACCGCCCGTTCCGTCCCCCCCGTGGCTCCACTCGCTGACGGCGCCGCCACGCATTCCTTCGGTCTGCTACGCGATCCGCGTCTTTGGGCGCTTATGATCGCCAACGCTCTCGGCATGGCGCTCTATAGTCTCTGGGCCAATTGGGCGCCCACCTATTTGGTCCGCGTACATCACCTCACGCCGCCCGAGGCCTCGCATTACACCTGGATCGTGCCGTTAGCCGGCTACCTCGGCGCATTGCTCGGCGGCGCCATCTCCTGGCGATTGGTCCGCTCGGGCCACTCGCCCGTTGCCGCACGCAAACGCGCCTGTTTCATCTCCGCGGTCTTTCTTCTCGCCACTATGGCCGTGCCCATGCTGCCCAATCCCGCGCTCGCAACCGCCGGAATGTCGTTCAGCTTTTTCTGGGTGTGTGCCTGGAGCACCAATCATTACACGCTGCCCATCGACATCTATGGCGCCGGTCGCGCGGCATTTGCCGGCGCATCGCTCGTGATGGCGTACGGTGTGATGCAATCCCTGATCTCGCGCCCCCTGGCCGCCGTCATCGAAAATTACGGATTCGCACCCGTCTGCTTCGCCTTCGCGTGGCTCCCCATCCTCAGCTATCTGCTGGTGCACCTGGCAATTGCCGACAATTCAGGCTCCGATGTAATTCGCCAGTCACAAATCGCAGAAAGTGCTCCTAGTACTTACTAGCCATCCAGTACGTTGTGGCGTAGGTAAATGTGAAATAAGGTGTTTATCAGGAGTAACCGGAAGTGTCTTTCGCTAATCTAATGAGTAGACAGCGGAAGCAGAAACTTCCTGAACTGCTTCGGGAGGATGTAATAGAAGTATGAAAGTTCAGTGCCCATATCGCTGCGACTACTGCCTTAACCTTAAAGGCGAAACCAATCACTGGTGGCTGCGGCCTCAGGACGCCGAACAATTCCGCCTGTTCCGCTGGGACCAACAGCTAGCGGATCAAGAAGGCTACGAGCATATTTGCTCGGAGTCCTGCGCCTCCAAAGCGCTCTCGAAGTGGCTGGCGCAAGCCAACGGCAATCTGGTGCGTCCCACTGCCAAGGAACTCTCGCGGACCACTGGATCGCTCGTGGCAATTCAGTAAGTCTTCAAGTAAGTCAATTCTTTTTGCGCGGCTGCTACCGTCCAGTGATGCCAGGGCGGTTCATGCATCGTGATTTTTTCGAAGCACGCCGCGGCCTCCCTGTACCGTTTGCTGTTTTCTAAGTATTGTCCATAGTAAAACCAGGCCGTCGGAAGATCGGGATGTTCCTTGATCACTGCGGTCGCGGACGCTTCAGTCTGCGGCAGGCGCAGCTGCGCGAACAAATACAGGAGCGTGACGTCCGGCGTTGATTCCAACTCCGGATATTTGTCCAACGCTTGCCGCGTTAACACCGCGCTCTTTTCGTTCTCGCCTCGATACAGCGCAACCAGAGCGTGATCGATGAATTCATCGCGCTCCGAATCGCCTAGCCCGGCAACGTCCCTGAAGAATGCCAGCGCGATTGTCGACCGAGCGATGTTGCCATCTTCCAACCGCGCAGCTTCGAAGTCGGCGCGGACCGTTAGCTCCAGCCGCTTGTTCGGTAGTTTAACTATCAGCAACGGCTCTTGGTAGCTCCAGAGCAAGCGCTCGCCCTGGTATTCCTGGCTGGACCAGACGGGTGCCTTGCGATTGCTTTTCACCGCCCCGTGATGCCAGACCACGTGCTCCCCTTCGCTGATCGTGGCGTGTGCGCCAGGCGATTCACGCCCCAGGTCCCGCCCAAATTCTCGAAACCGTTCCTGGCCTGCCAATAGCCAACAAGCTAAGACCGGCGCAAGCGCCAACGGTGCGAGCGCGAGCTTCATTTCTTATATCCAATTTTCCGCAGGAACCCGTGCCTCCATTCGGCATCCGGCGCCGTCTCCACTCCTTTCGGTGACGACCCATCGATCACCCCCAGCACTCCCCTGCCCTGCTCCGTCTCGGCCACAATCACCTCCACCGGATTCGCTGTCGCGCAAAATATGGTGCAGACTTCCGGCGTCTCGAGAATCCGATTCTTAACGTTGATCGGAAAGCCGTCCCGCAGCGCCACCACAAACAAATGCCCCGCGCCCACCGCGCTCGCGTTCCTGGTCGCCATCGCCTTCAGCTCTTCGTCATTACCGTCCACGCGCGTCAGGCACGGCCCCGACGCTTCATTGAACGCGATGCCAAACTTCATCTGCGGAACCGTATTGACGATGGCCTCGTAAATATCCTCCACCGTTTTGATGAAATGGCTTTGCCCCACCAGAATGTTGCCGTCGGAAGGAATCTCAAGGCGTACCGCGCGCAGTTCCATGCTCACCATTAAGCCACAAGTTCCCCGTCTTCTTCTTGCTCCCTCGTATTCCTCGTATTCCTCGCATTCCCCGTATTCCTGTATTCCCCGTATTCCTGTATTCCTCGTATTCCTGTATTCCTCGTATTCCATCTTCTTCACGTTCTGAATTCTGACTTCTGAATTCTCGCCCCCTGTGTTATCATGAGGTTTCCGGTCGCCATCCAGGAAGCCCCTGATTTTATTGCACTTATGTCATACTCTGCGCCGAGTATCGCCAAACTCATCGACCACACGTTGCTGCGTCCCGAAGCCACGCGGGCAGACATTTTACAGCTCTGCCGCGAGGCGCTCGATTACAATTTTGCGAGCGTTTGCGTCAACGCGTATTGGGTTCCGCTGGCCGCCTCCCAGCTTGCCGGATCTCAGGTGAAGGTCTGCACCGTGGTTGGTTTTCCGCTCGGCGCAACCTCCACCGAAGCGAAAGTTGGAGAGACCGAAGCCGCTTTGCGCGCGGGCGCCCAGGAGATCGACATGGTGCTCAACGTCGGCGCTCTGCGTGGCGACGACGACCGCGCGGTGGAGGAAGAGATCGCGCTCGTCGCTGCCGCATCCCATCGCCATGGCGCCATCGTCAAGGTGATTCTCGAAACCGCGCTGCTCAATGACGATCAGAAAATCGTCGCGTGCCGTCTAGCGCAATTGGCTGGCGCGGATTTCGTTAAAACCTCTACTGGCTTCGCTTCTTCCGGCGCCACGGTTCACGACGTGGAGCTGATGCGCCGCACCGTCGGTCCAGATATGGGCGTGAAGGCCTCCGGCGGAATCCGCACGCTCGATGATCTTCTCAAGATGCTAGACGCCGGAGCCACGCGCATCGGAGCTAGCGCCAGCGTCAAGATGGTCGAAACCGCCCGAGCCGCCTTCCAAACCGGAGCCGCGGGAACTTGACCATGGCCGCGCCCACGGGCAAATCCAAAATTCGTTTTCAGGAACGCGCCGAACTGCTGGATTTTCTCCTCGATGTCTCGGCCGCAACTTCGGAGACCCTCGATCTCGACCGCATCTTGGCCAACGTCGCCGCCATCGTCAAGGACGTGGTGCCCTACGATCTTTTCGCCATCTTGCTGTATAGCGAGCGCCAGCGCGGGCTCGGCATCCGCTACTCCATCGGTCATCGCGAGGAAGTGGTGCGAAACCTGGTGATCCCGCTCGGTGAAGGCATCACCGGCGTCGCTGCCGCGAACCGGCAGCCGGTTTTGTCCACAGACGTTCGTAACGATCCGCGTTACCTCACGGCTCTGGACGCCGTGCAGTCTGAACTCGCCGTTCCGATGCTCGCGCGCGGCAAATTGGTGGGCGTCATCGATCTGCAGTCTACCCGTTTGAACGCTTATCGCGAGCAGGACCGCGCACTGCTGCAATTGATCGCCTCGCGCGTCGCAGTGTCCATCGACAATGCACGCCTGTATCGGCGTGTTGACCGGCAGAATCGCACGCTCAAGACGCTTGCGCATTTATCGCAGGAGTTCAGTTCCATCCTGGACCTGGATGAATTGCTGCGCAAGATCGCAACTACTACCCGTACTCTGGTGGCTTTCGACGCGTTTAGTATTTTGCTGCTCGATCCCGAGCATAAGGTGCTGCGCCATCGCTTCAGCGAACGCTATGACGAGCGCGTGGACCTTGACAACATCCCGCTCGGCAAGGGATTGACCGGCGCCGCCGCCGAATCGCGCGAGATCGTGCGCGTGGCCGACACCATCGCCGATCATCGCTACATCGCTTCGCATCCCGACATTCGCTCGGAAATCGCCGTCCCCTTGATCGTGCAGGACCGCGTGGTGGGCGTCATGAACCTGGAGAGCGAGCGCATGGGCTACTTCACCGAGGACCATTCGCGCCTGCTGGCGCTGCTCGCCCCGCAGATTGCAAGCTCGGTCGAGAACGCTCGCCTGTATGAAGAAATCGCACAGCGCGAGCAGTGGATGGACCGCGATCTCAAAGCCGCCCGCAACGTACAACTCGTCATGTTGCCGCGCGAAGCGCCCGAGATCGAAGGACTGGAAGTGGCCATTCGCCTGCGCCCCGCCCGCGAGATCACCGGCGACGTTTACGACATCTTCGAGCACAGCTCCGGCGAGACTGTTTTCTTATTCGGCGACGTCAGCGGCAAAGGCGCGGCCGCGGCTCTCTATGGCGCCATGGTCAGCGGACTGCTGCGCACTCTGGCACATCGCCGCCGGGAACCGGCCGAATTGCTGAAGGTGCTGAATCGCGTCTTGCGCGAGCGCATAGTAGGCACCCAGTATGTCGCGCTGCTGGTCCTGGTGTGGGAACACAAAAATCATCGATTCATCATGGCCAACGCGGGCGCCGAGCCGCCCATCATCTGCCGCAACGGCCACATCATCAAACCCAAGGTGGAGGGCGTTCCCGCCGGCCTGCTCGACGATCGCGAGTACGATGAAGTGATTTTCGACACCCAGCCCGGCGACGTCATCCTGCTGCACTCCGATGGAATTACCGATCAGCCGAATCCGAAAGGCGTCGAATATGGGGATGCCCGTCTGGCGCGCAAGCTGCAAAAACTCTGCTACAAGCCTCCCGAGGCTCTGGCCGATCAGATCCTGGCCGACTTCGATCATTACAAGTCCGATGCGCCCGCGTTCGACGACCAGACCCTGCTCGTGCTCAAGGTGCAGTAAGGGAGCGTTCTTGTGAGAATTTTCCCGCCGGCCCCTCACCATCCAGAGTGGCGAACATATCGCTTTCCGATCATGTGATGGTCTTTGCCGGCGCGCTTTCGCTCGAGCGCTGCCAGGCGCTTATTCACCGATTCGAGTCATCACCGGATCACG
>JBEKLB010000229.1:0-10767 GCA_050010415.1 Bryobacteraceae bacterium | reverse complement strand
GCGACGTTATTCGATGCGGCTCTGGGAACCGGCGTCGGAATGGGATTGACGTCAATTTTATTTCTCCTGTTGGACGTCTCGGGCGTCGCCTCCCCGGCCGTTATCCTCGGCGCGGATGTCGTATTAGTTGGGGTCTTAGCGTGGCAATGGCAGCGGACCAGAGCTAGCGGCATCGAATCCACTTCCGATCGAACCACCTCGGGATTTCGCTGGACCTGGCTGCTCGCGCTGGCGTTTGGGGTTGCGCTGTTGATGTCTGGAATCCGCTTGGTTCAGATGGCGGCTGCGCTTCCAGTAGGCGAGTGGGATGCCTGGGCGCTCTGGAATTTGCGCGCCAAGTTTCTCGCCGGGCCTAGTGGCGCGTGGCGCTACGCGCTGTCTCCACTGCTCAAGAATTCTCATCCAGACTATCCTCTCTTGCTCCCAGCCTTCGTCGCGCGAGTGTGGAAAGCCGGCGGCACGATGGACGCAATAGTTCCCATCATTACAGCGCTGTTGTTCTTCGCCGCGCTGATCGCGCTTTTGGTGAGCGTGATCGCACTGCTGCGAGGCGTCGCTTCGGCGTTGTTGGCGGGCCTGGTAATCCTCTCCACCACTTCGCTGCTCACTTGGGCTCCCTCGCAATACGCGGATATTCCGCTGGCATTTTATTATCTGGCTGCGATCGCGCTGTTATTCCTAGAAGCTTCACAAACGGAAGGCGTGTCACACAGGGAAGGCGCGTCACAAGCGGAAGGCGAGCGCTGGACGTTGCTCTGGGCGGGGCTATGCACTGGTTCTGCCGCCTGGACGAAGAACGAAGGGATCGCATTCCTGGCCTCGATCGCGGTCGTATTTTTGGCATTCACATTTTGGCAGCGCCGATCTACGGCGGCTTTGTTCCGATCCCGATGGCTGCTGGCGGGCGCAGTTCCCGGAATCCTTCTCACATTGTGGCTCAAGTTTTTTCTGGCGCCGGCAGTGGATCCGTTGGTCACGCAAGGCGCATCGGGCCTGGCGCGCTTGGCTGACCCCAGCCGTTACGCGCAGGTGGCGAACGGATTCTTCAGCAACCTGCTGAATCTGGGATCGGGAGTTTCGCACCCTTTGATACTGCTGGCCATCCTTGCAATCCTAGTGCGCTGGAAAATCGAAGAGCGCTACCAACAGCCTTCACTGATCGCGACGGCCGTGTTGTTGCTCGTGTTTTTGTCGTATTGCCTGGTGTATCTGATTACGCCCTACGGATTGGCGTGGCAGGTTCAGAGCTCGTTCGATCGGCTGCTTCTCCAGATCTGGCCCAGCGTTCTCCTGGTGTTTTTTATACAGCTCAGAAGTGTTGCAGATCCCGTTGCTGCCACTGTTCCCGCCAAGGGCGCGACGCGAAAATCGCCGGTTCGTTCGAATAAGCCTGTGACTGTTGGCAACGCTGTTGGCAACAACGCTGTTGGCAATAAGGTTATTGGCAATAAGGTCAAGTGAGTTGACCAAGTCAGCATTCCGTGCCGCCGCTTTGGTCTTGTTCGCCATTTTGTTCGTAACGAACCTCTATCGCGCGGCTACGCAATCGCTGGTTCACGATGAAGCCTTGACGTGGCAACTTTATCTTTCAGGACCCGCTTCCGCCATCTTCCATGAGTACAGCCCCAACCATCACTTCCTAGCCACCATCTTGTTCCGGATCTCGACTACGTTTTTCGGACCATCGGAATTCGCGATGAGGCTGCCGACGGTTCTGGCGGGCGCATGGTTCTTTTGGACCGTGTTCCGTTTGTGCGGGCTCATCTTCGGCGACGGCTGGCTGTTTCTGCTCGCGTGTGCCGCGCTCTCGTTGAACCCCATTCTGCTCGATTTTCTGGTGGCGGCGCGCGGTTATGGTCTGGCCATGGCCGGCCTGTTCTGGGCCATGTATCAGATGCTGTGCTGGTTCCAGGATCGCACGAAGGGCGCAGCGGAGAATGCGCTACACAAGCGGCTGTGGAAAGCGGCTCTGGGATGCGCTATCGCAGTGGCTTCCAATAACATCTTCCTGGTGCCCGTGTTTGTGCTGGCCGCCGCATTCTGCGCTTTGCTTCTGAAGAAGACGGAAACAGACGGTCCGTTGGGCTCCGCGCCGGCCGCGAAGGCTCGCAAGAAGAGCAAGAAAGCGAGACCTGAAGTCGCACGGGAAGCGGGGCGTTCGTACACTTCGTTCACTCACTTCATGGTTCCCGTGATTATCCTGGCTGTTGCATTTGTTCTGGCTGCGCCAATTGATCTGGCTCGCAGTGAAGATCTCTACGCCGGGACGCCCACGGCCATCAAGAGTTTGAGAAACCTGATGGAGGTTTCATTTGCTTATGGGAGCGGCGGCGCGCTCGAAGGAATCGAACGGATCTGGAGCGGCATTGCGTCGATTTTTCTTCCCGTGGTCGCGGTAGGGGCGCTGATCTTGGTTGCGATGAACACGCGGCTCCAGCGATCGGTGCTGGGATTGGCAACCTTGTTTTCATCGCTCGCGGTGGCAGGCTCGGCGGTTCTGCTGGTCGCGGCGCACCTGGTGTCGGGCATCCCGTATCCGGAGGATCGAACGGGGATCTACTTTGTACCGCTCGCGTCCCTTGCCGCGCTCGGATTCGCGAGAATCCTGGCGGAAGGTTCTGGGTTTCCGCGTTGGGCAGGGATCGCTGTAGCGGTGGTCTTGGTATCCTTCGCGCTGGAATTCGCGGCTCAATGGAACGTGAACAGCTTTTGGGTTTGGCGTTATGATGCCGATACGAAGCGCGTGTTTGAAGCTCTTGAAGGAGCTCCGAGGCCCGCCGGCCAAATCCGGCTGGGTGTCTCCTGGGTGTTTGAGCCGGCGTTGAACTACTATCGGGAAGTGCGAAATGCAACCTGGCTGGCGCCCGTCTTGCGCGATGGGTTCGATGGCGCGCGGCAATTCTATGTGGTGAGCTCGATGGATCAAAGCTTGCCCACTTTGCCTAAGCTGCAGCCGATCTACCGGGGTCCAGCCTCCAACACACTGTTGGCGATTCCATAATCTAATCAATCAGATAGCCGGTCTTTAGGGCGTACCGGATCGGATTGCTCTTGACGGCAATTGCAATATGCAATATATTGATTGCTAATTGCAATATGAGATTGGGAGACAAACTCCGCTATCTGCGCGAGGTGGAAGGTACGCTTCGTGGGCTGGGCCGCGAGATGACGCAGCAGGAAATTGTTCGCGCCATCAAGAGTGAGCTGAAACAGTCCTTCAGCCAGTCCTATCTTTCGCAGATCGAAGGCGGCAGCCGTCCGCATTTGACGAACTCGACGCGCATGCTGCTGGCGCGTTTCTTCAAGGTGCATCCCGGATACCTGGTGGACGATCCGGAGGGATTTCATACCGAGCTGATGTCCGATGTCCGGGTGGGTGAAGATCAGTTGGATCTGTGGCTCATCGGTGGCGTAGAACGGTTTGCGCGCGATCCGGAAGTCAGCCGGGCCCTGCTGAGTGTGGCCAAGCATGAAGATTCGCGCAAGTGCCTGTTGTTGCTCGAATCGATTTTGGATACGCCGGATTTAGTGGATCGTCTGTTTCAGGTCCTCCGATCGGAACCCCACTCGCCTCAGAGGACGAAAGCCAGATGAGGTGGAGGAAATAAATATGAGTTGGGAAACCTTCTACCTGTTTTGTTTCTGCGTTGGCTTCTTGTGCAGCCTGGTGGCGTTCCTGGCCGGGTCCGCGCACTTGCATCTGCACCTGCCCCGGGGACACGTGCACGCCGGGCATGGAGCAGGCGGCAAGGGATCGCAAGGGTCGCCGATCAATTTCGGAACCATCGCGGCCTTCCTGGCTTGGTTTGGAGGCGCTGGATACTTGCTCAGCCGTTATTCGAGCATTTGGGCGCTGGTGGCGCTGGGCCTGGCTCTTGCGAGCGGCTTGATCGGCGCCGCGCTAGTGTTTTGGTTTTTGTTTAAGGTGCTGTTGAAGCATGACCGGGACTTGGATCCGGCCGACTACGAAATGGTCGGCGTGTTGGGTCGCTTGTCGAGTGTGGTGCGCGAGAGCGGCACTGGCGAAATGATCTTTTCGCAGAACGGAGTGCGCCGAGCAGCCAGCGCCAGAAGTGAAGACGGACGGCCGATCGCCAAAGGCGTGGAGGTGGTGGTCACGCGCTACGAGCGCGGCATCGCCTACGTTCGGGCTTGGGATGAAATCAACGAGTCGAAAAAGGAGAGCTAGTATGCAATTTCCAGTGGAAGTGCTGATTATGGCCGGGCTGATGGTCCTGGTCGTGATGTTCCTTATGGCGATGTTCGCGCGGCTTTATCGCAAGGCGGGGCCGCACGAAGCGCTGGTGGTGTACGGCTTCCGGGGTACTCGAATTGTGAAGGGCCACGGAACGGTGATCTTTCCGATGATCGAAAGTTGCCATGAGCTGTCGTTGCAATTGATGTCCTTTGACGTCGCGCCGCAGCAGGATCTTTATACCAAGCAGGGCGTGGCGGTGACGGTGGAGGCCGTGGCGCAGATCAAGGTGAAATCCGACCCTGAATCGATTAAGACGGCGTCCGAGCAGTTCCTGACGAAGACCGACCAGGCCCGCGAGGCGCTCATCCGGCTGGTGATGGAAGGACACTTGCGCGGCATCATCGGACAGCTTTCGGTGGAGCAGATCGTGAAGGAGCCCGAGATGGTGGGTGACCGCATGCGCGGCACCTGCGCCGACGACTTGAGCAAGATGGGGCTGGAAGTGATTTCCTTCACCATCAAAGAAGTTCGCGACAAGAATGACTACATCTCCAACATGGGACGGCCCGACGTGGCGCGCATTAAACGCGATGCCGACGTGGCTACGGCCGAAGCCGAACGCGATACGGCCATCAAACGCGCGGAAGCGATGCGCGCCGCCGCGGTGGCGAAATCCCTGGCGGATCAGGAGCGCGTGCTGGCCGAAACTTTGTCGCAGGCCAAGCAGGCGGAAGCGAATCGGGATTTGGAAATCAAGAGGGCGACCTATGTGGAGGCCACCAAGAAGCAGCAGGCGCAGGCCGACAAAGCCTACGACATCCAGGCCAATATCATGCAACAGCAGGTGATCGCCGAACAGGTGAAGATCCAGATCGTACAGAAGGAACAAGAGACCAGAGTGCAAGAGGCGGAAATCAAGCGCCGTGAGAATGAGCTCATCGCTACCGTTCTCAAGCAGGCGGAAACCGAACGCGGCCGAATCGAAACTCTGGCGGGCGCCGAGAAGTTGCGCCTCACCGCGGAAGCGGAAGGCCATGCCGCCGCGATCCGCTCGCAGGGCGAAGCGGAGGCGGAGATCATTTTGAAGAAAGGCGAAGCGGAGGCCAAGGCCATGAGCGTGAAGGCTGAGGCGTATCAGGAATGGAACCAGGCCGCGGTGGTGGATAAGCTGATCACCGGGCTGCCGGAAGTGGTGCGGGCACTGGCTGCACCGCTGGCGAATATCGACAAGATCACGATCGTTTCCACGGGCGATGGAGACACGGCGGGAATGCACAAGGTGACGGGCGATCTCACTAAGATTGCGGCGCAGATCCCCGCTTTGTTTGAAACTCTTTCGGGCATGCAGATGTCCGAACTATTTGGAAAAGTCAGAAGCATCGGCGATAAGGCCCCCAAACCGGGCAACGGTTCGGGAACCATCGCCAGTTCATAAGGAGCACAATCATGGCACTTTTGGAGCGCGTAGCTACGTTGGTCCGGGCCAATCTCAACGACATCATCGACAAGGCCGAGGAGCCCGAGAAGATGATCAAGCAAGTGATTCTCGACATGCAGAATCAACTGCTGCAAGTGAAGACGCAGGTGGCGATCGCGATCGCCGATCAGCATCTGCTGGAGAAGAAGCGCAAGGAGAATCAAGATAAATCCGCCGACTGGGTTCGCAAGGCTGAGTTGGCGGTGGACAAAAAGGAGGACGATCTGGCGCGTGCCGCGATTGAGCGATCGCTCAGCTATCGATCCTTGGCCCAGAACTTTGAGGAGCAGGAGGCCGACCAGGGGGTGCAGGTGGAAAACCTCAAGTCGGCCCTGCGCAAGCTGGAGCAGAAGCTGGCCGAGGCCCAGGCCAAGAGCGACGTGCTGATCGCGCAGCATCGCCGCGCCCGGGCGCTGAACAAGGCGGGTGACGCGCGCCTGGCGGCGGGCAACGCGTTGCATCCTGGAGACGCGTTCGATCGCATGAAGGGCAAGGTGCAGCGTAGTGAAGCGCTGAGCCAGGCCAAGGCCGAACTGACCGGAGACAGCATTGAGGATCGGTTGGCATCGCTCGAAAAACAGGAGGAGGTGACGCGGCTGCTGGCGGAATTAAAGGCCAAGCGGGGCGTCAGCACCTAATTGGAGACCTTGAGTTGTGTCTCGCTGCCCCACCGCTCGGCGAGATCGGTGTGGATGCCGACCTGATCGAGCGTGCGCATCACTACGTGATCGATCATCTCTTCGAGAGACTGCGGGTGATTGTAGAATGCCGGGACTGGCGGCAGAATCACCGCGCCCATGCGCGCGAGTTTCAGCATGTTCTCCAGATGGATTTCGTGCAACGGCGTCTCGCGCACCAGCAGCACCAGTTTGCGGCGTTCTTTCAGGATCACGTCGGCCGCACGATGAATCAGGTTGTCGCCCTGACCAGTGGCGATGGCGGCCAGGGTCCGCATGCTACAAGGCGCGATGACCATGCCGGATGTTAGGAACGATCCGCTCGAAATCGCTGCGCCTTGATCGGAGGGCGGATAAGAATACGTGGCCATTTGCCGAATGTGGTCGAGCGAGTAAGACGTTTCCTCGGCCAGCGTGTGCGCGCCCCACTTGCTGACAATGAGATGCGTTTCCACGTCTCTGGAGCGCAGGGCTTCGAGCAGGCGCACGCCAAAAATCGCACCCGTCGCGCCCGTAATTCCAACGATCAACCGGGGAGGACTGCTTTCCAGCATGCGAACTTCAATTCTAACAGCGGGATTGGTTAATCTTTGGGCGTCCAGCGCAGACCAGCGGTGAACTCTACGCCGACTGCAAACTGCGCGCCGCGAATCCGCGTGCAGTGGCGCACGCAGGCATGTCCGGTGAGCCCCAGCTGGGCCGCGCTCAGCCCCAAATAGGCCTGATGCGGCAGCGCCTCCGGCATCTGTAATCGCAATCCTAATTCGGAGATATCCAGCGCCTTGGCGTGGGTGAATTTCTCCTGACCGGCGAGGTCGCGCCACATGACCTTGACGTTGTGGTCGCAGGGGCGTCTGTCATTTCTACGCAAGTCGCGCCGGGGTAAGTTGTGCCAGCCTGGTTCGTGCGGGGTCTGCATGGTGCCACTTCTACCTTCACCTTAGACCGGAATCAGGTTTTTACCATAGAACGATTGTTCTGTTACGCGATCATCTCACGTACTATGCAGGCGAAAATTACCCCAGCTTTCGAAAGCTAGAGAGGAATAATTCCCGATGACGCGCCCGACCATTCACACAAACTCTATTATTTGCATCGAATGCCTTTGGACTCAAAAGTGCCCAGGGATAAGCGGAGTTCTAGTACCGTGGACGTCGACGCTATCCGAAGCCGATTCATCCAAGATAACCTGCGCTGCGCCCTTGAACAACGGGATCGCGAGCGGGCGGTACGAACACTGCGCGCATTTCGCAATTATTTTCAGTGGTTTGAGAGCCGACTTCCCGATCCTGAAAAGGTGGCGATCGTGGGCCAGCTGGAGCAGCTCGACGATGCGTATGCCGCAGAAACCTCCGACGAAGGCACGCCCCGGGCTAGCGCACGCTGATGGAATAGGGCATCACTTTTAGGAACCCTCGCTCGGAGAGTGCCTGTAACGGGAGCTTACCGAGTATTTTTTCCAATCGGAGCTGGACTTCGGCCGCCGGGTCGGCCCGGCTGAACACCTGGTCGAAGATACTGCGGCGTCCTGGGTAGGGTACCAGCGTCACCCGCTCTGAAGCCGGCATGTGGGCCCGCTCCTTGAGGATTTCGACGGCCCGATCCAGGCCGCCCAATTGATCCACCAAGCCGTTCTCTTTGGCCTGAGCACCCACCCAGACGCGACCCTGTGCCAGCGGTTCAATCTGATCGAAGGTCTTCTTGCGGCCGTCGGCTACATGGCTGACGAAGGCGCGATAAAACGCGTCGATTTGTCCGGCCAGTTTCTGCCGTTCGGCATCGCTCAGCGGAACGTAGGCGGAATCGATATCCGCGTTCTTGCCTCGCGTGAGTATCTGCGCATCCACGCCGATCTTGTCGTAGAGCCCGCGTAGGCCAAAACGCGCAAAAATTACGCCGATGGAGCCGGTGAGTGTGTTGGGGTAGGCGATGATGGGATCGCCGGTTACGGACACGTAGTAACCTCCCGACGCGGCGGTGTCACTCATGGAAATCACCAACGGCTTTTTCTTGCTCAGGTTCTTCACCTCATGCAGGATGTCGTCGGAGGCCACGGCATCGCCGCCGGGGGAATCGATGCGCATGATCACGCCCTGAATGCTGGAGTCGCTCTCCACCTGCTTCAGCAATTTGATGAAGCCGGTTCCGGTAAAGCTTTCGTCGTCGGCGCTCTCGTTGCCGGAGCCGGCCGTGATCTCCCCCTGCCCCACGATCAGCGCGATCCTATTACCGCCGGCGGGGAGCAGCCCCTTCACATAGGCGCGGGCCGAAACCCTCTTCAGCTCGCTCTGTTTCAGGCGGGTCTGCAGGTCGCCAACGGCCTGGTCTTCGTAGCCGAGCGAATCGACTAGACCGCCGGCCAGGGCATCTCGCGCCAGGAACGGACCGTCGTCCATCAGCGCACGGATTGCGTCGGGCTGCTTTTTGCGGCCCTCCGCCACGGTTGCGATCAGGTTGCCGTAGTATTGATCGAGGACCCCGTTCAGCACTTCGCGCGTTTCCGGCGACATGGAAGTTTGCGTGAAGATATCGCCCGCGTCCTTATATTTGCCGGCGTGAATCACTTCCGCCTTTACGCCGAGTTTATCCAGGGTCTGCTTGAAGTACATGGATTCGGCGCGCAATCCTTTGAGGTCCAGCGAGTCTTCCGGCGCAATAAAGATTTTGTCGGTGGCTGATGCGAGATAGTATTCGCGCGCCGTGGGGTTGCGCAGAAAGGTGACGATGGGTTTGCCGGACTTGCGGAACTTCACGATCTCGTCGTGGATCTCCTCCATCTTGGCCCAGCCGATGTCCAGCCCGTGCGGCTCGAAGAGGATTCCGCGGACGCGCGAATCGGTGGCTGCCCGGCGGAACGTGTCCCAAACCTGCAGGACGGACATTCCGCGCTGGCTCTCCAGGATGGGGATCGGGATTTCGGCGGGCAAGCGCTCGGGCACGTCGCCGGAGAGGTCCAGCACCACCGTCGAATCCTCGGCGACACTCGCCGGCCGGTTGGCGTAGGACCCAGCGAATCGGACAGCGGCGAAAACCAGGACCAACAGGGTGAAGCCGACCAGCAGGACGCCCACCACGAGTCCGATCAGAAAATTTCTCATAGATTCTCCACGAATGAGACGCGCGGCCGGGGCGGAAGTTGTCGCCTCGAGAGTACGCTACATCACGCGCCCCTCATTTTACACTTTCGCAAACTGAGCCGCGACCAACAAACCGAGCCGCGACCAAAGGGAGCGGTCAACGCTCCAACCTTTCGAAGACCGCCATCCCTCGGTCCTGCTCGTCAACCACATATCGAATCGCAGCCGCTACATTTTCCTGCTTCCATAACCACCGCGTGCTCCCGTGCCGCGCCCATCGCTTTCGTCCTGATTCATCCAGCCCTTGTTGGTTTAGGCGCCGGCTGGCAAGGTCCATGAGTCGTCGCTCATTCGCAGCTCTTAGCGGATTGCTCTCTAGTACGCGGCTTCCCGGCAGATTATGCAGTCTGTCGACCGATCCCGATTCCTGCCGTGCAGGTGGCAACCGTGGCACGCGAAGGTGATGAAGTATGTCATGTCCGCTCCCTTTGGTCGCGGCTCTGTTACTGTAACGGCTCGGCCCAAAAATTCTCATCCCAATCGAGGCGATATGCTATTGGAGAGCCATGTCATCGAACGCCATCGATTCCGTTCTGAACGAACAACGCGTCTTCCCACCTTCGGACCAATTTCGCGCCGGGGCGCAAATCAAGAGCCGGGCCGAATACGATCGACTTTACCAGGAAGCCAAGGATGATCCGGAAGGTTTCTGGGCGAAGATCGCTCAGGAACTACATTGGTTCAAACCGTGGGACCGCGTTCTGGAATGGAAGCTGCCTTTCGCCAAATGGTTCCTGGGCGGGGAACTCAACGTTTCGTACAACTGTCTGGACCGGCATGTCGCGACCTGGCGCAAGAATAAAGCCGCGATTTTATGGGAGGGCGAGCCGGGCGATTCGCGGACGCTCACTTATCAGCAGCTATTGCGCGAAGTCTCCAAGTGCTCGAACGTATTGAAGTCGCTGGGCGTCCAGAAGGGCGACCGCGTGGCCATCTACATGGGGATGGTGCCGGAGCTGCCTATCGCGATGCTGGCGTGCGCTCGCATCGGGGCTGCGCACACCGTGGTGTTCGGCGGATTCTCCGCGCAAGCGCTGATCGATCGCATCAATGACTGCGGGGCGTCGGCGGTGATCACGCAAGACGGAGCTTTTCGAAGAGGGACTGAGGTCAAGCTCAAAGAGGCTGTGGATCAGGCGCTGCCGCAGTGCTCCACGGTGAAGAACGTGCTGGTCTACCGGCGGACCGGCAGCAACGTCACGATGCGCGCGGGCCGGGATCACTGGTGGCATGAGTTGATGGAGACCGCGGCCGACCATTGTGCGGCTGAGCCACTGG
>JBEKLB010000228.1:0-10811 GCA_050010415.1 Bryobacteraceae bacterium | reverse complement strand
GTCGACGTGGTGCTGGCCGTCATCGGGCTCGCGCCCTGCTTCCAGGCCATCGTTTCGGCCGAAGATGTTACGCTCGGCAAGCCTGACCCGCAGGTTTTCCTCACCGCCGCCGCGCGCCTGAGCTCTGCCCCCGCGCGGTCCATTGTCGTTGAAGACGCGCCCGCCGGTGTTGAAGCCGCCCGCCGCGCTGGAATGGCCAGCATCGGGGTCCGCCGCAATGGTTCACCCCTCCCCGCCGATCTGGCCGTTTCCTCCCTCACCGACCTCCCTCCCGACGCCTTCTCCTGCCTTCTGGATTCTGTAATCCGCCGGGCCTCAGGCTCGGCATAAATTCCAGGTCGTGCGTCCGTGCACGACCGTATACAATTGGAGGGAAGGAGCCGATAAGTCCTCAGTGCCTGGAATAAGCTTGCACGTTTGGGGGGTTCTGACGTCAGCCTGTTATAGGTATGGCGTCGGCACTCGGCACATTCTCGGCTCTCGCAAGGGATAAGGCACTTATGAGCGACCGCGGCGCCCCGCCTGCCATCGACGCTGCCCTCCTCGCCGCGCAAGAGCTGCAAAATCGCTTTATTTCCGATAACTTACGCCGCGTCTTCCTGCTCATCTATCGTATCGTCCGCAACGTTGACGATGCTCAGGATCTTACCCAGGAAGCCTTCATTAAGGCCCTCCAGCGTCAGGATCAACTGAAGGAGCTGGACAAGGCGGCGCACTGGCTCTCTCGCATCGCCAGCAATACGGCCATCGATTTTCTGCGGCGCAACGGCAAGGTCAACTTCTGCGAGATCGATAGTCTGGTGGAACCCTTAAGTGAGCCTTCGGAAACCCCCGAGCAGGCCGTTCTGCGATCTGAGCATCGCGCGTATCTGGATGAAGCTTTGACGGTCCTGACCGAGCGGGAACGGACGGCATTGCTGCTGCGCGATGTCGAGGGTTTGCCGGCCGAACTGGTAGCCGAGCAAATGTGCTGCTCCAAGGCTACCGTGCGCTCCCACATCGCCAACGCGCGGATTAAACTGAAGCGTTACATGGAGCGCAGCCGTCGCGCGTCCCAAAGGAAGCCGTCATGATTCAGCACCCCATGCCGGCACAAATCGCCCTGTTTGCCGGCGGCGATCTTGGACGCTGGGAGCAGTGGCGCATTGGGCGTCACATCGCCCGTTGCTCCGCGTGCAGCCATGAAGTGGAAGCCTTGCGCGATACCAGCAGCCAGCTTCGCGAGCTCACCGCGCAAATGCCCGAATTGCCGAACGGTTTGAACTGGAATCGGCTTTCCGACGAAATGACGGGAAACATCCGCGTCGGTCTGGCGGCCGGCGAAGCGATTGCGCTTTTCGATAAACCGCTGCGAGCCAGATCCCCTCTGCACTGGCCCAACATGAACTGGAACGCTGCTCTGCTGGTCTTGGGCGCAACCGTGATTTTTGGCGTTGCATTTTGGACCAGCCTTCCGCCACAGCAAGCCGAGCACCTGGTCAACGTATTCGAGCGCATCCGCGCCGAGCGTATCGGGACATTGGTGCATTCAGCTCCCGGCGTCGTGGGTCAAACAGCACCAGCCTCCACGCGCGAAGACGTGATCCTGGAGGCGTCTTCGTCCAGCATCCAGGTCAGAGAAAACGGCCGCGCGATGTCGCTGATGCCGCACTCGGACGGCGCCACGGTTTCGGTGAGCATGCCCGGCTCCGCCGGCGTCAGTTTCGTAGATGCCGATACCGGCCAGGTGACCATCAACAAGGTGTATTATGCGGAGCAGTAGCGTTTTCCTGGCGTCCGCGCTTTTTCTGATCCCTTGTAACGCCGTTCTGTTCGCGGCGGCCCTTCCCAAGATCGATCTGCCGCCCGATTCCCCGGTGGTTCTGCTGTCCGCCGACTATGGCGAGTCAAATGAGACCGCGCGCGGCAGCGCCATGCTGCTCGACGTCCACGCCGCTCTTTCGTTCCGCAACTCCAGCCAGCGCAAGATTCGTGGAATCACTTTGCTGGTCACCGCGCAGGACGTCACACCAGGTGGGAAAGCTTCAGTCACTGTCCCCAGCCTGGATGTGGGTCCCGAGGAAACTTTTCCGGTTCGCATCGATCTGCGTTTGCTGCGGCCGTTGCAAGCTTCGTCCGGCGTGCCGGTTCAAATCAGTCTCGACGGCGTTCTGTTTGACGATTTGAGCTTCTATGGCCCCGACAAGCTGAGTTCGCGCCGCACGCTAACACTATCGGAATGGGAAGCTCGGCGCGATCGGCGCTATTTCAAATCGGTTTTGGCTGCTGGCGGGCAGGAGAAGTTACGGCAGGAAATGCTCGAGAGCCTGACCCATCAGGCCGACCGGCCCAGCCTGGACGTGGAAGTTGTGCGTGGCGCGCGCGCCACCAACTTTGAGCCTGAGAAGCAGGTGCAGTTCGCTTTTCTGAGCCTGCCCGATTCGCCCATCGAGCCGATGGGTGGCATGGCGCGCATTGCGGGCAATGAAGCTCGCGCCCCGCGCCTGGAAGTGAAGAATCGTTCGGACCGCGCGATTCGCTATCTGGAGGTCGGCTGGATCTTGCACGATCGTTCCGGCCGCGAATTTCTGGCCGGCTCGGTGCCTGCGGAATTGAATCTTGCGCCCGGCAAGAAAAGCCAGATTCTCGGAGATGCTACGCTAAAATTTCCGCAACTTAGCGGCCAGCCGCTGGGTATAGAGGGTATGACTGGATTCGTGAGCAGCGTCGAGTTCGCCGATGGGACGATGTGGATCCCTACTCGTAACGATTTGGACGCACCGCAGTTGCAGCGTGTGGTGGCGCCTTCCGGCGAAGAGCAGCGCCTCGCGCAGATCTATCGCAAGAAGGGTATGAAGGCGCTGGTCGCCGAGCTCAACAAGTTCTAATCCATGACTCCCGTCAGGATCGTGCCCCTCGCCTTCTTGTTGTTGAGTTGTATCGCTCCGGCTCAGGCGCCCGCCCAAGATGGCCCGGATCAGAAGCCCCAGGTCTATTTAGAAAACAACCGGGTCAAAAACGAGAAGGAAGGCAACACCCGGACCATCGATGGAACGGTGAAGGACGCCTCCGACAACCCGCAGGCCGATGCCATCGTGCAGTTGAAGAACACCAAAACGTCCAGTGTCGTGGAGTTTGCCACCAAGGACGATGGCAAGTACGTCTTCCGGGATCTTCCCATGGACATCAATTTCGAATTGCTGGCCAAGCACAGTGACATCACTACGCCCGTAAAGAAGATCAGCATCTACGACACGCGCAAGCACGTGATCGTGAACTTCCAACTCGTCCCCGCCAAACCGTAGGTTGCTGGGCTAGAGATGCTACACTGGTGCAGGTACTCACCTCGGGGCGTGGCTCAGCCTGGCTAGAGCGCCTGGTTCGGGACCAGGAGGTCGGTGGTTCGAATCCACTCGCCCCGACCAATCCCCTCAATTAGCTTTGGATCAGCTTGCTCATTTCCGACACCGTCCAAATGTGGCGTCGGATATTCGCCAACTGCCTTACGCCGGGTGGTTCTAAAACCGGCCAGCGTCTTCCAGATGCTGTAGTAGCAGGCAAGTTTGTGCGCTAGCATCGTGCTGCCCCGAAGGTCCCGCACTTGCAATCAACGGCTCACGTGGCCGGAGGGTTCACCCGGATGGGGATTCTTCTGGCCAACTTCACTACCCAATAGGGAGATTTGCCATGAGTATTATCGACAAAGCGCTAAAAGCGAACCAGACGTACGCTAAGAAGTACGATCGAAAACTGGGTGCGCATCCAGCCCCCAAAATCGTAGTTGTCACCTGCATGGATCCCAGACTTTCAGACCTGCCTGGAATCCTGGGGCTGCCGATTGCCGACATCGACGTGATACGAACCGGAGGGCCGGCGGTAACCGAAGATGTGCTCGGAGAGCTGGTCGTTTCCACCCGCGTCCTCGGATCGAAGGAGATCATGCTGCTCAATCACACCGGCTGCGGATTCACGACATTCACAGACGATGAGCTGAACGCGAAACTCACCGCTTCAACCGGCGACGCGTCGCCCGCTCCAATGCGCCTCTTCTCTTTTAAGGATCCTGAGCAGAACACACGGGAACAGATGCAGATGGTGAGATCGCATCCGTGGATCGCCAAAGACGTTCCGGTGCGGGGCTTTATTTTCGACGTAGAGACCGGTCTTATCAGGGAAGTCCACCGTGTTCCGAAGGACGCTGCTGCCTGAAGGAGGCTAACTGCCGACACCGCAAATTGGACTTGGTCGCAGTGGCTCTCATCTCACTCACGTCTTATCAGATTGATACGAGTGGAGCGCAATGTGCTCTTCTCCGGGTGACGAGCCGCTAGACGGATACCCGCTATGTGGCCGCTGATGGAATCACGGGAGGAAAAGTCAAATTGCCGAGCTCACAGCATCGCCGGACATCGCAAGGTCGGCCTCGGACAATGGTTCCCCTCGTGGTTCTGATGGCGGCCATCCCGGTCTTCGCTCAAGGTCCTCCGGCGTCGCCCGATCGCCCCTGGCATACCTTCTACGAACGAGGGATCACAAACGAGGGGGAGCGTCTTCGTCAGCCGGTGCTCCCTATCGAGCCCAACAAGGCCTACACATTGGCGGAATTGGTCGATTTGGCTGAGGCGCACAACCCCGAGACCCGTGTCGCATGGGAGAACGCACGGGCCGAAGCAGCGGCCCTCGGAATCGCGCGCAGCGAACTATTTCCAACCCTATCGGCTGTGGCGCTCTCGGGAGTGGATCGCGAGGAGGTTCCTCTTGGTACCCGGTTCTACCGCCACACGGATTCGGCGGTTCAGACGGCATTGGATCTCAACTACACAATCCTTGATTTTGGAGCCCGGCGCGGCAGAATCTCCGCGGAGAGCGCGCGAGTTCTGGCAACCAACTTCGCCTTTAACGACGTTCACCGGAACCTCATCTTTCAAGTTCAGCAGGCCTATTATCGCCTGCTCAATGCGTCCGCTCAGGACACCGCCGCAAGAGCAAGTCTGGCTAATGCGCAGGCGGTGCAACAAGCCGCGGAGGAGCGGCTGAGTAATGGATTGGCGACTCTGCCCGACGTTCTGGAGGCTCGCAGTGCGACCGCGCAATCGCAGTATGATTTGCAGGCAGTGTTAGGAGCGGAGCAAATCGCTCGGGGTGATTTAGCGACCGCTTTGGGAGCTCCCGCCGCCACCATGATTCACGTCGAGCCGCTGGGCGAAGTGCCCACTCCCGAATCGATCGGCGACACGATCGAGCAGGCCACCCACCGCGCTCTCGACCAGCGTCCGGACCTGCAGGCTGAATTGGCCGGCATCCGCTTAGCGCAGGCACAGCGGAAGGAGGCGCAGGCTGCCTACTATCCCACCTTGAATGTCAGAGCCAACCCGACCGCTCAATCGCTCTACTTGCAGCAGCAAACCTTGCGTATGGGACATACAGCTGACTTAACGGGTGGAGTGGCACTGAGCTTGAACTGGACCGTTTTTGACGGAGGGGCGCGTCGAAGCCGCCTCATGCAGACGGAAGCCGAAATCCGCAGGGCCGAGTCTCAGGTCAACGCTGCGCGCGATAGCATCGAGGACGAAGTTTGGACCGCCTATTCGAATTTGAACACGGCCTTTCGACAGCGGGAAGCCGCTACGGCGCTGCTGGAGTCCGCTGGCCAGTCCTATGCTGCAGCTCTTGAATCCTACAATTACGGTGTTCGCAACGAGCTGGACGTTACCGCGGCCCAGAAGCTTCTGGCCCAAGCCCGCTCGGCGGACATTCTGGCGCGCACGCAGGTACTCGCCACCCTGGCAGATCTGGCGTTCCGTTCCGGAGACTCGATTCAATCCAACAACAGGAGTAAACGGCCGTGACGCGTGCACCCTCATTCGACATTTTGGGCTCGTTTTTTCCGTCTTGGCTGGTTTGCCTGGCGCTGGCGCTGCTCCTAACAGCGGCGGCCCGTTGGCTATTCTCGCGCCTTCATATCACGATCGCGCTTCCAATTCTGACCTATCCGAGCCTGACCGCGCTCTCTACCTGCGCGCTGTGGCTGATTTTCTTTCGCTAGTGGAGGATATCGAAATGGCAAAAGTATTTGGCCGCATTCTTAGCGCTGCTATCGTGATTGGCGCAGTCGCGCTAGGGTTCATGGTGCTGTCTCGCGTGAACTCCTATCCACGAACCGACGATTCCGAGATACTCGCCAACTTCATCGGAATCGCACCTCAGGTGGAGGGTCCCATCCTGCGGCTGAACGTACGCGACAACCAGTTGGTGAAGCAGGGGGAGCTGCTTTATGAAATCGATGATCGGCCTTATCGCTACGCTCTGGAAAACGCAGTTTCAGAGCAGGCCGCTCTCGAAGGACAGATCGAGGACGAGCGGCGAAGGATCGCCGCACTGGTGAGCGCGGTTTCTGTTTCCCAGGCAAATATTCGAGGCACGGAAGCCGACGTCACCCGGTCGGCGGCAGGAGTGGATCAGGCACGGGCTGACGTGGCAAACGCCGAACAGGGCGTCAGCCGCGCCACTGCGGAGTGGACCTACGCGAATAATAACCTGCATCGCATTGAGCCGCTCCTGGTGAAGCAGTTTGTCACTGTCGATCAAGTGGATCGGGCCAGGACCTCGGAGATTGCCGAGGCCCAAGCGCTGAAGCAAGCAGAGTCTCAACTACGGCTGGCGCAGGCAGGATTACAGT
Source organism: Bryobacteraceae bacterium (assembly GCA_050010415.1). GTDB lineage: Bacteria > Acidobacteriota > Terriglobia > Bryobacterales > Bryobacteraceae > Palsa-89. Next base: position 4,153 of record JBEKLB010000228.1, on the reverse strand, counting down.
CCACGTTGGCTCAACAGCAGCGCTCCGGGGCCATGCTGGTACAAAGCCAGGCCCAGCACGAACAGGCGCAGAATGCGGTGACCACACTGGAACCATTGGTCAACCAGCGCGGCGCAAGAACCTCGGCTGTAGAGACAGCCCGCTACAATCTCAACAACTGCCGGGTCTATGCGCCATTTGCGGCTCGCGTCACGAACTTGACCATTTCAGAGGGCGCTTACGCACACATCGGCCAGCAGGTGTTCACACTGATCGACGCGCGCACCTGGTGGGCGGTGGCCAATTTTCGTGAAGGCCAGCTACAGCATATCGCCCCCGGCATGCGGGCCGAAGTCTACGTAATGTCGAAACCAGATGTCCGCTTCTCGGGCGTGGTGGACAGTATCGGCTTCGGGGTGACTCAGGATGCAGACGTGGTGGGCCGCATGGGAACAGTGCTTCCAGATGTGCAGAGAACCCTGAACTGGGTGCATTTGGCCACTCGCTTCCCGGTTCGCGTGCGTGTGGAGAACCCTCCCCAGGATTTGTTTCGAGTGAGCGAGTCAGCGGTGGTCGTGATTCGAGGAAGTTGAAGTGGCCACACTCGCGCACGACATACCGTACGTTCCCCGGCCCTCGACGTGGCTATGGGAGTTCCTGAAACACGAACTCGCTCCGTATCCAGGCCGCGCGGTGACCGTGGCGCGCATGGTTCTGGCCGCCACTCTCGTGATGATTATCTGCAACACGTTTCGCATTCCTTATGCGTTTCTGGGCGGGATCTATGCGCTGCTGATTTCGCGCGAAAGCCCTCGAGCCACCCTGAGCTCGGCGGCAACGGTGCTCCTGCTTGCCGCCACTGGCGTGGCCTATGTACTGGTCTCCGTCCAACTTGTGGTCAGCGTCCCACTGCTTCACTTTCTTTGGATCGTCGGTTCACTCTTCCTGGCCTTCTATGCGCTCACGGTACTCACCAACTACGGAGGCTTTGTAGGCTTCGCCCTGGTGATCTCCATCGCTATTTCCATTTGGGACCGGCACGTGTCTGCCGAAACCAACGTCGAAGACACGCTGGATCTCTTATTGGTGGCGCTCATAGCAGTGGTTGTTACCTCGGTAGTAGAGCTGACCTTCAGACGTATGCGACCCGGAGACGATATCGTCGCGCCCGTCGCCGACCGTTTGGCCGCGATTCACAGCGTGTTGATTTGCTATTCCGAGGGGCGCCCGGTGGATCAGGCTGCCGAAGAAAAAATCATCCGCTTCGGCATGCTTGGAACGTCAACATTACGGCGCGCGTTGCTGCGGTCGGATTATTCGCCCCAATACAGGACACAGATGAGCGGTGTGGTAGGGCTGGTTGGAAGGCTGGTGGATATTACGACAGCGCTCACCCAGCTCAGTGTTGAGCCTTCGAGCTTTGACCGGGGGCATCTGCGGATCTTGGCCGTGACTGTCGCAAGCATCCGTGCCGATCTAGTGAACCGGCGAATTCCGGGTGCGATACAGGTGAACACAACGGTGAACACAGAAGACGAACCGCATCGTCTCCCGCTGCTGCGTGAGATGGAAAATACCATCGCGCTGATCCCGCAAGCATTCGCAGGTTCTCAAACCATCGACGAGTATCACATCGATGAGAATCAGGCGCCTTCAGAAGAGGCGCCAAAATCAAGGCTTTTCGCCTCCGACGCGTTCACCAACCCGGAGCATGTTCGGTTCGCGTTGAAAGGGTGCTTTGCAGTGAGCGCGTGTTACGTCATCTATAACGCTATCGACTGGCCGGGCATGGCCATACCGGTGATGCTCACTTGTTTCCTGACTGCGGTTTCTACGATCGGTACATCCCGACAGAGACAAGTTTTGCGTTTCGCGGGCTTCGTGGTGGGTGGCCTTGTCATCGGCATGAGCAGCCAGGTGTTCATTCTGCCGCACCTCGACTCGATTACGGCATTCACGGTTTTTTTCGTGCTCGTCACAGCGCTGGCCGCGTGGTTCATGACGTCCAGCCCTCGATTATCATTCTTCGGGCTGCAAATGGGCGCGGTGTTTTACGTGATCAACATCAATCAGAAGTTCGCGAGGGAGACGTCGCTCACCGTGGCGAGGGACCGGGTTGCCGGGGTCGCGCTGGGGCTGCTGATGATGTGGTTGATATTCGATCAACTGTGGAGCGCCCCGGCGGGTGTCGCGATGAGGAAAACGTTTATTTCCACTTTGCGTCTGCTAGCTCAGGTCGCACGGGAACCGGTTTCAGCTGACCTCCGGCCAGCCATCCAGCGCACCTCTGCCCTTCGCGATACGATCAACACCAAATTCGATAACGTGAGATCGCTGGCCGATGGGGTGCTTCTCGAATTCGGTCCCTCGCGGCGCCAGGATCTGGCTTTGCGCGACCGCATCCGGCGGTGGCAACCTCAATTGCGGGCGCTCTTCCTGATGCGGGTTGCATCCCTCAAGTACCGTCTGCAGTTGCCCGGCTTCGAATTGCCAGAGGCCGTGATTGGCTCCCTTCAGACGTATGACGAGTCTTCCGCTCAGATGCTCGAGAATGTAGCGGATCAAATGGAGGGTAAGACGACGCAAGAAGAAACTATGTCTGCGGACTCCCTCGCACTCCTGGAGCAGACGCTGGAATTGTGTCGCACGGACGAATCGCGACTATTGCTCTCAGAGCATGGCGCAACATTCGTTCCCTTGCTTCGTCAGATTGACCAATTGACAAGCCGACTGACGAGCCAGATCGCGATGGAAATGGTTCGGCCTGAGTAGCGGAAAATTGTGCCGCGCGGTCGCCGAGTTTCATGATCTCTGGCAACGCGGCGAAGGAAGCGTTGCGAGCGAGGAAGGGGTGCCGGGGGAGGACGGCACGTCGTGTCTTCGCATCAGCGCACAGAAACAGCGCGAAAGCGTTATTCGCGATTCTTTCGACCCAGGTACTCTCCTCGCCCGACGGGCTGGTACGATCACTTCTGAAGTTCGTAACCTGAAGGATCGACGCCAAGCCATGGTCTACAAAAGCGAATGGTGGTCAGTCGACTTGCCAGCCAACTGGTCCGGGCATCGAAGTAACGCTTGTTCAACATTTAGTGCGAAACCGCCCCTCGGCGTGCTTCAGATTAGCGCCGCTCGCAAGGATACCGGAATCGTTAGTGACGACGACCTGCGGGACTTTGCCGAGGATCACATTGGGCGCCCTGGCGTGCGAATCGAGCCTGCTGGTCTCGGGCTATTTTTTGGCTTCACCGCAGGCCATCGAGAAGACGGTTTATTTTGGCGCAAATGGTGGGTCCGCTCTGGTCACTTGATGGTTTTCATCACCTACAACGTCAATCAAGATTATGAAGCCACTGAGGAGCTGGTGGTTTCAAAGATTCTGTCTTCCCTCGCGATCTGTTGAAACCACCTCAGCTTTGATTGCTCCGAACCAACGCAGTAATGTCGGGACGCTCCGTTTAGAAAATACCCGAGGCTACCGCATTCGGCCACACGACGATTAGTGTGCTGCAGCACCCTTGAGGGATGTATTAAATAGACGGAGGCGCGAATACGCAACCCGTTTAACCGATTCGACCACATCCGGCAGCAGCTTGTAGGGCACTACTTCGTCCGGCTTGCTCGCCAGCGCGGAATCCATTCCACGGCGCCACGCCACCCGCAATTCCGTGTTGATGTGGACGATCGTGATTCCGGCTTCAATCGCGTCCAGAAACCCTTGGTCGTCGGTACCGGATCCTCCATGCAGAGTGAGAGGTTTTCGCGTTGCGCCCTTGATGGCAGCGATGCGCGCCGGATCCACGTGCTTCTTGGTCTTGCCGTCCACCATGCTCTTGAGCATCCCGTGCATGTTACCCACGGCCGGCGCGAGCACATCCACGCAGGTGCGCTGGACGAACTCGCTGGCTTGTTCAGGCGTCGTCATCGGGCTCATGTTTTCGGGAATCTTGTCGTGAATAGAAGAGGAACTGCCGATGAAACCAAGTTCGCCCTCCACCACGATTGACGGGTGAATTGCCTTCATCTCGGTCACCGCTTGCTTGGTCTTAGTCACATTCTCTTCGAACGGCAATGCGGAGCAATCGAACACCACTGAGTCAAAACCGGCTTGGGCAGCCTCGCGAGCCTTCTCGATCGAAGGAGTGTGGTCGGCATTCAGGTAGATGGGAAAGCCGTT
>JBEKLB010000227.1:0-10841 GCA_050010415.1 Bryobacteraceae bacterium | reverse complement strand
CTGATCGTAAGCTCGGATGACGGCCTGGCTCCAGCTAATAATGCTTTTGCGGCGGCATTGCGCACCGCGGGGAACAATCGAGCGACTACCGTCCACTTTTCCACCGATCACTCTTATTCCGACAAGCGCATCGAGCTATCCACCGCGATTCAGCAGTGGCTCGCAACATTGCAGGCACAATCCCGGCCCTAGAGCGCCAGCGCTTTTGAAGTCGTTAAGGAAGCGTCGCCAAGGGTGGGGACTCTCGGGCCAGCCTCCAAGCCAAAGCTGGAAGGCTGCGGCTAGCGGGCTGGTGGCGACATCGTGCGCGCAGTTCCGAACGAGAGCTCGGAGACTCAATGAACCTTGTCAAGCAGAGAGCTCTTGGTCGAAAATGCCGTCGCGTGGGCCGACCTGGCGGCCATAGCCGAGTTACCTCCCGCCGCTTCTTCTGTCTTCTGAAGCGAAGTAAGAAGCGAGTTACACGACACCCGCCTCACGATCGGATCGACTAAGAAGCGCATCGCGGCGGGAACTTGACGGCTGAGCGCGATGGCTTCGATCTCGACGTAAACGCCATCGTCACTCTGCGCGAGGCGAGCGATACTATAGAGCTGCCATATATACCCGCTCCCCTCGCCCTCTGGTTTCCGGTACTCGCCCGGTCCGCCGTACTCTTCAACCTCCTGTACGCGTGTCGTCCTGGAAATAAGATAGAAGCGGCGGTCATCGAGCCTCACCACAGTTGCGTGGTAATCGGCGTCGAAGGCGGAAGTGAGAAAGAACGCCTTGTTCATGATCAGCATCGAAAATCTATCGTCCGAGCTGGTCCGGGCCATCGTTTTCGACTTGACCACGGATGGGCGATAGAAATCCTTGTAGTGATCGTAGTCGCGAATGATTTCGAGGATGTCCTCGAGCTTGCCATCAGGCACAAACATCGCGCCCACCCAGTGATGGATCAGTCCGTCAGCGACTTTCATCGGATTCTGCCGCGTTACTGGAGCGATGACGATCTCTCCGAGGTGAACCTTGGCAGCCCGATCGGCATTTTCAAACGTCCAAAGGAACTGGCCGCCGGGGCGAATCCGGTCTTGAAGGTTCGCGTTTACCGTTTGCAGGTAGTGATCCCAGGCGGCTACGGGTTCGGGTTTTAGGGTCGCGGCTTTGGCCTCGGCGGACAGCGCGATCGCGGCAAATGCCGACAGGATTACCGCGCTCGCGAGGAAGGAAGCATGGAACGGAAGCCAGGTTCGATGCGAGACTGCCCCATGGGCTGTCGTCGCCGGAAGAGCGCAGCCGAGAACCGATTCGGCCAATTCTCGCGAGGTTGGGGAGTTAGCAACGATGCACGCGCCCTCCTGATGCCAGAGTCTCAGTAGCGCCTTTGCCTCTTCGTCCAGGTTTGTAACGAACGTCATGTCGACAATTAATTTGCGATCGCCGATTGCCGATGAAGCAGTGCGCCAGTCTTGATCGAGTCTGAGCGCACCTTCGTAGTCCAGATTTCCCGCCAGTTCAAACCGAAAGGCCATTGGCCCATCGTGCATGTAATATCGGAGTGCCTGGTTGTTCATAGCGCCATAAGGGGAAGCGCAAGTGAAGGGCCGTGGAATGTCCCTCGAAACTCCACGAAACACACGGATTTTCCTGACTCGCGACGGCCGCATGTTGCCCACATTTCGGCGCATTGCCGACAAACCGGCAGCGGTGTCAGCAGCCGGTTCTATGCGGTCCCAGAAGGGTTGCGAGGCCGGAGTGCCGCTCAGAACAGCAGCTTCAAAGCAAACTGAATGCTGCGCGGTCCGCCGCTGTTGAACAGTGGAGAGAGCAATCCCCCGCTCGACATGTTCGCGCTTTCCTGCGACAGGCCGAACGAACTTCCCGCCGTCAGCAGGTTGTTGCCGCTCGCCGCGGGCGAGGCGAAGTTGGCGTGATTCAGCACGTTGAAAAATTCCGCGCGGAATTGCGCGGTTACTCGCTCACTGATCCTGGTGTTCTTGAGAAGGCTGGCGTCGAATTGTTCCAATCCAGGGTTGCGCAGGATGTTGCGCCCGGCATCGCCGAAGGTGCCGGCGGCGGGAATTGAAAACGCCGCGGGGTTAGCCACCTGATACGGCGGCGCCGACGACGAAATGTACAGCGGCACGCCGGGCACGATGTTGGGGCGCTGGTTGTTGGCGGCGAACTGATCGCCATCGCTTGCGATGTCTTCGCCCAGCAGCGGCGTATACGGCGTACCGGTGTGCGCGGTAAACAAGCCTTGTACGGACCACCCGTTAGTGAGCTTCCGGTAATGCGCCCCGCCCGGCAATTGGTAGGTGAACGCGACGATGACGTTATGCCGGATGTCGAAATCGCTGGAGGCGTACTCGGCGTGAAAATCGTAGGGATTCGATCCGGTGAAGGAAGAATTCACGGACGTTCCCGTGGGGTTGGAGGCGTCGTCCAGGGAATGAGCCCAGGTGTAGGAGACTGTCAGTTCCAAGCCGTGGGCCAGGCGCTCGGTAGCGTTCGCCTGAAGCGCATTGTAGTTGGAAACGGCGTCCGTTTCGATGAGATCGAGCGCGCCGGTGGCAAAGTTGGGATTCGGCGCCGCGCCGGTGGCCGGATTCATCAGGTTCAAGGGCTGCATGCGAATCAGATTCCGTCCCAGCGAGCCAACATAGCTGGCCTGCACAATCAGGTCCTTGGTCACCTGGCGTTGCAGGTTCAGATTGTATTCGTAAGCGAACGGCGTTCGAAAGTGGGTGGGGTTGTAGACGATCGCGCTGCCGAAAGGCGGTAAGCCGGTGATGGTGGTTACCAGCAGCGACGGATCGATGGGCACGCTGACCGAACCGCCCGAAGCGGTGCCGAGCAGGAAGTTGGTGATCTTGAACGGCGGCCCGAAAGCCAATTGAGTGGCGTTGACGGTGGGGATGTCGTAAAAGATCCCGGTTCCGCCGCGCAATACCGTCTTGGAGTCATTGGTGAGCTGGTAGGCGAACCCGATGCGCGGGGCGAAGTTGTCGTGATCGCCGTTGTGCACCGGCGCGCCCGGCGCGCCCAGGGTAGCGGTGGCGAGATCGCCCAGACCGACGATGGGTGCGAAGCGGCCGTGCGCTTCCGTCGGCACGGTGTCCAGCTCGTACCGCAGGCCGAGATTCAGCTTCAGCCGCGGGGTTACGGCGATGTCGTCCTGAAAATACGCGGCGTAGTTGGTGAATCGGATTCCGAAATCGGTCTCGGCCGCCTGGTTGAAGAACGACGCCGGATTGTTGTTGACCACGTCTGCGACGGTGTTGAAAAAATACACGCCGCTCGAAAGGGGCTGGAGATTGGGATTATCCTGCACCCGGCGCACCCAGAATCCGGATTTGAAGGTGTGCCGCCCGTGAATATACGTCACGTCGTCGTTGAAGCTGAACAGATTGTTGTTCTGGAATTCGGGCGGCGTGGGCGACTCGGCGTACGGCAGGCTGAAGACGTCGATGCCGGGCAGGATAGCGTCGCCGGCGGCGTTCAGCGGGATCGGCTCCGCTCCGCCGAAGCCGTCCGCGGCGCCGATCGTGCTGTTGGCGCTGCGCACGAATCCAAAGCGGGCCTCGTTGAATAACTGCGGGGTAAAGCGATGCACTTCCGAGAGGCTCGCGCTTTCGAGGTTCGTGTGATTGTTGGCCATCGTATTCAGGTAGAAATCGCGCAACTGGCTGGTGGAGTCGCTGTAGGAGTAGCGCGCGAAGAAATCGTCGCTGTCGCTGAAACGATGGTCGAGACGCAGGCTGAAGTCGGTTTCATTCACCAGATTCGTGGCGGTGGCGACGTAGCCGGCGGTGTCGTCGCCGTTGGCCGGGCCGTTCGGCAGCGGGTATTCGTCGATCAGAGATTGGACGGCCGGGCTAGCCGACTGGCGCGCCTGGAGCGAGGGAACTCGCGCGTCCACGCTCACTCCCACCGCCTGCCGCAGTCCCTCGAAGGATACAAAAAAGAACGTGCGATCTTTGCGGATGGGGCCGCCCAGCGTTCCACCAAAGAAATTGTTGCGCGCCGGGGGTTGCGGCAGACCGTTGGCATTGTTGAAGAAGTTGTTCGCGTCCAGATCGCTGTTGCGCAGATACTCATAGGCGCTTCCATGGAATTGGTTGGTGCCGCTCTTAGTGGTGACGTTGATCACGGCGCCTGAAAAGCTACCGAACTCCGCGGTTTGCGTCTGCGTCTGGACCTTGAACTCGGCCACGTCGTCCACCGATACCAGTCCCATGCTACTTCCCGACTGGCCGACCGCCGGGTCGTTGCCGGGCGCGAGGCTGATGCGTCCATTGGCGCTGCCGCCCGCATTGGCGTTGATGCCATCGATCATGATGTTGTTGGACAGATCGCGCTGGCCGTCGGCATTGATAGGCCCGGCGGAGGAAGCGACATTATCCGTCGCGGTGGTGACTCCCGGCGCCAGTTTTGCCAGCTGTAGGAAGTCTCTTCCATTGAGCGGCAGGTCGTGAGTCATGGCTTCGCTAACCACCAAGCCTTGCTCCGACGTCTCGGTTTCAGCCAGTGGCGCCTGGGCGGCCACCTGCACATTTTCTTTTACGGATGCCAAAACCAGCCGGAGATCGACTCGCGATGTGGCGTTTACCAACAACTGGATCTTGGCCGCGCGGGAGAGGGCAAAGCCGGGCGCCGAGGCTTCGACGACGTAGGTGCCTGGCGGGAGCAATTCGAAGGAATAGTCGCCCTGGCTGCGGGTTTTGACGTTCCATTCGAGCCCCGTGCTCGAATTCTTCGCGTGGACCATGGCGCCGACCACGGCTGCGCCGGCGGGATCGGAAACTTCACCGACGATCGAGGCAAGCTGTGCCGTCAGGCGCGAAGGACCGCACAGACAGAAAAGCGAAGCTGCCAAAACCGCTGTTCCAAAGCCACGATGACCGTTCAATATCATAATCCTTTCGTTATAGCGGCTTCCTAGCGGAACAAGCTTGTAGATCTTTGCGGCGAACGGAGTCTGATACCGTTTTACGGCCCCACGATTACATTTTCGGCCCGCAAACCCTTGATTTCCGGTCAAGCAGCCTTCCGCTCGCCACAGAACTTTTGCAAAACCGCAACAAACTATTTCTCGTTTATGCTTGCGTATCATCTGGACCGGTTCCGCCTGCATGACCTGCCGCGTCCCACGGCCGACGCGGTGTGAAGAAGAATGTGATCCCTTAGAAAGGGCTCTGGCATCAAATAGTTATCACTAACGTGGATCGTTCATCTCAAAACCGCCGCGAGAACAGCAAGCAATAATAAGTAAAGGTTGACCCAAGCATGCAGAAGCCAGTGATACTGACCGTGGACGACGATCCGGAAGTTCTCCGGGCCGTGGAACGCGACCTGAAGAAGCATTACGAGGAGCACTATCGCGTACTGCGCGCGGAATCCGGCCGCGCCGCACTCGATCTTTTGCGCCGCCTAAAGCAGCGGAACGATGCCGTGGCACTGCTGCTGGTGGATCATCGCATGCCGGAAATGAACGGCGTGGAATTGCTCCAGGAGGCGATCAAACTTTATCCCGACGCCAAGCGGACCCTGCTCACTGCTTACGCCGACACCGATGCGGCAATCAAAGCCATCAACGACGTTCAACTCAATCACTACCTGCTGAAACCATGGGACCCGCCGGAGCAGGAACTGTTCCCCGTCCTGGACGATTTGCTCAATGACTGGTCCGCGAACTTCCATCCGCCCTTCGAGGGAATTCGCGTGCTGGGGACGCGCTGGTCTTCCAAGTCCCACGACATTCGCAATTTTCTCGCGAGAAACCAAGTTCCCTATCAGTGGCTGGATGCCGACGCTGCCAACCGGGACGAAGAAGTGGACCATCTAATAAAGAGCTTCGCTCCCGATGAGCTCAAGCTGCCGCTGGTCATGTTCCCGGACGGGAAGTGTGTATCCGAACCGAGTACGCAGGATCTTGCCGAGAGGCTTGGCTTGCGCACCCGGGCCGGACTTGAATTCTACGACCTGGCGATCGTGGGTGGCGGTCCCGCCGGACTGGCGGCAGCGGTGTATGGCGCTTCGGAAGGCTTGAAGACCATCATGGTGGAACGAGAGGCGCCAGGAGGCCAAGCGGGACTAAGTGGGCGCATTGAAAACTACCTCGGTTTTCCTTCGGGTCTGACCGGCGGCGACCTGGCGCGGCGCGCCGTGGCTCAAGCGCGTCGTTTTGGCGTGGAAATCGTTTCGCCTCAGGAAGTCACTGCGTTACGGGTGGACGGTCCTTATCGCTTTTTGCGCTTGAACGACGGCACCGAGTTGTCCTGCCATGCCATGCTGCTGGCTACCGGCGTTCAGTGGCGCAAACTGGACATTCCCGGAATGGATCGGTTGCAGGGCGCGGGCGTTTACTACGGCGGCAGCATGACGGAAGCGGCTTCGTGCAAAGACGAGGACATGTACATCGTCGGCGGCGCAAACTCCGCGGGACAAGCGGCCATGTCTTACTCGCAGTACGCGCGGCGCGTGGTTATATTGGTTCGCGGCGATTCACTCGGCGCCACTATGTCGCAATACCTGGTGGAGCAAGTTCAAAATACCGCGAACATTCACGTGGAATATCGGACGCGCGTGGTAGAGGTACACGGCGACGATCATTTGGAAGCGCTGTCTTTGGTCTGCGATCGCACCGGTGATGTAACCCGGGTGCGGGCAAATTCGCTGTTCGTCTTCATCGGCGCGGAGCCTCGGACCTCGTGGCTCGAAGGCGCCATCGAGCGCGACGAGCGAGGGTTTATACTTACGGGTCCGGATCTGCTCAAACCCGGTAAGCGGCCGCGGGGCTGGACGTTGGAGCGTGATCCCAGCCTGCTCGAGACCAACATCCCGGGCGTCTTCGCGGTGGGAGACGTGCGATATGGTTCGGTGAAGCGAGTGGCCTCCGGGGTGGGCGAAGGCTCCGTCGCAATCCAGTTCGTTCATCAATACTTGAGCAACGTATCATGACCCATCCGCCCTCCCAGACTCCCGCAGCCGCGCTGCGGAAGATCGATATTTTTTCCGATCTGAGCGACGACCAGCTGCATTGGTTTGTATCCAGCGCCAAAGAAATCAAGCTCTCCGCCGGGGACGTTGTCATACACGAAGGCGATCCGGCGGATGCGCTGTTCGTTTTGCTCGATGGGGAAGTGCGTGGACGACGCGAAAACGGAGGAGGGGACGCGCCAGGTTTCGTGGCCCAGGCCGGGCAGGTAACCGGCATGCTGCCGTTCTCGCGCATGACCCACTTCGGGATGACAGCCCGGGCTACCCAGCCCACCTGGGGTCTCCGTCTGCACAAGGATCATTTTGAGGAAATGCTGCGGCGCATTCCGGAGCTGCTGCCGCGCTTGATTGGTGTCTTAGCCGATCGAATTCGCGAATACAGCCGTGCGGAACAGCAGCGCGACAAGTTAAGCGCCCTTGGCAAACTCTCCGCCGGATTGGCTCACGAATTGAACAATCCAGCCGCGGCGGCTGTCCGGGCGGCGCAGGGTCTGCGCGAGTGCATGCAGGAGCTCCGGAAAATCAACAAGACGCTGGATGACGATTCGCTTTCTTGCTTGGAACGTTCGGAGCTGGCTTCCTTTGAGGAGAATTTGATGGACCAATTGGCGTCCAAGCCTCCGCTGGATGCCCTGGAACAGAGCGATATCGAAGAGGAGCTGGCCGCCTGGCTGAACCGCCGAAAAATCCCGAACGCGTCCCGGCTTGCTTCAGGCCTGGTGGATGCCGGCGTGGATAGTGCCGCGCTGGAGAAACTGGGCGGACGTTTTCCAGACGACGTGATGGCTCACATCCTTGCGCGCCTGGTTTCGTCCGTCGGCGCTGAAAGACTGACGCGTGAAATCGAGGTCAGTACAGGCCGAATTTCCGAGTTAGTCCGAGCGATCAAAGAATACACCTACATGGACCAGGCGCCGGAGCAGGAAGTCGACATTCACCGCGCTTTGGAAAGCACCCTGACCATGCTGAAATTCCGATTGAAACGCGGTGTGGAAGTGAAGCGCGAGTTTGACTCCAACCTTCCCAGGATATTAGCGCGAGGAAGTGAGTTGAATCAGGTCTGGACGAATCTCATCGACAATGCCGTCGATGCCATGGGCGGCAAGGGCGAGTTGATCATTCGAACCTCCAGAGAGCTCGATTTCGTTCTCATTGAGATTATCGACAATGGACCCGGCATTTCCGATGCGGTGAAGCCTCATCTCTTTGAGCCATTCTTCACCACCAAAGGCGTCGGCGAAGGCACAGGAATAGGCTTGGACACCGTATACCGGATCGTTCGCGCCCACCACGGAGAAGTCTCGTTTGAGTCTCAGCCAGGGCGAACAAGTTTTCAAGTGAGATTGCCGCTGAAGCGGTCCGGCTTTTCCGATGTTGACGCTGCGGAAATCTCCCACACCCGGTAAGCGTTGGATGCTTCTGGTGGCCATTGGGGGACCCTTGTGTCGGCATCACGACACAAAAAGGCCTTCTTGTGATTCCCGTTGAGCTCAAACGTTATCTAACTCATTCATTCTGATGAAAGGGAGCTCCGCGGGTCTGGCTTGACACGGAACTTCGCTAACGGCATTACACATGCACCTGCTCCAATAGGATTGCTATGTTCCGCCTCCCACTAACCAAACGCCCAAAAATTTCTCGGGAACCGTTCAGCACACAGACGCTGGGGAAGGCATCGCGGCTGCGTGGCGCCAGTGTCACCGAGGGCATTTGTCCTTACTGCGCCGTCGGCTGCGGGCGTTTCGGTTTTGGACGGCCCATACAGGTCCGGTGGGCGAGAATTCGCCTTCGAGCGCAGGAGTAAAGACCAGAAGTATTCACGGTGTTGACCAGAGCGTCGGCGCTCGAGTGGGGAATGTTGCCGGTGACGTGCTTGATCAACGAACCTTGATTGCCAGCTCGGCGTGACCGTCGGTGAAAGCGATACGCCGCACCTTAGTGGTCAGAAGCAAGTCGGTGTTATTATGGTGCGCCCGGAGTGATTCGAACACCCGACCTTCTGGTTCGTAGCCAGACGCTCTATCCAACTGAGCTACGGGCGCGCATTTTAGAATTAACTACTTACGGACAACGTAAAGAGCCCGATTTCGGGTTTGTGCTAGAAATGTGCTAAACACCCTTTGACCCTGCCGGTTCGCACGGGTTCGTGCTGTGAGCCACTTGTCAATCTTGATGTTCCGTGTGTCCATTGCGTCACCATCTTAGCATCCGGCAGAGGTTCGCGCACGTCCGGTCCGGCAGTCGAAAAACAAATTTTCCGGGCTTAGAATCGCTTGGCAAAGGACCCATGACTTTAGGCCGCTAAAAATCCCCGATAGACCCAGCGAGCAACCCGCCCCAGCCCTATCAACGCCCAGTAACCAGCCCCGAGTGCTAAAGCCTTCAAACCGATCTCCCCAAGCTCGATCCATGGAAGCCACAAAGCCCTGGACTTCTGTACATCAGCACACGCACCTTCTACTGAGGGACGAGTCTTTTCGGCACGCGCCATCAATTCAGTTTCCTTACGCGCCAATACCTGCCACGCCGCATAGTCGGGGAAGCGGTCTGCGTCATAGACAGGTGCGCCATTGCTGTCGTACAACATGCGTGGAAATGCCCTGAAGATCGAACCATAAGCGGTGCGCATCGCCGAGGGTACGCAGTCAAGATAATTAACGTGAATCTGGTGGATGGCGTCCGTATATTCCTGGCGCACATTCCTGTTTAGCCAAGCAAATGCTAGAGCAGCGAGCACCAAGTAAAGCCGTGCGAACCCACGCCGGATATTCATCGGACTTGTACCCTGGTTCTCCATCGGCCAAAATGAGCGCGGACAACATGATCCAGCTCTGCGTTTATAGGAGATAATGGATGAAATGGTAAGTGTAAGAGGAGAACGAATTTCGCGGCTGCTAGAGGTCTGGGTTGATGGGTCCCTCCACGGTACTGTCTACCTGCCGGTTGAATCGATTGCAGCACGCGCGATTCTAAAGTACATGCTGGGGCTGGCTGAGCTTCGTGATCCGGTCCGCCATGAAGTTTACCGCTACAATCCCGGCAGGGATTCGTTGGTCTTAATTCCGGCTTGAGCACATCCGCAAACGTTGCTTGAAAAGCGGCACGTTGCCGAAGACTTTAGATGACAGCGCCAATTGCGGTGTCGTTCGTCTCTGCGGTCTCACCGCTACCATCAGTTCGTTCCCTTCAGGTGCCTGAGTAGCTTGTCAGCAGCGTCATGCAAATCGCGTTCATCAGCGATGTTGTACCGCTCGAAAACACTGCGGGTCTTGTGGCCGCTAATGAGCATCGCGACTTTCTCGGGCACGCCCGCGCGCACCAGATTCCTGACCCCAGTTCTCCGCAGGTCGTGGAACAAGCGGTTGATACTGGTTTCCTTGACAGCTTTTGCCCAGCCCTTGCGAATGTCTGTGACCTGCTGGCCGCGCCGTGGTGATTCGCGCTTCAGGTACTTGCTGCCTTGTCTGAAGAACACCCACTGCGAACCGGGGCAAAGGTCAGCGCGGCGCTGCTTCTGAGTGACTAGCATGTCGTACAGATCGCCACCCGGCCCGCCGATGGGAATGATCCGAGCTTCGCCCGGCTTGGTCTGGTCAGCTCGCAGGCGCACGGCCCGGCCTTCAAGATCGATTTGCGGCCACTCAAGGGCAAGAATCTCCCCAAGCCTGCAACCTGTCCAATAGCCGAAGATAAACGGCCCGCGTTCATCAATCGGCAGCGCATCACGGAATGTCAGGTACTCGTGATGTTCCCAGAACCCTTGTCGCGCATTCTTCTCGCGTTGAAATAAGCCCTTGAAGTTGGGCATATTCGCCGGGCCAACCTTGCCGTTGCCAGCGCCCAGCGTGAAGGCCCTA
>JBEKLB010000226.1:0-10851 GCA_050010415.1 Bryobacteraceae bacterium | reverse complement strand
GAACCTGGCAGCACGACGACACCGTTCGGAAATTGAAACTGCGTGTTCAGCCCGTTCGCCGGGGCATACCAGTTCTCCTGTCTGAGGGCGCCCCCAGGAGGTGTCCACTGGAGGCTAAAGTGGGTTTGAAACGATCCAGAAGCGGCGTCCGTCAGAATCTCAACATCCGTGATGATGAAATTCATTCCCTCCGGCACGGTCCAGGAAGTGGCGAAGTCCAGGCTGCCGTTGGGTGAGACCAGCGCGCAGGTGGGCGATCCGGAGATGGCGGAGCAGGCCAGCTCGACATTTTGCGCCGCAGATTTGTTTACGTCCGCGGTCAGCACCGGATGGGCCGAAGTATTGGCGACAACCACCAGCGTATAGGCGGCCGCTTGCACCGCTTTGGGGGCGATGAGCGAGAGAACAACTCCCGCCAACGCTACCGCCCCGATAGCTATGCATAGTTTCTTGAACGTCATCGGAATCCCTCCTTGTTCCATCAGCGGTGGTGGTACGGCCCACCCTCTGTCGCGCGGCCCGATCATGATAGAATTCGTCGCATGCTTGACGCTGCGTTCGGCCGATTTCCGCTGAACCGAACCCATCTTGGCCGAAGCGCGGCTCAAAAGTCTTCAAGAAGCGATTAATAAGTTTTGAATAGTTTCTTAAGGCTGCTATGGATAACTCAGTCAAGCACTTACTGGAGTTCGGCCCCTTCCGGATCGATCCGGAACAGCGCCTCCTGCTGCGCGGCGAGCTGCCCATTCCGCTCTCTCCGAAGGCCTTCGATCTGCTCCTGGCTCTGACCCAGCACGACGGACAGGTGGTGGTAAAAGACGACCTGATGAAGCTGCTGTGGCCGGACACGTTCGTGGAAGAATCGAACCTGGCGCAGCACATATTCCAGCTCAGAAAAGCGTTGGGAGAGCGGGCGCAGGATTCCGCCTACATCGTTACCGTGCCCGGCCGGGGGTATCGGTTCGCGCAGAAGGTGCGGAGCATCCCGGCGACGGTGGCCATCCCAGAGACGAGGCTAGAGAAGGAAGAGGATTTCGTCGTCCGGAGCCACTCGCGGTCACGCGTAGTGATTGAAGAGAGCTCGGCGCTGGTTAAGTTGACGCCGCCGGGATCCTGGAACAAAGCGATCGTGGCGGCGGCGCTGGCCATTGTGGCGACACTCGGGATTGTAGCAACAGGGGCAGTGGCTTATTTCCTCACTCATCGTGCACCCAAGTTGACCACCAAGGATACAGTGGTGCTGGCCGATTTCGCCAACCGCACCGGCGACCCGGTCTTCGACGGCACGTTGCGGCAAGGACTTTTGGCGCAATTGCAACAATCGCCCTTTTTGAATTTGCTCCCCGATCAGAGCGTCGCTCAGACCCTGGCGCTGATGACGAAGACCAAGGACGCGCAACTAACGCCCGAAGTGGCACGCGAAGTATGCCAGCGAACGGCGAGCTCTGCTGTGCTGGATGGATCCATCGCACAGGTTGGCACGCGCTACCTGCTCACGTTGAATGCGACCAATTGCTCCACGGCTGAGGCGTTATCGAGCTCCGTGGCCCAGGCCGCGGACAAGAACCATGTATTGGACGCTTTGGGAAACATAGCTTCCGAGACCCGCCGCAAGCTGGGTGAATCGCTGGCCTCTGTCCAGAAATACGACGTGGCGCCGGAAAGCGTGACCACGCCTTCGCTCGAAGCGCTGCAGGCCTACAGTCTTGGCCGCCGGGTCGAAGGTTTGAACCGGGGCTCGGAAGCCGTGTCATTGTACCAGCGGGCCGTGCGCCTGGATCCGAACTTCGCCTCGGCTTATGAGGGGCTGGGAGTGGATTACTTCAACCACGACGAAAGTTCCCAGGCCGCGGATAACATCCGCAAAGCTTACCAATTGCGCGAGCGCGTCAGCGAGCGGGAGCGGCTCGGCATTGAGGCCTTCTATTACGCCTTGGTGCTGGGAGATTGCGAAGGAGCGCGCAAATCGCTGGTGCTGGCCACCCGGGTCTACCCGCGCCAATCCTCCGGATTCACGAATCTGGGCGGCATGGAGGCCTGTCTGGGCCACTATGACCAGAGCCTGGCCGCACACCTGGAAGCGATGAAGCTCACTCCCGGAGCGGCGAAGAGCTATTCAAACTTGTTCGTTGCGTATCTTTTCCTGAATCGCCTGGACGATGCCATGGCCGTCGCGCACGAAGCGGAGAGCCGTAAACTCGGTTCTTCTTTCCTTGATGACAATCTTTATCTGCTTGAGTTTCTAAGGCACGATGCGGGCGGAATGCAGAGGGAGGTTTCCGAGGCGCTGAAAAAGTCGGACTCCGACGACCTAATCTTTTCCTTTGAATCGGACACCGCTGCCTATGGCGGACATTTTGCGCAAGCGAGGGAGTTGACCAAGCGTGCCGAGGAAGCCGCATCGCGATCGGGACACAAGGGAACGGTTCCCGCGTATGAGGCCGAGGCTGCGGTGCGTGAAGCGCTGGTGGGTAATCTGGATTTGGCGAAGCGCCAAGCCAAGGATGCACTGGCACTGGGGGACGGTCCGGATGTGGAGACGCTGTCGGCTGCGGTGCTGGCGATGGCGGGAGCGTCCGCGGACGTCGCACGCCTGGTGGACGATCTCGGCAAGCGATACCCGGAAAATACGCCGGTGCAATATAACTCGCTGCCTGTAATCCGGGCGTCCGTCGCGCTGGAACGCGGTGAACCCGAGAATGCCATCGAAGCCCTGGCCGCCGCGACGCCCTACGAACTGGGACAGACCGGGCAGGAGGTGTCGTTGGTGCTTTTCCCGATCTATGTGCGAGGGGAAGCGTACCTGGCAGCCAACAATGGCAGGGCCGCGGCCGCTGAATTCCAGAAGATGCTGGCGTGGCCGGGGCTGGTGCAGAACGAACTGATCGGTCCACTGGCGCACTTGGGGCTGGGCCGGGCGTATGCGCTTTCCGGAGATGGCGGGAAGGCGAGAACAGAGTATCAAAATTTTCTCACGCTGTGGAAGGATGCCGATCCGGGCGTTCCGGTTCTGAAAAAAGCCAGAGCGGAGTACGCGAAGCTGCGCTAGCGGGACGCTGGGGCGTGTCTCGGCAGCCCACAGCCGCCTTATCGATACAAGCATCGTGTGGCGTACGCACTCTTGCGTGCCGTGTTGGCAATCGTGCCAACACAACAATCGTTCACACGAGTGTGAACGCTGCAAGCACGAGTGCTTGCGCCACAATGCGCGCACGCCTCCACGGACGGATTACGGACATGCACGCTACAGTGGAAAGGCGAGAAACGCGAGAACACAATTGGCGAATCATCTGGTCAGCGAGAAGAGTCCTTACCTGCAGCAGCACGCGCACAATCCGGTGGATTGGTATCCGTGGGGCGAGGCCGCGTTTGAGAAGGCGCGCGCGGAAGACAAGCCCATCTTTTTGTCCGTCGGCTACTCTACGTGCCATTGGTGCCACGTGATGGAGCGCGAGTCGTTCGAGAGCGAAGAGCTGGCGGCGATCATGAATCGCTGGTTCGTGCCGGTGAAGGTGGATCGCGAAGAGCGGCCGGATGTGGATCGAATCTACATGACGTTCGTCCAGGCGTCCACGGGCGGCGGCGGCTGGCCGATGTCGGTGTTCCTGACGCCGGAGCTGAAGCCGTTCTTTGGCGGTACCTATTTTCCGCCGGATAATCGCTATGGGCGGCCCGGGTTCGGCGCGATTTTGCAACGGATCGCGGAGGCGTGGCAGAAGGAACGCGGGCGCATCGTGGAATCGAGCGGCGATGTGATCGCACAATTGGCGCGGTATTCCGGCGCGTCCGGTTCATCGGGCGTCTTGCCGGACGCCACGATTCTGGATTCTGGATTCCAGCACTTCCGTAGGATGTTCGATTCGGCGCATGGCGGATTCGGCGGCGCGCCGAAGTTTCCCCGTCCGGTGGTTTTCAATTTCCTGTTGCGATATTCGGTTGGCGCGGCCGATGGCGGATCGCCTGACGCGGACATAAAAGAAGACGCGCTGGAGATGACGCTCGCCACCTTGCGCGCGATGGCCAACGGCGGCATGCACGATCAATTGGGCGGCGGATTTCACCGCTATTCCGTCGATGAGCGCTGGTTTGTGCCGCATTTCGAGAAGATGCTGTACGATCAGGCGCAGCTGGCCGTCTCTTATTTAGAGGCGTTCCAGATCACGCACGATCCGTCTTACGCGAAAATCGCCCGGAGCACGCTGGATTATGTGTTGCGGGACATGACGGATAGCGAAGGCGGTTTCTATTCGGCGGAGGATGCCGATAGCGTGATTGACCCAGCGAATCCGAAGGAAAAGGGCGAGGGCGCGTTCTATGTGTGGAGCGCGGAGGAGCTGAAGGAGTTCCCGAAAGCGGCCGCGATCTATGGCGTGGAGCCGAATGGCAACGTCCCCGACGATCCGCATGGCGAGTTCACGGGCAAGAACATTCTGTATTTGCGCAACGCCTTGGACGATGCCACCGAGGCGGAGTTAAAGTCCGCGAAGGAGGCGCTGCTGGCCATCCGATCGAGGCGCGTCCGTCCGCACCTGGACGACAAGATTCTCACGGCCTGGAATGGGCTCATGATTTCCGCGTTCGCCAAGGGCGCGCAGGTGTTGGACGATGAGCGGTACCTCGGCGCAGCCGAGCGGGCAACGAACTTCATCCTGACGCGCATGTACGATGCGACGTCGGGAACACTGTTGCGACGGTATCGCGATGGCGACGCGGCGATTGCAGGTTTCCTGGACGACTATGCGTTTTTCATCGGCGCGCTGCTGGATCTTTATGAAGCCGGCTTCGATCCGCGGCACATCGAGACCGCGATGCGTCTGACATCGAAGATGCTGGAGCTGTTCGAGGACAGGGCGGATGGCGCGTTCTTCAGCACGGCGGCTGGCGATCGCAGCCTGGTGCTGCGCATGAAGGACGATTACGATGGCGCTGAACCATCGGGGAACGCGGTTGCACTGGTGGATCTGCTCCGGCTGGCGCACTTCACCGATCGCGCGGAGTATCGCGAAGCGGCCGAGCGAACGCTGAAAGCACTGGGGGGGAAGATTACGCAGCAGTCCGTCGCGGTGCCGCAGATGCTGGTGGGGCTCGACTATTATCTGGCTCCTCGGCGTGAGGTGGTTCTGGCGGGCGAGGCAAAGGACTTTCTCAAGCACGTTCGCTCGAGATTTCTGCCGCACACCATCACGCTTCGCGCCGGCGCGCCATTTTTCCCCGGTGCGTCGAGCATGCACGCATTGGACGGCCAACCCACAGCGTACGTCTGCAGCAACTACACATGCCAACTGCCAACCAGCCAATTGGCCAAGCTCGACGAGTTGCTACAATAGGTGATCCAATCAAAACACCCTGAGGAGAACCATGGAGAGACCTGGAGCTACGACGATGAGAGGCAATCCGCTGACCCTGTTAGGGCCGGAGTTGAAGGCCGGCGAAAAGGCGCCCGATTTCAACGCGGTGGATGACGGATTGAAGCCCGTAAACCTGGCGGCGACTGGAAAGGCCGTGCGGATTTTCAGCGTGGTGCCCTCGCTCGATACGCCGGTGTGCGACGCGCAGACTAAGCGCTTCAATGAAGAAGCCGCGCAGCTGCCGGGCGTGGCGATTTTCACCATCAGCATGGATCTGCCGTTTGCGCAGAAGCGCTGGTGCGGGAATTACGGAGTGGACAAAGTCAAGATGTTGTCCGATCACCGGTCCGGCTCGTTCGGCGAGCAGTATGGGACGCTGATTAAAGACATGCGGATCGAGAGCCGCGCGATTTTCGTATTGGATAAAGACGACACCATCAAGCACGTGGAATACGTGAAAGAAGTAGCCGATCATCCGAATTACGAGACGGCGCTGGCGGCCGCGCGATCGCTAGCGAAGTAGGGGGCGCCCGAACCCGACCATCCGGTGCGCACGGCGGTATGATTGAAGGTAGGATTACTGTGCCTACCTCAACGAAGCGAGCGGAACGCAAAGCCAAGAAGAGTTACACGCTCTCGCCAGAGTCAATAGCCTTTCTCGAAACGATCCGCAAGCGCCGCTGTGCCGCGTCCATCTCATCCATTCTGGAGGAAATCTTACAAGCCGTTCGCCGACAAGAGGAGCGGGCGAAGATCGCGAAGTCTGTCGATGCTTATTACTCCTCGCTGTCGGACCAGCAAGCGGCCGAGCTTGCCGAATGGGGCGACTTTGCCACGAACGAATTCCAGCGCGGGCGATAAGTGCCATCCACAGATCTCCTCTTCGTGGCGAAATATGGTTTGCGCAGCTACCTTCGGATCCACCGGAAAAAGGCCGCCGGCCCGTGGTTATTGTGTCGGTGGATGCCCGGAATCGTCATGAACGGGCTGACACGGTCTTGGTTGTCCCTCTGACAACGAGTATTCACAAAGGCGCCCCGACGCACGTCCAGCTTACGGCGGGCGAGACGGGATTGCAGTCCGACTCGGCGGCGCGAGCCGAGGATATCACGGTAGTTCGAAAGCAGATCCTGGTGCAGTCGCGCGGGCCGCTCCGAAGATTGAGCAATACACGAATTTGCGAACTCGCAAATAAAGTACTTATCGCGACGGGCTGCGCTCCCTGAGAGCCTTGCGTTCATGTCCGGATAAATGGGGCTGTGGTGATAACCTGCACGAGGAGCGGTTGGGAGGAGATGCCAAATTCACGCGCGCCCCGATCAGGCCGCGCTCAGGACCGATCGAAGTGCGGATAGTAATTGCGAGGTCTCTGATCCACTCAACTTGATCGGCGGCGTGGACGATCCAGAAAATTTGTTCCAGAATACCGCCTGCCACGTCGTCTGATTTCTTTATCCGCTCTTCGACCCTGGCAGGCATGTTGCCTACATCGCTGATCGGTACAATCTCTCTTCCGGCTAGCGATCCTGCGAAAGCAGGGCCAACCTTGTTTCCGTAGCCGATCACACCAATGCTGAAGTAGTCCCGTATACCTTCTTCTTTTGCACACCGAATGACAAGGTTTTGTAAAAGGTGATTGATCGCATCGGCAAGTGCGTCCGCCTTTTTCCGGCCGGAGGTCCGGCTTATCTCGGCAGAGTAGGCCATTCTTATCCTCTCGATTTAGGGTTGCTTTTCCATGCTACTCCAGAACATCTGCTGAAGTCGTGTGTCTTCAATAGTCGCGTTCATATCCGGAGCATTGGAGCACCGGCAACTTGGGATACTTCGGGAAGGCGGGGTCGCCCTTCGAAAGCTGGCATAAATAGAAGAGGGAGCCGCGATCGGAGGTCACCCGGCGCATGTGCACGCAAGTAGCACAAATCCCGGCAGTTGCGGATTCGGCGCCCATCTATCAGGATTCCCGGCTCATCTATTAAAGGATAGGCGTAAAGGATAAGCGTGTGGAAGCCGATATTCCAGAGTGATGGCTAGCAGCTCATTCTTCATCCAGCGTCAAGAGGATGCCCTGCGCCACGTCAACCTGCTGGCGAAAGGGCTCAAGAAAGTCGCTCTGGCGGGCTGGGTCGGCGGGGCCGGCTGCAGCGCATTGGCCCTGATGTTGACTCATTTTCTGGTGCCCGCGGGTCCGGCGTCGAACCCCGTCCCGGGGTCTCACGAAATCTCAGGGGTCACGTTTGTCACCTGGTTCTTGGCGACGGCGTTACTTGTCTTTTCGAGCCTGTACTACGTCACGGGTTGGGCCCTTGGTCGCCAAAAGGAGTGGGCTCGCTACGCGGGCGCAGCGACGTTCCTTTCGAAGATACTGTTGTGCGTGTGGCTGGGTCGCGGCTCCGTGGGCGCGATGGCCGTCTTTCTGCTGATCTCGGTCTGGGATATGTACGGCCTGTGGGTGCTTCTCGCCAAAGAAACCGGACAGCTCTTTATTTCGCCCGAAGCAAGTCATGTTGGCGCTGTCTCATCGCCGACAACCTAGGCCGTCCGACATCCTATTCGGCTTGTCCAAATCTGCTAATCTAGTCACTTAAAGTGCCTTCGCCCGAATGCCCGCTCGAATGAGCGACAGCTTCATCCTGCAGACTTATCCGTTCCGTGAAGCCGACCTCATTGTTAGCTTCTTTACGCGCGATCAGGGCAAGCTGAGGGGCGTGGCGCGGCGGGCGCGCCGGCCGAAAAGCAGCTTCGGGTCTGGGCTGGAGCGGCTGTCGCATGCGACGGTCTCGTACTATCAGAAGGAGAATCGCGAGCTGGTTAGCCTGAATTCCTGCGAACTGACGCAATCGCAGTTCGCGTTGGCGTCAAACTACGAATCGAGTGTCGCGCTCGATTATCTGGCGGAAATTACCGAGCAGTTGCTGCCACCCAACGAAGCCAACGAACGGCATTTTCGCCTGCTGATCGCCGTTTTGGATTCACTGCACGCGGGCGGCAACGTGTGGGCCGCTGTGACGTACTTCGCGCTCTGGGCCGTGCGGTTGGCGGGGCTCTTGCCTGAGCTACGCGTGAGTGCCGATTCACGCGCCATCATAGAAGAGATGCTTGTGACACCGATCCAGCAAATGACCGCCCGGCCGTGGGCCAAGGAAACCGGCGCCGATGTCAGGCGTGCGCTGAACCGTCTGATCGAAGATCACGTGGAGCGGAAGCTGCGAACGACGTCGATCTTGGAGGCCTTGTGACAAGCGGAGGCTTTATGAGCAGGAGTGACGCCCTTTGAGCGCTCCTCTGACGTTTCAAGAGACCGTGCTCGCGCTCAAGAAATATTGGTCCGATCGCGGCTGCATCATTCAAGAGCCCTACGATGTGGAGGTGGGCGCGGGCACCATGGCGCCCGAAACATTTCTGAGGGTTCTTGGACCGTCTCCCTACAATGTTGCGTACGTTCAGCCGAGCCGTCGGCCCGCCGATGGCCGCTATGGCGAAAATCCGAACCGGCTGTACAAGCACCAGCAATTGCAGGTGATCCTGAAGCCGGCGCCGGCCGACGTGATCGATCTGTATCTCGGCAGCTTGCAGGCCATCGGCATCGATCTTTCGAAGCACGACATCAAGTTCGAAGAAGATAACTGGGAAGCGCCGACGCTGGGCGCGTGGGGCATCGGCTGGCAGGTGATGCTGGACGGTCTGGAGATTTCGCAGTTCACTTACTTCCAGCAATGCGGCGGGTTCGATCTGGATTTGATCCCGGCCGAGCTGACGTACGGGCTGGAGCGCATCGTTGCGTTCCTGCAGAATGTCGACAGCGTGTACGACATCGTGTGGGCGCCGGGATTCCTGTATAAGGATGTACGGCTCAAAGACGAGCAGCAGTTTTCCAAATACAACTTTGAGTTGGCCGATGTCGGGATGCTGTGGCAGCTTTTCGATCTGCATGAGAAGGAATGCCAGCGGCTGACGAAGCTAACGGGCGTGGTTCTGCCCGCTTACGATCAAGTGCTCAAGTGTTCGCACGTCTTTAATCTGCTCGATTCGCGTGGCGCGATTAGCGTGACCGAGCGGGTGGGAGTGATCGGGCGAGTGCGGAGGCTCGCGCTGGGCGTAGCGGACGCATGGATGGTCGAAATCGGGGCGAAGAAGGAAGCTGCCGCGTGAGCCTGCCTTTTTTGCTTGAGATCGGAACTGAAGAGATCCCTGACTGGATGATTGTTCCTGCATTGAACAATTTGCAGGATATGTTTCAAGTGCTTCTTGACCAGCAGGTTTTGGGCGGCCGGGTCACTTCCGTGGATGCCACGCCGCGACGATTAGTCCTGCGGGCGGATGGATTACTGGAACGTCAGGCGGATGTTGAAGAATTGGTGTTGGGTCCGGCGACGAGGGCTGGCGGGGGCGCCGCTGCCGGTTTCGCTAAGAAAATGGGTACAACACCCGACCAGTTAGGAACCGAAGTCACGGCGAAGGGTGAATACTTCGCTTTTAAAAAACGAACCCAAGGCCAGCCCACAGTGGCAATCCTAGCGCGGGAGTTGCCAAATCTAATACTGAAGATTCAGTGGCCTAAGACCATGGTTTGGAATGGAAAAGGAACCGAGCGGTTCATTCGGCCCGTCCGATGGCTCGTTGCCCTGCTGGGAGACGAAGTCGTCCCGTTCGAGATCGGTGGCGTGCAATCGGGCAACACCACAAGGGGCCATCGGGTTTTAGGCAAAGCATCCATTCCAGTAACCATTGCCAGTTTTAGCCAAGAGCTAATAGCCAATGGCGTGATTCTGTCGGCGACGGAACGCCGCGACAGGATCGAGTCGGGCATCTCGGTGCGCGTCAAACCCGACCCGGACCTTCTACACACCCTGACCTATATCACCGAGTTCCCTACCCCGATTCTCGGCAGCTTTGACCGCAGTTATCTCGACCTGCCGCGGGAAGTCCTCGTAACGGTGATGCGGCATCACCAGAAGTACTTTTCAGTAGAAGACGCCGACGGCAAACTCGCGCCCCAGTTCATCGCGGTGATGAACACCGATGGCGATCCCGACGGGTTGGTTCGGCAAGGCAACGAAAAGGTGCTTCGGGCGCGGTTCAACGATGCACGATTCTTCTGGAATCAGGATCAGAAAAAGGCGCTAGCCGCGCGGCTGGAAGATTTGAAGACGGTCACCTTCCAAGCGAAGCTGGGTTCGTATTACGACAAAACTTTGCGCGTTGTCGAACTGGTGAAACAACTCGGCGGCAATGAGCGCGCGGCTCTGTTATGCAAGTGTGATCTGACGACCGACATGGTCAAGGAGTTCACCGACCTGCAAGGCATCGTTGGCGGACTGTACGCACGCGCGCAGGGCGAGGGCGAAGAAGTCGCACAAGCGATCTACGATCACTACAAGCCGCTCAGCATGGAGGACGAAATTCCCTCGACCCACGCTGGCCGAATTCTTAGCCTGGCCGACAAATGGGACACGCTGACGGAATGCTTCAAGGTCGGCATGACCCCGACGGGATCGCGAGA
>JBEKLB010000225.1:0-13200 GCA_050010415.1 Bryobacteraceae bacterium | reverse complement strand
TGGAACTGATTCCGTCTATGCTCATGGAAAGCTGCGATGGCAAAGTACCGGCGACGGAGATGTTCCCGTTGGTATCTGTTTGCACGCCCGGCTGTGCGGTCAGCGTCGACATGGCGCTGGTTGAGCCCTGCGAACGCGTGGTAATGGCCACGGGCAGGTCGACCAATTCCCGCGATCCCTTCGTCTCCGCGATGCTCGATGTATCCGATTCCACAACGGCCGCCGAGGATTCCACGTTGACCGTCGTGGTTTGCGACGCAATCTCGACCTCCGCATCCACGCGCTTCGTTTCGCGTCCGCCGAGATCGAAGGCCTTAAATTCGGCCTTTCGAAAACCAGGGGCGTCGACTGTCAATTGATAGGAGCCGACTTCCAGATTCACGAACTGGTACCCGCCCGAGTCACCGGTCATAGTGGAATGCTTCGCGTTCGTTCCGGTGTTCGTCAAATTGACAACTGCTCCGGTAACGGCCGCACCTTGCGGGTCTTTGACCGTTCCCACAACAGTACCCGTGGTGGATTGCGCGAGTAACGCGCTCGTTCCTACAAGAGAAAGCAGCGCCAGCGAAACCCAGCGCTGGGCTCGGCACGCCTTCCGAAAAGCACAACCAAAATATCCAAATGATAGCTCCAGCACTACCAGCCTCCTTGTCGAGAATGAAATTCATTCATGCGGACGAGGCACGCGTACGGCTATCGGAGCCAGAAAGCAAACCGAAACATTTTCCTGCCGAGAGGCTCATAGCAACAAGTCGGCGAAGCCTTGTCGTTAGTCTCGGGAAGATTTTTATATCTTTTTTATGCCATCTTTATTATTTCTTTATGTACAAAAAACAGAAGCCTTTAAGTGAAAGAGCGGTGGCTACTTAGCCGGAATGCAGCAACGTGGCGGAATTAGTATTGCGAACTAAAAGTGAGTGGAGTTATTGTCGCCACAAAGGGGATTTGTGTCAATCGGATTCTTGATCAGCTTATTGAGCCAGAGCGGTTGCGTGCTTTGTTTTCCGATGATTCCGCGTTAGCGGTAACCGTTACCGTTAGCGACACGCAGGCGCCGGACACTTGACTAGTACCTATCTCGCCGGATACGCTCTGCCATGTACAGAATTCTCCTGCTCGTTACGCTGGCGCCAGCGTTGTTCTCGGCTGGCTTCCAGTCTTCTGACCTTTTAAAGTTCCGCTCGGTCGGCAGCGTTCAATTCTCCCCCGATGGCTCCAAGATCGCCTACACGATCACCCGCAACGATCTTCCGGGCCGCCCGGTGGGGCAGCTTTGGATCATGACCATTGCCGATGGAAAATCCATTTGCCTTAGCGCTGGGAACGAGCCATCCGGGAATCCTGAGTGGTCTGGGGACGGGAAATGGATCGCCTACTCCGGCCGGCTGGGTGAAAAATCCGGTCTCATCGTGGCTCGGGCGGATGGCGGCGAAAAGAAGTACCTGGGACCTTTGGACGGAACCAACGCGCCTCTGCCCACCACCGGCAAGACAGTGACGTGGTCGCCCGACGGCAAACAGATCGCCTACGTCTCGTCGCAACCCGGTCCTGAAACTGCCGACGCAACCGGCGATCCGGTGGTCATCACCCGCTATCTTTACAAGCCCACCGCAGCCGAGGGCAACAGCCACTTCAACGACAATAAACGGCTGCACGTTTTCGTCGCCGATGTCGCGAGCGGCCGCTCCCGGCAGCTCACCACCGGCACGCACTACGAGCATTCCGTCGAGTGGTCGCCCGACGGACAACAAATCGCTTTCGTCTCCAATCGAGAGCCGAACGAAGATCAGTTCTTCAATTACGACCTGCTCACGCTATCTCCCACCACCGGTGAAATGACGCGGCTCACCGCGACAGAGAACGCAGAATATCGGCCGCACTGGTCGCCGGATGGAAAAACGATCGTCTACGAAGCCACCAAGCGCGGCCTTACCGATCTGGAAACCACCATGGAGGACACGCATGTCTGGCTCATCGACGCCAACGGCAAGAATCGCCGGGAGCTCGGCTCCATCGATAACCGGCAAGGCGAGCCGGGCTGGTCGAGCGACGGGCGCTCGGTATACTTCACGGTGCAAGAGCGTGGAGAAACGCACTTGTATCGAATGCCCGCTGCGGGCGGCGCGCCGGTGGCTGCGGTGCACGATCGGGGAAGCGTTGGCGCGTGGTCCACTCAGGGCGACAAGATCGCCTACGCGTTCACGACGCCCGAAGATGAGGCGGAGCTCTATCTCAAGACGGGTGATGGTCCGCCGAAAAAGCTAACCGACCTGAATCACGACCTAATGAACGGAAAAACAGTGGAGCCGGTCGAATCCATTACCTTCATCAGCAAGTACGCCTCGCGCGGCTGGGCCACTTTGATGGTGAACTATCGCGGGTCCACCGGCTATGGCCAAGCCTTCACCGACGCCGTGTTCGCGGACCAAAACGGGAACGAAGCCCAAGACGTTCTCTACGGATTGTCCGCCGCCATGCGTCGCAATCTGTGGATCGACCGCGACCGGCTGGGGATCGAGGGCACCAGCTACGGCGGCCAGTTGAGCGCCTGGCTGATTACGCAGACGGGAATGTTTAAGGCTGCCGTTCCTACCGCCGCAATCACGAACATCATCAGCTATAACTACATGACGTATTACAACCAATATGAGCAGATGGAGTGGGGCGCATTTCCGCACCAGGGCAACCTGATGGATGTTCTGTGGGAGCGTTCCGCGCTGAAGCACATCGCGAACGTCCACACGCCCACCATGATGGTGCATGGCGAAAACGATCCCGATGTGCCGATCGCGGAAGCCGAGCAGTTTTACATCGGGTTACGCGACGTGGGTGTGGACGCGATTATGGTTCGGTATCCGCGCGAAGGCCACGGCGTGCGGGAATCGGGCCATACAGTGGATTTCATAGACCGGTCCATCCGCTGGTACGAGCAACACTTCCCGAAGTAGAAATCGACTAATGCACCGCCTAATGAACGGGTGGATAAAGGCTCAGGGCGTTGTCGTGTAAATAGCCATGCGCGATCTGGATGGCCTTGGTCTCCGTTACTTCGCCCGAGGCCACCATTTCAGCCAGAGCGGCGGCCAGCGCATCGCGTGCCGAGTAAACGCCCAGCCAGTACGTCTCTTCCGATCCGAGAGCGGCACTATAGGGATACGCATCGGAGCCGAAGGTGACCTTATCTGGATACGTCTCCAGCCAGTACTTTAAGACGTTTTTCATTTCCGACGGATAGACCAGCGTCTCGATTTCCGACGAATCGAGGTAAACATTCTTCATCGCCGCCAGCCAGATCACCTCGCGGAAATACGGATATCCACCGTGGATCAGAACGAAGGTGGTGTTCAGATAGCGCGGGTCCTTGACGACGTTTTCGAGGTTCAGGACATCGCCCTTCCGCAGTTGGAAATAGTCTCCCTCGCCGACCGCGGTGTGAATATGTACCGGCAACTTTAGCCGGCCGCCTTCCGTCACCAGGTAGCGAAAGACGTAGTCCTGGAAGACCTTGTATTCCTCCGCCGTGGGAATGCCTCCCGAATGGAATTTCTGATAAACGCTGGCCGCGGCCTGCTTGGGCGGATCGGCAAAATAGAGCGAACGGAAATAACCGGCCTCAAATTTCTGCGCGATGGCGCCCTTCTTCTGATTCTCTTCGAGAATCTGGGTCATGAACTTGAGGTAAGCGTCGAAGTTGCCGGGCAACTGCTTCAGGTTGGCCTGCTGCAAATAACGATGCAGCACTTTTTCCTGCAGCGGGATATAAACGCCTTCGTCCGGGTTTTCTCCAATCACCTCTTTGTTGTCAAACGGGAAGAGAAACGAATCGTCGAAGAACACCCAACGAAACCTCTGGGGGTTCAGGTAACTGGCCATCGCTACGCGATTCGCCACGGTGGATTCGATGCCGCATTCATCCAGAATGTGGTCCCAATAACTGGTGCCTCCGGCCTTTTCAGCCGCGCTTGACCGATCCTGCAGCCAGCGCATATGCTCCGCCGAGAGGTCGTCATAGGGATAGTCGAAGAGAGCTTTCACGGTTGCTACCAACTCGGGATTGGTCTCGCGTTCGCGAAGCGGCAGATGTTCGGGCGGGGTAGCCTGAGCGTCCACATCGGTATCATCGCCAAAGCCGGGGTGCGCATGATGGTCGAAGATTTTGATGGTTTTAATTTGCTCCAGCAGGCGTTGATAAATGGCTTGAACGTCACCCGAGGGCAGTGCGCGCGACTGTGCCCGCGCGGGGATTGCGGCAGTCACGCTGAAGAATATAGTGAGCATCCATTGAATGTGTTTTGGTCTCATGATCGGCTCCCACCGACAGGTTCAGGCGTGGAACCGCTCAGGTACTGACGTGGACGAGGGGATAACTATAGCACATCGCAAACGTCTGGCGGAACAGGATGGCGCTGCTATTTTTGGCGCTTGGCAGCGGATTCTACTTCGGTCAGGATCTTATCCAGGGCGGCACGATCAAAGAGCCGGCCCTTAGCCATTACGAGGTTGATTTTGCGCGTGTTCCGGATGTCATCGAGCGGGTTTGCGGCCAGCAACACTAAGTCGGCGATCTTGCCGGATTCCACCGAGCCCGAACTGGCTTGCGTCCCGAGAAACTTGGCCGGGTTGCTGGTGGCCGTCTGTAGCGATTCCATGGGGGTGAAACCGGCTTCGACGAAATTTGCGAGTTCATCGTGCAGGCTGAAGCCGGGCATAATGTAAATGCCCGGGGCCGTATCAGTCCCCGCCAGGAACGGCACACCGGCACGGTGCATGGCGCCGACGATTTGCAGGTTGCGCGCGAAGTAATCTTTGCGAAGCGCCAGCGGGTCGTGCAGCAGGTCAGGCATCATCTCATCGGAGAAGCGTTTCCAAGTGACATTGCGCCAATAGGCTGGAACATATTTATCGAGCGGCTGGTGCTTTAAATCGAGTTGATCGAGAAACTCTCCGCCGCGTTGCCAGGCGAGCGTTGGCACCTGCCAGGTCTGGCTGCGCGCCAGAAGCTGGATCAGGGCGTCGCAGCGTGGCTTGTTCTGTGTACTGAGCAGCAGTTTCAAGTTGCCTTTGCCGCTGATGAATTTATCCTCTTCGGTGGAACAGGCTTCAAAAATGCCCATCAGATGTTCCACGCTGACTTGCCCCGCTTCGACCACTTCGCGCAGCCGGACTCTATCCGGGACATGCCCGACAAACGGCAGGCCTTGTTTGTGGGCCTCCGCGGCCGCGGCCACATAGGAATCGTGTGTAAGCTCCGACTGCACTTTGATGAAGTCCACACCCTGTTTCTTGAGCGAGTCGACGGCGGCGATGGCTTCGGCCGAAGTGGTGACGGGGATGGAACTGGGGAAGCGCAGCTTGCCGTTCGGCAGATAGCCGTCCAGCATTGGACCGGCGATGACCATGCGTGGGCCGACGATTCTTCCGCTCGCCACTTCCTTGCGCCAGCCTGAGAGCACCGGAATTTCGCCGCCCATATCGCGCACGCCGGTGACACCGTTGGCGATGAAAAGCGGCAGGATGATGTCGCGTCCTCCCGGGAACCAATCGCCAAAGGCGGAGTGCACGTGCATGTCCCAAAGCCCGGGAATGAGATATTGACCCGTGGCATCGATCACTCGTGCGTTCTTGGGCGGCAGCGCATCGGAGACGGAGGTGATGCGATCGCCGGTGACCACCACGGTCCGATTGGTCTGAACCGACGATGTGCCCGGATTGATCACAGTCACGTGAGTGATCGCAACTGGGACCTGCGCAGCGGACTGCTGACAGAAGGCTGTGATCCCTGCGAGGAAGAACGTAGCGAGGAGGCGCATGTTCGAGGGTACTATGGAGCTACTGCCGCCGGCTCGCGACGTCGAACTTTGAGCCATCTCCACCACAATGGGTATATCCGAGCCGCAGAGCCGGCACACGAGGCGGCCAGCTGGATTGAGCGGCAGCCGGATATTTTGACACTGCGGTCAATGCGTCCGCCAGGTCGTTCGCACTCAGATCGCTCTTGGCCAGCGCGCACCCGGCCCAGGCATCGGCGCCGAGCTCGGGCGTCCAATCGGTCTTCATCCAACCAGCCGGGTGAACTTCGTTCAGAGCATGGCCGTACAAGTGGGCGACGATCGCAATGATGGCGCCATCACCGTATTTGTCATAGACGGCCGCGAAGAACTGCGGCGCGTAGACAAATTTTGCCTGGTCGGAAGTGACCACCAGCATTGCATTGGGCGCCGTGGGGTTGCGAAACATCGCGATCTGGGGACACTGGGGCGTGCAAGTTGGCGACAGCGCCGCGTTCATACGGCCGGCCAGTTGCATTGCGTCGGCGGTGGGCCGCTGATCGGCTTTGGCATCGTAGGACGAAGCCGAAGGCCCCAGTGCGCATATTACCTCCGCGCTGGCACCGAAGGGCAGTGCAGGCGTAAGTAAAGCCGCGAAGAACAAAGAACACGCCAGACGCATCATGTCAGAACACGCGGTGCTGCCGCCCGATCAATTGATGCAAGGCGTTCACGCCATCGCCGGTCCCCACCAGCAAGTCCTCGGGAAATTTGCGATACGAAAGGATCTCGCGATAAACCTGTGGAGCGCTCACCGAGTTCAACCCCATCCCCGCCAAATACTGCAAGCGCATATTCAGATCGTCATTGACCGGAGTGTTGGCTAACATGGGTGCAAGATCTTGCGCTCTTCCCGCATAGGTGGCGAGCAAATCGACGGCGTTAGGGAACCGGACTTCGGCGAGCGACATTGCAACCGCGGAGTAGCTGGGCTGTTTCAGGCGGAGATCGAGCGCATCGACGTCAATTGTAATGGGAGACGGATCGGCGCTCCCGAGCAGCACCAGATCGTACCCGTCGCCATCCAAATAATTGCTCCAGACCGTCGCGTTGGGAAAGACGCTGAAGAACGTAGCCAGCTCGGTTTTGACGGTTTCCTCGTCGCTCTCGTAAATCGGAAGCCATTGCGCCGCCACTCCGCCCGGATTCAAATGACTCTTGACCATCTCATAATATTCTCTGGAATAGAGCGTCGAGGTGCCCTTCACCCAAGGATGAATGGGGTCGGTGGTGATTACGTCGAACTTTTCCGGTGTCAGCAGAATGTAGTGACGCGCATCGTCGTAAACCACGCGTGTGCGGGGATCGTGCAGCACGTGGTTATTCTCCTTGCCGAAAAACTCGTCGGAGGCGGGCGGAATCAAAGGCTCCAATTCACAGATCACGATGCTTGCGACATCGGGGTAGGGAACAAAAGATCCGGCCGTGACTCCCGCGCCGAATCCGACTACCAGCACGGAGCGGGGCGCTGAACTTACCAGCGCGGGCAGATGTCCCATCATGCGTTGCAGGCGCATGTCCAGTAACGTGGAAGAGGCCTCCGATTTGCCGCTCACGTAGAACGATTTCTGGCCGGCGCGATCGGTGATCACCACCGACGCATTAATCCCCTCGCCCACGAATACTGGAGTGGTCTGGGCATCAATGGGGCGATCCAGCCCGCGCAAGATCGGCGCGATGCGGCGGCCATAGGCAAGAGCCTGCCAGGGAACTTCGCCAACCGTCGCAGCCAGCCCCCACGCCAGCAGTACCGCGCAACCGATCGCCCCGGCGAACGCAAGGGTCTTCCGAGTGGCGAGCGGCCCAAGGGCAATTACCGCCCCGGCCGCGGCCAACCAGATCAATACTTGCTCGGAACCTCGCGTTCCTATGGCGGGAATCAACACCAGACTGAACGCCAGCGCGCCGACAATGGACCCAGCCGTATTGGCCGCGTAGACCTCACCCGTCAATCGCGCGGGATCCTCCTTGTTTGCCGCCGCGGCGGCCAGCGCCAATGGAAAGCTCGCGCCCCACAGCAGCGTCGCCGGGAAAATGGCGCGGATGCAGCGCGTCAGGTCCAGATCGAAGTTGGCCCAAGGATTGAGGGCCAGCCATGGATCGACAGGCCATCCGGGCAAAATGTACGCGATGGTGAAGGCGGTCCAGGCGATCGCCAGGGCCAGCAGAATCTGGCAGCCGGCCAGCGCCATGCGAGGATCGCGGACGCGGCGGGCCAGGTATGAACCAGCTCCGCTGCCAGCCCACAGGCCAGTGAGGAACACCGCCAGAATGATCGAAAAAGTATAGACTGTTGCACCCAGCAGCAGCGAGAGCAGGCGCGTCCACACCACTTCGGCGCCCAGGGCGGTGAGTCCGGAAAACGCAATGGCTGCGTAAACGAACATTACGGCGGGAGCGCGTTTGACTGGAGCGTCGCGTTTTTCAGAACCCGGACCGGTCCAGCGTCCGGCGCTGCGCGCCATCGCCAGCGCGAGCAACGCTACCACGACATTGATGGCCGCGGCGATATAGGTGGCGAAAGCCATATCGTGGACCCGCAGCAGGTAGAAGCCAGCCAGGACGCATCCAGTTACCGCACCTGCGACGTTGGCGCTATAAAGAAATCCCAGCGAGGAAATTCCCCTGGGCGTGGTTTCCACCCAGCGGGCGATGGCGGGAAGCGAGGCGCCCATCAAGACAGTGGGAGGAAGCAGGCAGGCCGCTGCAACCGCGCCACTGAGGATCAGCCCCAGCAAACCTGCTTGGCCGGCGCCGACCACGTAAATGCGGGAAACCACGGGCACGCCGAACAGTGCGATGATCCCGAACCCCGCGATCCCCAACTCCAGAAATGCGTAGACGCGCATGGGATGATGCCGCGTGGAAACCAGCCTCGGCAAAGCCGCGCTGCCCACACAGAGCCCGCCCATGTAGGCCGCGAGCAGCAATCCCAGCGATACGGCCGAAGAGCCGATCACCAGTTGCAATAACTGAAACCAGACGATCTCGTAAATGAGCGCCGCGCAACCACTGCCGGCAAACAAGAGCAGCCAGGGAAGAAGATGGCGGTAGCTGTACTCCTCCGCCTGCGTCTCCTCCTGAACTGGTTTAGCCTGGGGCGGTTTAGCCTCCGCAGACTCCCGCGGGATTACTGACGAGCGCCTGGACATTTCCTCATCAGTTTATCTCTAGCAGGATGTTATTTCCGGACATACCCGATACTGGCGGATCGTTTACCGCCCTGGCGGTGCATTTCGTCCGAGAGGACGTGAACTCCGCTGGCGTCCACCCAGCGGTTGTAGAAGTTGAAGAGCGCGCAAACGGTGATGGCGTAGTAGATGGCATCATCGTCCCAGCCAAGCGCGTGCAACGGTTCCATGTCAGCCGCGGTGATGCTTTGCGAGCAGCTATTCACCCGATCGACGAAGCGGAAAAGCGCCTTCTCCTTCTCGGACAGTCCGGATGTTTCTAAATCGCGAATCACGCCGGCGACGAAGGCTTCCGCGTCAATCTGCACTCCCGACGCATCCGATGTCTGTTGCAGCAGCACCTCCGCGACCGCGGCGTGGGACTTCAGTCAAAATGGACAAGCATTGCGCGCCGAGGTAAAGGCCGCGATCAGCTCCCGAATCCAAGGGCTGATGGGGCCGGGCTCGCGCATGATCTCCTGCGTGAAGCGTGCGAGATGATCGGTGGCACGCGGTTTGAAGGCGAACAGGTGCCAGATCTGCGAGTATTCGCCACCCGCGGCTTGCATCATGCGAATAGCGTCAGCGTATGGTCCTGGCTGCGGATTGTTCTCCACGTCAGGCAGGAACATTGGTCCCATTTTGGCGCTGGTGCTATCGCTATCGCTCATGTTGGCCGCCGGTGCCTTCCTGGCATCGAGTAGTATACACTGATAGAATTCTCGGGACTTAATAGGGAAGTCCCGGGCTTGTACAAACGCATGAGTCAGGGCGTAGCGGGAGGCAATAACGTGCGACGTGCTCTGTGGGCACTGCTCGTCTTAGCGATCAATGGCGCCTATCTGGCCACCTTCGCGCATGCCAGCATCTTTTATGAAGCGAACGTGGTGCTGCATCTGGCGCTGGGGTGGGTGCTGGCGTTTGTCGCAGTGCGTTATGCGCGCGAGTATCCCAAGGAATGCTGGATTTTTCTCGGAGCGGCCTTGGTCGCATTCTATCTCGTGTTCCGGGGCAACACGTACGATCATCGCGCGGCGTTGTGGCTGCACATTGGACTTGCAGAGATAGCGCTCGCCCTGATCGCGTGGCGATTCGCACACGGCATGCCGCGCAGCATTCCGAGCAGCATGGCGCGAAGGACGGCGCTGGTAGCGCTGGTGCTGCTTCCAATTGCCGGGGAGTTGTGGCCTAACGCGAAAGATCGCATCGAAAATCCAGCCAGCGCTCCGCTCTCGATGGATGTGGAAGGCGCGGGCGCACAGTCGCCTTTCGCGCCCTCTTCGGCGCAGACCAATACCGGCAAGATCATTCCATCGAATTTTTTCATGGACTCGGTGCAGTGCGGAAGCTGCCATCGGGATATTTACGAACAATGGAAGAGCTCGGCGCATCATTTCGCGTCCTTCAACAATCAGTTCTATCGAAAATCGATTGAATACATGCAGGACAAGATTGGGACGCGGCCCAGCAAGTGGTGCGCGGGCTGTCACGACCATGCGGTATTCTTTAACGGACGCTTCGACCGGCCCATCAAGGAGCAGATCGACACTCCGGAAGCGCAAGCCGGGCTGGGCTGCATGTCGTGCCACGCCATCGTTCACGTGGGCGGGTCCATGGGCAACGGCGGGTTCACGGTGGAGTATCCTCCGCTGCATGAATTGGCATCCAATCCGAACCGTTTCATGCAAGCGCTGGACCGGTTTCTCATCTATCTGAACCCCAAGCCGCACCGGGCGACGTTTATGAAGCCATTCATGCGCGAACAGGCCGCCGAGTTCTGCGCCTCCTGTCACAAGGTGCATCTGGATGTCCCGGTGAACAGCTACCGCTGGGTGCGCGGGTTTGACGATTACGATAACTGGCAGGCCAGCGGAGTCTCGGGACAAGGCGCGCGGTCATTTTACTATCCCGCCAAGTCGCTTTCGTGCGCGGATTGTCACATGCCGCTGGTGGCCTCGCACGATCCGGGCAATCGCGACGGTCAGGTGCATTCGCACCATTTTCCTGGCGCCAATACGGCCGTGGCCTTTGCAAATCGGGACGATTCCCAGCTAAAGGCTGAAGAGGCTTTTCTGAAATCCGGGTTTATTACGGTTGATATTTTTGCCGCTTCGCCGGCTGACGATCACACGGGACAGAAAGCCATGCTGCGGCGTAATGACTCTCCGCGGGCGAACACGACTTTTGCGGTGGGCGAAGAAGCCGAGCAGCAAAACGACGTAACCATTCGCGAGGTTGGCAAGATCGCGGCGCCGCTGGATTCTTCGGGCGCGAAGCTTGAGCCGGGCAGCAACGTGCGCGTGGATGTAGTGGTGCGGACCCGTAAGATCGGGCACTTTTTCCCCGGCGGCACTGTGGATGCCTTCGATGCGTGGCTGGAATTGCAGGCGCGGGATGCCGATGGGCACGTTATTTTTTGGAGCGGCAACGTTGCCGATAACGGGCGAGGTCCGGTGGAACCGGGCGCTCATTTCTATCGTTCGTTTCAACTGGACGGAGACGGCAATCCCATCGATAAGCGCAATGCGTGGCAGACGCGGAGTTTGTTGTACGTCCGGTTGATCCCGCCCGGCGCGGCGGATGTGGCGCATTATCTGGTTCGAATCCCGAAGAACGCGCGCGGGCCACTCCAATTCACAGCGCGGCTAAATTATCGGAAATTCGCCTGGTCTTATACGCAATTTGCGTACGGCGCGCCGCATTTTGTTCCCGCGAGTGTTTCGGGAGCGATTCGGGATCGAATTCCAGATATTCCCATCGTGACCCTGGCGGAAGCGAAGTCCACGGTGCCGCTGGGCGAACCGGCTTGGGCGCCGTTGGCGGTGAAGAAAGATCGGGAGCGCTGGAACGACTGGGGCATCGGTCTCTTGCTGCAAGGCGATCTCAAAGGCGCTGAATATGCATTTGGCAAGGTGACCGAGGCCGAGCCGGGCTACGCCGATGGATGGCTGAACCTTGCCAGGGCGCTGATCCAGGAGGGCGAGACGGACGCCGCGAAGCCCGATATCGCCAAGGCGCTGGAAATCAATCCGCAGTTGGGGCGCATTTGGTTCTTCAAAGCCTCGATTCAAAAGGCCGATGGAGACTACGATGGTGCGCTCGAATCGCTGGATCGTGTGCGCGCTCAGTATCCGCGCGATCGAGTGGTGTTAAACCAAATCGCCCGGCTTTGGTTTCTGAAGCGGGATTACGCCAAGGCCATTGAGGCGTTGCGGGCGGTAAATGCGGTGGATCCAGAAGACGTTCAGATGCACTATACCTGGATGCTGGCTGCTCGTGGACTGGGAGACGCCGCCGGCGCCGAGCGAGAAGAAAAACTATTTCGCAGGTTCAAAGCTGAAGAGGCTTCGCAGGCGTTGACTGCGCGGCGGCGGGCGTCCAGCCCGGAAGACAACAATGAGCGACAAGCGATTCACGATCATGAGAGCGCACTCCAATGACGGTGCGGCGTTGGGGATTAGGGATGGGGGTGCTGGCAAGCGCTCTTTATGTGGGAGGCGCGAAAACACCTCAAAGCGACATCACCTTTACTGACGTGACGGAGCAGGCGGGCATTCATTTCACGCACAACAGCGGACGGGCGGGAAAGAAATATCTTCCTGAAACGCTGGGCTCGGGCTGCGCCTTCTTCGATATCGATGGCGACGGTTGGCCGGATATTCTGCTGATCAACAGCAAGGACTGGACGCCCGGAGGGAAGAAATCGCTGCCCGCTCTTTACCGCAACAACCACAACGGCACATTCACCGATATTACGCGCGGCAGCGGCCTGGATGTCGAAATGTATGGAATGGGCGTCGCCATTGCCGATTACGATAACGACGGCCGCGAAGATGTGTACATTACCGCGCTCGACGGCGATCATCTCTTTCACAACGAAGGCCACGGAAAATTTCGCGATGTGACTAAGAGCGCGGGCATTCAAAACGCGAGCTTCGGCACCAGCGCGGCGTGGTTGGATTACGATCGCGACGGTAAACTGGATCTGTTCGTGGCCAACTATGTGCAGTGGAGCCCGAAGCTGGATCTGTGGTGTTCGCTGGATGGCGCGACAAAATCATACTGCACTCCGGAATCGTATCAGGGGACGCGTTCCAGGTTATTTCACAATCTCGGCGGCGGTCGTTTCGAAGACGTCGGCGAAAAAGCGGGCGTGGCCGATCCGACCAGCAAGTCGCTGGGAGTGGCGGTCTTCGATTACA
>JBEKLB010000224.1:0-10955 GCA_050010415.1 Bryobacteraceae bacterium | reverse complement strand
CGGCCACTATCACAGCCTTTCGATCACGCTGCCCCCGCTCGCCGTTGTAATGTTCGAATCCCCGGCCAACTGAACCGCGGCTGTTGGCATCGCCTGCGGAAAATGTAGTCGATATGACAAAATCATCCAATCGAACCTCGCCCGCTTGGGCCTCCACCCCGCTCGCTCCACTTGAACCCAACACACTCGCTCTGGTATATATGACGTTCGCCTCATGTGGCAACACAACTACACGCCCCTGAATGGAAGCTTGGTGCTCTCCTCGCTCGTCGCAGCGTTGCCCATCTTCGTGCTTTTGTTTCTGTTGGGCATCCGGCGCACACCTGCCTGGATCGCAGCTATCTCAGGCCTGGGCACAACCATACTGGTTTCTTTATTTCTTTATGGAATGCCGGTCGAGCGGATCGTATCCGCGGCCGCCTACGGCGCGGCTTACGGATTGTTCCCGATCGGCTGGATCGTCATCTGGGCAGTTTACCTCTATCGGCTCACGCTCGACACGGGTAAGTTTGAAGCCATCAAGCATTCGCTCCGCAGCCTGACGCGGGACCCGCGCTTGCAGACCCTGCTCATTGCCTTCGCGTTCGGCGCGTTCCTGGAAGGCGCGGCTGGATTCGGAACACCCGTCGCGGTGGCGGCAGCCATGCTCGCCGGATTGGGCTTCACGCCCTTCCACGCCGCAGCCATCTGCCTGCTGGCCAACACGGCGCCCGTCGCGTTCGGATCGATTGCCATTCCGGTCGTCACCCTGGCGGGAATCACCGGGCTCCCGCTCGCGCAAATCAGCGCCGGTGTCGGCCGCATCTGCGCTCCGGTTTCCCTCATCGTGCCCGGTTACCTGGTAGTAGTGATGGGCGGTTGGAGTGCGCTCGCGCGCGTCTTTCCCGCCGCGCTGCTGTGCGGTGTCACCTTCGCCGGTTTGCAGTTCACCATTTCCAACTTTGTCGGACCGCAACTTACCGACCTTATCGCGTCGCTTGGCGCGCTCGGCGTGCTGGTCATCCTATTCATGTTTTGGAAACCCACAGACAGCGAGAAATACGAGCTCAGCGCCGCAGCCAAGGCGGCGGAATCCTCCGAGCATTCCACCGGACAAGTGTTCCTGGCCTGGAGCCCGTACTTTCTGCTGGTAATCTGCGTCCTGTTATGGGGCTGGCCGCCCATGGTAGCGAAATTGAATTCGGTGAGCATCCCGATTCAATGGCCCGGCTTGCACAATTTGATTGCGCGCGTCCCCCCGGTCACCGCCAAGGTGTCGCCCTACGCGGCTGTTTTCAATCTGAACTGGCTGTCGGCCTCGGGAACGTCCTGCATGATCGCGTGCATTCTTTCCTGTTTCGTTCTGCGCGTGCCACCGCTCCAGGCCATAAAGATCTTCTTGAGCACCATGCGCCAACTCACCTTCTCGCTGATCACGCTGGCGTGCGTCCTCGGCTTGGCGTATTTAATGAACTACTCGGGCGCCACCGGGACGCTGGGCCTCGCGTTCGCGGCCACCGGCGCATCCTTTCCGTTCTTCAGCGCCATCCTCGGCTGGCTGGGCGTCTTCCTCACCGGCTCAGATACCTCCGCCAACGCGCTCTTTGGTAACCTGCAAGTGGTGACTGCTTCTAAGCTCGGCTTCAACCCGGTGCTGATGGCTTCTGCCAATTCAGCCGGCGGTGTGATGGGCAAAATGATCAGCCTGTCGAGCATTGCAGTAGCGGCGGCGGCCACCAACATGGCGCCGGATGAAGAAGCCAAGCTCTTCCGGTTTACCTTGAAGCACAGCGCGTTTTTGGCTTGCGTGATCGGCTTGATCGTGCTGTTCTACACCTACGTCGCCCCCGGGTTACAACCCTAGTGCGCGTGGCGCACGCACTCCTGCGTGCCGCGTCGGCAATCGTGCCGACGCACAGTAGCATTCGCGCAACCCTCCTCCTCGCTCTCACCTGCACCGCAATCTCCGCCCAGGTTCAGCGTCTTCCGCGGCAAAGCTTTTCAAACGCCGCGGCCATCACCGGAATCGTCAATACTCAGGACGGGTTGGGATTGGGCGGCGTCGCGGTCGTTCTCCAAAACTTGGATACCGGACGCGATCTGCCGGCCACCACCAACGGCGACGGCTCGTTCCGCTACTTGGACCTCTCTCCCGGACGTTACCAGATCCAGGCCTCGCGCGACGGGTTTCTTCCGTTCGCGCGCAGCGATATTAACCTCGCTGCGGGCGACGTGTTCCCGCTCACGTTCACCATGTCGGCGCTTCCGTCCGCTACTGATGGCATCCGCGAAATCCCTCGCTTACCCGATCTCGGCCCCAAGCCCCCGCCGGCTCCTGAGGCACCAGCCACGTCGTCTACCTATCGCAACCTGCCGTCGCAGCCTCCTCCGCCCGATGCCTTTGAGGTCAACCCGCCTTTGACGCTGCCATCGGATGATCAGGTTTTTGAAGCCGTTCCCAATCGCTGGGATTACCAGTTTCCCGACGACTACCATCGCTATGCGAACTTCGAAGTGCCTTACGTGAGCGGCCACTGGTTCGATCCGTTCAATCAAAACAAGCTGAAGGGCGACTACCCCATCATCGGAAACCAGACGTTTCTCGACATCTCCCTCACCAGCGACACCTTCGCCGACGGGCGGCGCTTGCCCACGCCCAGCGGCTTAGGCTCGGCCAGTCCCGGCGAATCCCAATTCTTCGGACGATTCGGCCAATTCTTCATCAGTGAGAATATGGCGTTCTCCTTCAACCTGTTTCATGGCGACACGTCCTTCCGTCCTCCCGATTGGCGGATTCAGATCACACCCGACATCAATGTGAATTACCTCGCCGCGCAGGAAAATGGCATTGTGAATTTCGACGTTCGCAAAGGTACCACGCGCCTGGATTCGCACCTCGGCTTGCAGGAAGGTTTCGCCGAAGTGAAGCTCAAGGATCTGAGCAATCAGTACGACTTCGTTTCTTTGCGCGTCGGCGTGCAGTCCTTCACCAGCGATTTCCGCGGGTTCATTTTCTCCGACCAAGAGCCCGGCGTGCGCCTCTTCGGCAATCTGGACTCCAACCGCTATCAGTTCAACCTGGCGTATTTCGCCATGCTCGAAAAGGACACCAACAGCGGCTTGAATACTTTCGCCTATCGCCATCAGCAGGTGATGATCGCCAATCTTTACCGCCAGGATTTCATCAAGCCCGGCTACACCATTCAGGCCAGCTTCCACTACGACAAAGACGATCCATCCTTTCAGTACGACACGGACAATTTCCTGGTGCGCCCCGCTCCCATCGGCCTGGTGACGCCGCATTCCATTCGCGCTTATTACTATGGCCTCACCGGTGACGGCCACTTCGGCAAACTGAATCTCACGCATGCCTTCTACCAGGTTCTGGGCACGGACAAATTCAACGAGATCGCCGGACGCCGCGTGAATATCAACGCGCAGATGGCTGCGCTCGAATTGTCGCTCGAAAAGGACTGGCTGCGCTATCGGCTCTCCTTTTTTTACGCATCCGGCGACAAAGACCCTCGGGATGGGAGCGCGCGCGGTTTTGACACCATTTTCGACAATCCCAATTTCGCCGGCGGCTTCTTCAGTCTCTGGGATCGCGAAGGGATCCGGCTCACCAGCACGGGCGTCGGCTTAGTGAGCCCCGATAGCCTGGTTCCCGACTTGCGCACCAGCAAGACAGAGGGCCAGGCCAACTTCGTCAACCCGGGCTTGTTCCTCTACAATGGCGGCGTGGATATCGACATCACGCCGAAGCTGCGCGGTTTCGTCAATCTGAATATGCTGCGCTTCGCCCGTACCGATCCGCTCGAGTTGCTATTGTTTCAATCCAACATTCACGCCGGTATCGGAGCTGATTCGGGCATCGGATTCGCCTACCGTCCGCCGCTTTCGGAGAACATTGTCATCACCGGCGGCGTGGATGCGTTGGTGCCATTCCAGGGTCTTCGCGATATCTCCACCAATCGGGTTTTGCTGGCGGTCTTTACGAATGTCCGTTTCAAATTCTAAGAGTTTGCTTCTGGTTCTATTGTCTGTAAGCCGGAAACCATGGAATTGCTCACTCCTGATGAGATCGTTCGTTCGACGCCGCTCGGGAAGAGTTGATTGACGCGCATGACTGGTGTGAGGGTGACCTAGGTTTTCATTCTCCAGTCTGTTCAAGGCGTCAGTCACGCATCGAAAGTACAAATGTTGAGACAGAGGCCCAACCCCGGCGAGCTACCATCGAGGGCTTGCAAGTCTCAACTGTCTATCTGAAAATAGCGGGATGAAGCAACCCAGGGTTGATGACCACTCGTAGCATAACGATTGGTCTAGGCGTCAGCGGCGCTTGCGTGCTCCTCTGCACCCTGCTCCTCGGGCAACAGGCCGGCCCATCGCGGCTTGGAGAAACGAGTGCCGAAGCCAACCGCAACAGCATCGGGTGCGTGGCCTGCCACGGTCAGACCGATTCGGCATCCATGCACACCACCGGAACCGTTCGCCTCGGCTGCACGGATTGCCACGGCGGAAACGCAGCCGTGATGCCGCCATCCGGCGTTCAAAAAGGTTCTGCCGGATATATCGAGGCGAAGAAGAAAGCGCATCCCAAACCAAGCATTCCGGATTTATGGCGCAGCTCGGCCAACCCGGTGCGGCCGTTCACCGAATGGCTAAAGGAGACCAAGGAGTACATCCAGTTCGTCAACCCCGGCGACCTGCGAGTGGCCCCGCAAACTTGCGGCTCCGCCGGATGTCACACCAAAGAAGTGTTCGCGGTCCGCACCAGTATGATGACTACCGGCGCCATGCTGTGGGAAGCAGCGCTCTATAACAACGGCGGGTATCCGTATAAAGACGCGCATTTTGGAGAGAGCTATTCGGCCGATGGCGTCGCGCAGCGCTTGAACAATTACCCGCCTCCGTCCCTGGACCTGACGCGTCTCAAAGGCGTCCTGCCTCATCTTGACCCTCTCGGCCGCTGGGAAGTCTCGCAGCCCGGAAATATTCTGCGCGTCTTCGAGCGGGGCGGGGGAGAGCGCTCTGAAGTCGGCATTCCCAATCCGGAAGAAGATCCCGGTCGTCCCGATGTAACGTTGAGCGAGCGCGGCCTCGGCACCGAACTGCGCACCGATCCGGTCTTCCTCGGCCTGCAAAAGACTCGCCTGTTGGATCCCATCCTCTCCATGCCCGGCACCAACGATCATCCGGGCGATTATCGCAACAGCGGCTGCACGGCTTGCCACGTCATTTACGCCAACGACCGTTCACCGGTCCATTCGGGCCCCTACGCCAAGTACGGCAACCAGGCGCATAGCGCGCAAATCGATCCCACCATTCCGCAGGACGAATCCGGCCATCCCATCAAACACGAGTTCACGCGTTCCATTCCCACCAGTCAATGCATCGTTTGCCATATCCATCCCGGCACCAATATGGTGGCGTCCTATCTCGGCTACATCTGGTGGGACAACGAAACGGATGGCGAGCACATGTATCCCAAGGAGCAGCACAATCCGTCCGATGAGGACCGTTTCAAAACCTGGCTCGCGAATCCGGAGAGCGCCGCGGCGCGCGGTTTGTGGAAGGATCTTTCATTCCTGGAAAAAACCGGCAGCCCCGAGTTCAACGAGAAGCTCCAGCACACGCAATTCGGCGATTTCCACGGTCACGGCTGGGTGTTCCGCGCCGTATACAAGCGCGATCGCCAGGGCAACCTGCTCGACCCGGAAAGCCGCGTAGTTCCGCCCGACGACAAGGACAAATTTCAAAAATCGGTGCAGCTCCGCGACATCCATCTCGAAAAGGGCATGCACTGCACCGATTGCCATTTCGCGCAGGACAATCACGGCGACGGTAATCTGTACGGCGAGACGCGCAACGCCGTGGAGGTGGATTGCGTGGATTGCCATGGCGCCA
The DNA here is from genome assembly GCA_050010415.1 of Bryobacteraceae bacterium. Lineage (GTDB taxonomy): Bacteria > Acidobacteriota > Terriglobia > Bryobacterales > Bryobacteraceae > Palsa-89. The sequence goes on along the minus strand of JBEKLB010000224.1, from coordinate 5,069 downwards.
TCTCTCACAAAGCTACGCTGAGAACATCGGCCGCGGCCGCGCCGTCCGGCGGTACTGACATTTCGCTGCTCCGCACTCCCTGGGGCCAGCGTCGATTCTATTGGCAAGCGGGCAAGCTCTATCAGCGCTCAATGGTGGATAAGGACCGCGCCCCCTGGGAAGTGGTCCAGGTAGTGGATACCATCACGCCCGGCAATCCGCACTACAACGAGAAGTCGCGGCTGGCGAAAACAATATTGAAAGATGGAACCACGTGGGGCAACGTGCCCGGCGATGAGTCAACTCTCGCGCATTCGAACGAACGCATGACATGCTACGCGTGCCACACTTCCTGGACCACCAGTTGCTTCGGTTGCCATCTGCCCATGTCCGCCAACCGCAAGCTGTCCATGCTGCACAACGAAGGACTCACCACGCGCAATTACACTGCTTACAACTTTGAGGTGCTGCGCGACGACATTTACATGCTGGGCGTGGATGGAACCGTCACCAAGCATCGCATTGCTCCCACGCGCTCAACCTGCGCGGTTGTGGTCAGCTCTCAGAACGCTAATCGCGATTGGATCTATTACATGCAGCAAACCGTGTCGGCGGAAGGCTTCAGCGGTTTCGGATTCAGCCCTTACTATCCCCACACGGTTCGCGCCACCGAAACGAAAATGTGTACTGATTGTCACGTCTCGCGCGAGGGCGATAACAACGCATGGATGGCCCAGCTTTTAATGCAGGGCACCAATCTGGTCAATTTCATGGGCCGCTACGTCTACGTGGCAGAGGGATCGAAGGGTTTCGACGCCGTCCCCGTAGCCGAGCATGACGATCCTCCTGCCGTGTTTGGAAGCGATCTGCAGAAGCTGGTTTACTCGAAAGACTACGAAGAGCTCGCCGAACGGCATCAGGGGAATTTGCACGAAGCCGATCATCACGCGGGCACCGTTCTGGATGTTCAGTTGCGCGGCGAATATCTGTACGCGGCTTTGGGCAAAGACGGTTTCCGCGTCTACGATGTTGCGAACATCGACAATAAGGATTTCTCCGAGAAGATGGTCACCGCGCCGGTTTCGCCTTTGGGGCAGCGCTTCTACGTCAAAACCAAGAACGCCACTGCCGTTGGTTCGCCATCCACCCTGGCCGTCGATCCGCTGCGCACGCGCATCCCGGCCAACGAAGAGCAGTCCATCGCTCTGATGTACGGTTTCCTCTACGTCACCGATTCAGAAGAAGGGCTGATCGTAATCGGCGATCCGAATTTGAAGAGCAAAGCGCCTGGCGTTCTGACGCTGCTGGACGGCAATCCCTCCAACAACTTCTTGAAAAGAGCTGCGACATTCAATCCGAATGGAGTGTTGCAGGGCGCGCGGCGAATCACGATTGCCGGCAGCTACGCCTATATCTTGTGCGATCGCGGCTTAGTCGTGGTCAATATCGCGAATCCGCTCGAACCCAAAGTGGAGTCGGAAATCGGAGCGCCGGAGTTGGTCGGCCCGCGAGGCATCGCGGTGCAATTCCGTTATGCGTTTGTAGTCGATCGCGAAGGATTGAAAGTCCTGGATGTCACTTCTCTGGCGCATCCGCGTGTCGTTTCAGGCGCTACCCTCCCGCTCGAAGACGCGCGCAACATTTATATCGCTCGCACCTATGCCTACATCGCCGGCGGCAAGCAGGGCCTTGTGATCGTGGATGTCGAGCGGCCGGAGCACCCGCGTGTCGAACAGGTGTTCACCGCCAACGGCGTTCTAAGTGATACGCGCGACGTGAAGCTCGGCATGACCGCTGCAAGCGCGTTCGCCTATGTGGCCGATGGCAGGAACGGCCTGCGCATCGTGCAATTGTTCGCGCCCAATGAGCAGCCCAATTATCTCGGCTTCAGTCCCAAGCCCACACCTAAGCTGATCGCGACATACCACACCAGTGGCCCGGCGCTGGCCGTATCGAAAGGCGCCGATCGCGACCGCGCAGTCGATGAAGACGGCAACCAGATCGCGGTCTTCAATCGGCGCGGCTCCCGGCCCTTCAATCATGAAGAAGCCCAGCGTCTGTATTTGAAGAACGGCCGGCTGTTCACTGTAACGAACGCGCCGCCCGGCCCGCCAGTTGCTGGACCGTAAACTTGCCCGCGACGGGTTTTTCCTTGCTCCAGTCATGATAAGAATGGCATTCGAAGCAGCGCGCTTCAGCCGCATCCGCGCCCGCGTGATGGCATTGGCGGCAGGTTTGGACGCCGGGGATCAGGACATCGGAGGTCTCGCGGCTTTCGTTCGCTTTGGCATGGCAGGACGCGCATTCCACCATCTGATGCGCCTGGTGGTCGAACTCTGCGTGCGGCAGCCAGCGCGTTGTGATCGCGGATTTCGCGACCACGGGCAGGGCATCAAAACCGTTCGGATAACTCATCCGATGGCACTCCTTACAGGATTTGCGCCATAGCAGCAGCTGCGCGTCCGCCATGCGCTCGCCCACCCACTCGGCTGCGTTCCGAGCGGGCGGTTGCGGAGGACGGCTGGGCAGGCGCTTGTCGGGTTCATCCACTAACGGAATCTCCGCGGGATGTGCCGCGATATACGCTGTCAGTCTCGCGAGGACGAAATCGTAAACCACCTTAGGTTCTTTGTGCGGGGCCGATTCGCTGAATCGACGGTCGAACTGCAGCGTGTGGCAAGAGGCGCAATGCTGCTCGTAGTTGACCGGCTGCATGTAAGCTTTGTCGAGCGATGCTTCTCGCGTCCGGTGGCAATCCGCGCACTTCAACTGCACCAGGCCGTTCGGTCCGCGTAGATCCTCTTTGAGGTGCACTTTATGGTTGAACTGGATGGTCCCAGCATCCGAGTAGCCTGATCGCAGCACCGCGAACTCGGGATGGCTGCTGTCGAATCCACGAATGTTCGAGGCAAATTTCGATGCACCGTGCGTGGTCTTTAAATCGGCGTGGCATTGGGTGCATGCGCGATCGGTGGTGCTGGCTAGCCGCAACGCGCCTTGATGCTCGACATGGCAACTCGAGCAGGCCGGCGTAAAGGTTTGGTCTGTTTGATGGATGGGCCCATCGTGGCATCCCAGGCACGCCTGGTCGGTCGCGCTATTTCTGTAACTCGCTTGCGCCACATGGCAAGCGCTGCAGTTCTGTCCCAGCAACGCATGAGCGTGCGCCAGCGGACCTGCGTTGTACGGCTTTGGACTTCCCGCCACGGCATGCCAGCCGAGCCATGCCAGGCCCAGGACGACGAAAGCGCCTGAGAGAATCCGGCGCCAGCGCGGAATGCCACGAAGCGTCTTGAAGTAATCCAGATTGATGCGCTGCGCGAGCTTCTTGGTGGTGCGTATGCGTCCGGCCATCGGTTAGTATCTCAGGGCAACCACTGCATGGATCGCACCTAGCACCAGGAGCGCGATGGAGAGCGGAACATGCACCAGCAGCCAGGCGTGCAGCCAGCGATAGATTCGAATCTGCCGGCTTAATTGCTGCTCTTCTTCGCAGATGTTTTCAAGATCGTCCAGCACGCCGTGAGTGGTGGGCGCCAACAAACGGCGCAAAGCTTCAAAGGTTTCTCCCGAACGCAGCGGGTCGGCTAGTTCAGCGTCCTGTATTTCCGGATCGGCCAGATAAGGCCGGACCTTGTTCAAGTAGACTTCACGGAAACGTTCCCGGTCGTCATGCTCAATTTCGACTAACACGGTTTGGGATTCTTCCGCCTCGAGCGGACCGCAAATGGAGGCGGCAAGCTGATCGGCTTCCTCGCGAAGCTGGGCGCGCACGTGCGGGATTTCTTCGTAGATGGTCTCGAGCGGTACTCGCGATGTCATCAAGCTGGGAACGTAGTGTTGGATGGCGGCGCCCAGAATGCCGCTGCCGATTACGATGAAGAACAGCAGCATCAGGATTAGCGTCAGCGGCCCGCGAAAAACGAATCCAGCGTGAAACAGGATCAGCAGCAGACTCAGCAGACCCAGCCACAGGTGCCCGCGCATCCAGGTTTGGGCGCGTCCGATGCGCCAGGTGGGCACTTGCTTGCGCGCGCCCAATAACCCCGCGTACAGCATCAGCGCGTAGCCGGCGATTCCGAACGTGAGGCCCAGCGCGCTTCCGCCACGCGGTCCGCTGGGCGTTTCGACCGCATAGAGCATGTACGCGACGGTGCTGATGGCGGCCAGTGCAACGGTTGCGACTACCCAGGTGCGGTGTGTCCGATCGATCCGCATGGTGCCTCGTCAGGTCCGCACCCAACTGAAAAACTCGTTCGGCTCCACGCGATGCGCGGCATCATGCGGGCAGGCATAGACGCAACTGGGCTCAGCCAGATCGGTGCAGAGGTCGCACGAAGTGGCCTTTTGCTTGACGACGGCCATCTGGCGGCCCGGGTTCAGCGGATCGTTCTCCAGCACCTGAAACGGGTGCATGTTGATATTGCCGTACGGACAATTCTTGGCGCACAAGCCGCATCCGATACACCAATTCTCGATGATCACTTCCAGTGAATTGCGGCGACGGATGGATCCCACCGGGCAACCCACCATGCATAAGGGATCGCGACAGTGGCGACAGGACGTAGCGACGAGATATTTGTCGAAGCGCTGGCCCTCGCGAATGAGCCGTGTCACTCCGTCGTGGGCATCGGCACAGGCGCGGACGCAGGCATCGCAGCGGGTGCAGCGTTCCAGGTCCATCACCAGCAGGCTATGGGCTTCCATCAGACCCTGCGTCAGGAATGAATCGAGGGGAGTGCTGGTGGCGGTAGCCAGCCGTTGCCGATTCTGTTCCTGACGCTCGCGGACCAATGTTTCCAGATTTTCGCGGACGGCCGGAAATTGCCGCACCATCTGGTGGAACTCCTGGGCGTGGATGCGAACCAACTCTACGTGATCGAGTGCGGTGCAGGTTGCGGTGCGGATTCCACCGCCCAGCAGACCTATCTCGCCGAAATATCCGCCACGGCCCAAATAGGCGAGCACCAGATCGCCGCCCGGATGCGGTTCGGACACTTTCACGAAGCCCAGCCGGATTAAATAGAAGCTGTCCGCGGTGTCACCCTGGCTGCAAATCACGTCGCCCTTGGTGTAGCGGACCAACTCCA
>JBEKLB010000223.1:0-11006 GCA_050010415.1 Bryobacteraceae bacterium | reverse complement strand
CAAGATCCATCGATGCCTGCAAGCTGTGATCGATTCCCGCCTTGATTGCCGCGGTGAAGGCGGCTACTTCAGCAGGCGTCAGACTGGCGAGCAGCTTAGGGTCGACAGTGCCCTTTTCAATGCCGCCCAGAAGTTTCGCCAACAGATCGGTCTTGCCAAGATCGGCCGTTACGCCGGCCGAAGCGGTGACATCCGTCGCGAGCGTGGCGCCGTGCTCCTTGAGATAGCTCAGCCGAATGATGCCACCCGTCAACTTTTGGACGCGAATCTGGTACGAGCCGGTGAGGGTGAGCGACGCGGATAGACCGGCCATCAAGCCATCGGTGACCGTGACGGTTCCAACGCCCAAAGGCAGATTCACGGATGCGAGGGGATTTACGGGCGTGGTGATGGACACGCCGCCGGAGACCTTGAGACTGCCGTGTCCAGAAACAGAACAAAGGTCGTTGACTCCAAGCAGCCGCAGGTCCGCGATCCCGGCGGGAATTACGAAACCAGACAGCGTCGCTGAAGTGGCGGCTAAGAGCGTGGGTGCGGCAGGGCTGGTTGGAAAGGCCTTCCAATATTCGAACCTGATGTCTTGATTGCGGTCAATCCCGAACGTTAAGTCTCCCGAAGTTCCGCTGAAGCCTAGATCGAGCGATCCTTGGAACGACAGCCCCACATACCCGGTTGCGGCAGGAACCGTGGCCGGCAGATGAAACGAATCGTCCTGAAACAAGTCGCTTCCCGGCGTCGCATTCACGCTGAGCTTGGCCTGGGCGCCCGGCGTGATGTCTACTTCCGACGCCGTGCCGCCTAACTCGAAATCGTGGCCGACCGAAAGTTGGAAGGTGACGGGCTTGGGCGCTGCCTGGGTGAGCGGCTGGTCCTTACGCGCGATAAAATCCGGCGCCACGGCCAAGTGCAGCAACTCCGTCTTCAGATAGCTAACGAGCGACGACGCGGAGGTCAGGTTTACTTTCGAAATGTCGACGGGATTCCCGAGTGTATCGGTGAGCGAAAAGCCTGGCATCGGATATCAACTCCTGACTGTTTATTTCGGCAATAAATCGGCGAAGAAAGGGTTCAGCATACGGCCGCTGGGATCCATCTTCCGGACCCACTGAGCGAAGTCCAGCCAGCGCTGGCCGTACGCCGCCTGGACGTGTTTCTGTTGCACGAACGGGCTTTGGTTGAGCAACGGTATTCCGTTTCGTTGAAACGCAAAGTCGTTAAACTGCTGCAGAAAATAGTGCCAGGTGGTGTCGTCGGTGCTGGCGTGAATGGGGTCGATGGAGAAAATCTCCTGATCGTGCGTGTAGGACAGGATGGAATTGGTATCCAGACGAATGTGATACGCGCCGAGCGGCATGTTGCACCGAAAGCCGGTGGTCTTGAAATGCTGGTCGGCGAAATCGAGATAAGCGCGTAGCGTGGCTAACCACTGGGCGCGGGGGAAGGCCCAAAAGGTGAACGCGTACTTGGCCGAATCCGGAGTGTTGCGATAGTCGATGATCTTGTCGGGCGCGAGCAGGGTGATGCCCCCGAACAGATGCAGCGTCGAATACAGAAACTTGGTGATGTCGAAATCGGCGTTTTGAATCGCATCGCGGATGGTTTTGTCCTTGAGGAACTGATCGATCAAGTGACCCGCGTGAGCATCCCCAAAGTTCCACAGCTTGCGGCGCGCGGTTGCCTCGAGCGTGCTGAGGATGTTGGTATCCGCCACGCGCTGGCGCCGTTGAAAAACGCAGGTTCGTCCGACGGTCCAGCAAATGAGGCCTTCCGAGGTGTCCATAAGGTTCTCGACTTCCGCCTCTGTGAGATCGTCCACCGGGCGCGGCAGATAGGTGAAGTGGAGCGCTTGAATAGGCTCTACGCGGAAGGAGACTTCATAGATGATGCCTGCCAGGCCGTAACTGGATCGAGCGAAGCGCAGCAGATCCGGGCTGTCGGCTTCCGACGCCTCCGCCAGTTCACCCGCCGGCGTGACCCATTTGATTTTGATCACATACGAGTTCATCTGGCCGAATTGGATGCCGTCCAGCGCGTCCTTGCTATGGCAGCAAGAGGCGGCGCCCAGCGTCATGTTTCCAATCTCGATGTTGGTCATGAATTGCAGGTCATGCTCACGCAGAGCCTTCGACGCGTCGATCACCTGAATGCCGGCCTGGGCCGTGAGGCTATTGTTGACCGTGTCGATTTCGATTACCTGCGCCATCTGCGTCATGTCGAGGATGGTGCCAGTGGAGGAAGCACAAGGCGTGAGGGAGTGGTAGCTGCCTTTGGCACGAACCGGGCTGGGGTAGTTAACAGTATCCTTCAGGATCGATTGAATTTCCTGCACCGTTTGCGGATAGACGAGCTGTTGGGGTGAGGTGGTAATGCTGCCATCGTAATTTACGATCAAGTTGGCCATGCTTATTTACCGAATGCAGGATCGGATGCCGCCTGCGGCTGTGGCGTCCAGTCCAGGGAGTAATATTGGCCACGATCGCGCGCCCAGGGGTCGAACGCATTGACCACGTGTTGCAACTCGGGCGCTAATTCGGGAATGTTGCGCAGCAATATCCGCTTGAGCGGCGAGACGGGCTGCTGATGCCCGTTGGGCATTCCCTGCTCCAGCATTACGGGTCCGGGGCCGTTGTTATTCACCCAGTTGATGCCCAGCCGGGTGTAAAACTCCGGCCGGAAACTGGAGGTAAAGAATCGATCGCTGAACAATCTTCGCGAGGCGTTCAGGATGAAGACCACGAATTGCGTTTCCGAAATGGCGAAGCCATGCGGCCGAACGTTTTCCGCCATCCAGCCGACCACCGTGTCTACGTCCTCGATGTTGTCGACCACCGATCCATTGGGATGGCCCAGGCAATCATTGATGGGCGTGCCATCTTCGTTAACCTGCGCATCCGTGATGACTTTGGATGAATCGCAGATGTGTGTGCCGTAGACCTGGCGAAGCTGCTGCGCGGTTTGCTCCTCGGATTGCTGAGTGGCGGGCGGGGCCGATTTATCGGTGAAATCGTCGAAGCTGGTCAATTGACGCAACCCGTACTGCCGCCGGAATTCGTTGAAGCGGGGCACGCCACGCTCGCGGTCGCGAATAAGGTCGAGCGCCGCGATGTCGAGCTGTTGAGTGGGGCTGTCGAGCCGCGGAAGGCGGATATTCTGCAAGAACCGCGGGATGTTGTGGAGCGTCAGCAGGCCCAAACGCTGGCGGCCGATACTGAGGCCCCAGTTCGCCAGGCCGCGCGATCGCATGGCATCCGTGGCTTTGCTCTCGAAGGTGTTAATCACCGCCACTTTCTGCGCGATCTGATTGGGATCTTTCTCCATCTGGCGGTATTCGATCAAGTCGGGAATCAAGGCGTGCAGACGGTAGACGGTGACGAACTCTTCGGGGAAATTGAACGGCGATCCGAAGTGATTCACTCCGCCGTTGGTCGAAGCCGGCTTGGTGATGTCGTAATGCGAAACTTTGCTGCCGAGACCGAATATGCCCGGTCCGGATGCAAAGACTGAGTACCATTGCGAGGCCTTCGCGACGTCTTTGGATTTCCCGAAATCCTTCGTGACGAGATCGGCGAGCGCCTTCGAGACGGCCGGATCGCCGGTGCCGAGCAGCCCGTTCCAGTTCGCGTTCATGCCTTTGTAGAGCGGCTCGCCGTAGAGCAGCTGCGGGGTCCATTCAATGGTGTGGACCTTCGCGATTTCGGCGGCGACCACTAAGCGAGCAACTTCAAAAAGCTCGTCCGCCGTAACATCCTTATTGCGGATGACGCGCTGCGGGTTGGCTGGATCGCGAAGTCCACTGTCGGCGGTGGGCTTTTGCGCCGCTTCTTTGCGAAACTCCTCGACAAAGGAGTTGTGTTCGCGCGCAAACAGGTTGTGCAAGAAACTCAATCCGATGGACCAATTGTCGGGGAAGGCAACGGATTCCTGACCGGCCCACTGCGGCTGAATTGGATCGCCCGGCTGGAACACGGGCAGGAAGCCCGGGCCCGGCATCCCTGGAACCGGCTCCAGGAGCAGCTTCGCCGGATCTTTGGGATCGCGCTTCACGCGCTTACGGGAGGTCTCGTCGTATCCATACATCTGAGAGGCATCCCACCAGGCCGTATTGTTGTTGCTGAAGGTTTTCGGAGCACGCGACAGATAATCCTTGCCGTCACTGGAGAATTTACCGGGCGGCGAATCCTCGAGAACATACGTCCGGTCGACGCGGTCGTTGGGACGGCAACCGAGCTGCGCAATCTGATCCGGCGTCAAGGGCGTTTCTACGTTATTCACCAGTTCTTCCTTACAACCAACCGGCATGTACTCAGGCGCGTTGTGCCCGTCCTCCATGTGGGAGAACCAATCATGCGTCATGAATTGGATCCAGTAAGCCGCGAGCACGTTAAAGAACGGGGCTTTCTGGTAATCGCAGTTGGCGCTGGCGGAGTTGTCAGGGAGACCGAAACCTGCATTGCAGGCCGCGGGATTGGATTGCGCGCGGGTGAACAGAATCCGGCTGATTACCTGCGGATCGGGCTGCAGCAGACCAAGCCGTCCACCATGCCGGTTCTGCGTCAGAACGGTTTGCCCGAGGTCGGGAAAGGTGGTGTCGAATTCGACATTGCGGGCGAATGGCGTTCCGTTGGAACCCATCAGCGGATTCACGATGTCATTGCAGATGCCGGAGAGCGTTCGCGAACGAATCAGTTCCCCTTTGCAAGTTTGATCTCCGTCGCCGCCGACTGCTTGATAGTTGGGATTATCCTTGGGCAGGCGCATTTCAGGCCAAGTCTTGAGCGCTGGCCCGCCCACGCCGTTTCGGCCGGTAACATACGTTCGGTACGTTGCGTTGTTGTCGAACAGATTGAATTTGATGAGCTCGACGCGCTGGTATTCCAGATCGAGCAGGGCCCCCGCGACGCCGCGAAGAGCCGGCCCCTTGCTGGAGATGAAACCGGTGGGCAAGGACGAGGTGTCGCCCGTGCCCCAGTATTGCGACCAATCCACCCAAGGCGTCAGACGGAATTGAAGGCTCTTGCTGCCTCCGCGGCAAAGCATTTCGGCTTCCGTCACCTTCCCCTGAAAACGCTGTGCGCGCGCGTCGGGGATCTTGCGAAACCCGTCGAGCAGCATTTGGGCACAGGCTTTTAGCTCTCGCGCTTCCTCCGCCTTTGGATCCTGGGATCCCTCGGCGGCATATGCCAATCCGCATAGACACAACAACAGAATGGGTTTCATGGTTGATTCGCACCTCGAGCGGTAATTCCGGGCGGCCCTGATCGGGCAATTAGTCCGCGGCGGCCATCGCGGCCTGGGAGACGACAGAGGCCTTGGCGTAGCCGGGATCCGGTGCGCCGTTGACGAAGGCCACGTTCCCCGGCCGATAGGAGCTGTCATTCTGGCAACGGACAAAGACGCTGTCGGAAAGCGTAGACTCCGGAGCAATTGGTCTTCGTTTCGGAAAGGCCCACAGTGGATTCCAGGACTCGTGCTTCTGATCGAGCGCATATTTGGGATCCATGGGAAGCGCATATTGCGCCTGCACGGCGGGCACGAATACCAGCCCCAGCGCGGATGCCTTGCTCATCATCCAGCCCAGCGTAAGATCGGAAAGCGCGGTGCCGTTGGGATCGGCCGGATAACTGCCGCCAACGTCGCAATGTACGCCGCAGAACCAGACCTGCTCAACTGTTTGCCCGGCCAGCGCTGGAACCGGCGGAGTCCACAGCGTGGCGGGAAATTCGGCGCGCCTTTCATCGATAGCCAAGGCGTGATAAGCATTCAGGACATCCGGGTGCAGCCCCGTATCCAGGAAGCCGTAAATGAGCGGGCTGACGCCCCCGAAGATGGCGGGAATGCCGAGCGATCCGACTGTGTCCCAAACGCCGACCATGGTCAGCTTCGCGTCGAACAGATTGCAGCTCTTGTTGAGCTCGGCCAGCAAGGCTGCTCGCTGATCTTTATTGCGATAGGCCTGAAAAGCTGTTTCGACCACATCATCGGTGAAATTCGCCGTGGGAAGGCCGCAGACGGCGATCATTCCGGCCAGGCAGCGAGCCGTATATGCTCCGCGGCTGAAGCCAAAAAGAAAGACTTCGTCGCCCTGTTCATAGGTGTGTGCAATCTTGGTGTAGCCGTCCTTGATTTTTTGAAAAAGCCCCGCTCCGAAAGCGCCACCAGCCAGCTTTTCAATGGGCTGTCCGTCGGCGCCGACACCGTCGTCATAATAGGGGACCTGACCGGCTGTGGTCTCGAGCGCTTTGTAGATTTTGTAGACGTTCGTGTTGTTGCCCGAGGTATCCCAAGTGCCATCGGAGCAGAAAACAATGCGTTTGCTCATACTTTTTCCCCTCCCGTTTTGCCGTTACAACGTTGCGAACGAAAATATTTCGCGCGATACAAGAACACTACTTATTGGATATGCGGAAGTATACTCCGAAATGCGTTCTTTAGCGCCCTTTTTTTGCGCTCTTCGCTCCGGTAGAGTACCATCCTGCGTGTGGCGTAAGTGCATCCGCTTATGAGTGAATAAAGCTCGACTTCCGTTTCACCCGCAGGTGGTAAACTTTTTGCCTGGTGGTAAACTTTTTTGAGTGATGCAGGATTATCGCGAACGCCCGCCGAGCACGTCCCTGTCCCGCTGGGTGGAAAGCGGTTGGTGCATGCAGAACGACCTGGCTGTCACAGGACACCCTGTTCCACCGGACGGTTGCGTCGATATCGTTTACGATCGCGGCTCTCATAATGGCGGCACTCTGCGCGCCATTGGCGCCATGACCATCCAGCAGCGATTCGATTATCCGAAGGACGCTTTTATTGCCGGCGTCCGCTTTCGCCCTGGCATGGCGGGGAGTTTCCTGGGTGTACGGCCGGTGGAGCTGACGGATGGTTCAACGGCGCTGGAAGATTTGTGGTCGCTCCGTGCCCGCGAGTTGAAGCGTCAGTTGGACGACGCGAATTCGATCCAGGACGCCGTCGAGATCCTGCTCGGTAACCTGCCGGTTCCCGAGGCTCATCCCACTCCCACGCAACAGGCCATTGAATCGCTGGCCGCTGCCAATGGAAGTGCGGATCTGGAAGCGGCGGCGCGTCAGGCTAGTTTGAGTGAGCGGCAGTTCCGGCGCCGGTGCCTGGAAGAGAGCGGTCTAACTCCGAAACATCTGTGCCGCGTGCTGCGGTTCCGGCACGCGTGCCGCATGGCCCGCCAGGTAGATCGCGTGAATTGGTCCGAAATTGCGCTGGAAGCTGAATATTTCGATCAGGCCCATCTGATCCGCGACTTTCGTCAGTTCACGGGCCACACGCCGATGGCCGTTTTTTCCAATACTCTTGGGCGCCGCTCCGGGTAGTATCCATACATGAAGATCACAGCCGTCCTGATGGTTGAAGAGATTGAGAAATCGCTGCCCTTCTGGGTGGACCGGATGGGCTTTACGAAGACAGTGGACGTGCCGGAAGGCGACCGGCTGGGGTTCGCTATCGTGGTGCGGGACGGAGCGGAGCTGATGCTACAATCCATCGAGAGCGTCCGCAAAGACGCTCCGCAGTTGGTGCCGCAGCCGGGTTCGACGAACGTCGGCATCTTTATTGAAGTCGACGATTTCGCCGACATTTTGAAGCGTCTGGATGGCTACCCAGTGGCTTTGCCGGATCGAACGACGTTCTACGGTATGCGCGAGATTGGGGTGCTCGAACCGAGCGGCCACATTGTGACATTTGCAGCTCGCACGACCTGAAATAAACTCCGCCTCCGCGCTGGGATAGAATCAGCGCTATGCAATCCAAAGTTGTGATAGCCGCTGCGTTCTATACGGCCGCGCTCTGGGCGCAGCCCAAGCCGCTGACCACTCCCTGGCGAGGGGCCGGAGCCACGCCGTGCATGGGTTCCGACGGCGGAATCCTGCAATGCCCCCCAGCGCCGCGCCTCATGGCCGTCCGGGCCGGCCGTTTGTTCGACAGCAAGACTGGCCAGATGCTGACGAAGCAGGTGGTGGTCATTTCGGGCGATCGGATTATCGAAGTGGGGCCGGAGGGTCAAACCAAGATTCCGGCGGGCGCCCAAGTGATGGACCTGCGCGCGGCCACCGTTCTGCCTGGTTTGATCGACGCGCATACGCACATGTTCAACGCGCGCAAGCCCAACGGCACCACGGAAGATTACATGCTGATCGCCGCGCAGAATGTGGAATTCAATCTGCGAGCCGGCTTCACTGCCGCACGCGATATGACCAGCCACGGCAATGGCTACGGCGATGTCGCCATCCGCAATGCCATTAATGAAGGACGCATCGACGGTCCCCGCTATCAAGTCTCCACGCTGGGCCTGGTTTGGGGCGCCAAGCCCAAGGACCCGGCGGTTCCCGAGAATCCCTTGGCATCCACCGTGGTTCGAACGCCCGAAGACGCGCGCGCCGCCGTTCGCGATCAGATTACACATGGCGCGGATTGGATCAAGCTGTATCCGGCGGGTGCGTACTCGTTCAGCCCCACCGGGAAGGATCTATACGAAGTGACCTATCCATTGCCGGTCTTAAAGGCGGCCATCGACGAGGCGCATCGGCTAGGCAAGAAGACCGGCTGCCACAACTACGGAGGCGAAGGGCTCAGGAACGCCATCGTGGCTGGCTGCGACACCATCGAGCATGGATTCGGCCTGGATCAAGAGGAAGTGAACATGATGGTCGCCAAGGGGCTTTATTTCGATCCCACCTTTATGCGCTACACAGAACCTTATATGGACGACAACGATGAAAAGAGCACCGGCGGAAAATATCGGATGATTCCGATTTTCGAGAAAGCCGTCACTATGGCCGCCGCGACCAAAGGACTCAAATTGATGGTGGGCAGCGGAGTGGACGGCGCCACGTTCGCGCATGGGACGCAGGCCTTGGAATTTGTGGCTCTGGTGAAACACGGGGGCGTGACGCCCGCCAGAGTCATCCAAGCCGGCACCATGACCAACGCCGAAGCGATGGGCTGGCAGGACCAGATCGGCTCCATCGATAAAGGCAAATTCGCGGATCTGATCGCTGTTTCAGGCGACCCGCTGGCCGACATCACCGAGCTCGAACGCGTGAAGTTCGTGATGAAGGGTGGAAAGATTATCCGCAACGACATAGAGAAAGGAAGCGCCGTACAATAATCCTTATCTCCTTATGGCCGCGCCCGCTTCCAATCCCGCCGGACAGCTTCGACGGGAACTCGGGCTGCGGGATCTGGTCTTCACACAAGTTCTCAACGTGGTGGGCTCCAGTTGGGTGGGCGTTGCCTCCAAGCTCGGCAAATCGCATGCCGTGTTCTGGGTATTGTCCATGCTGCTGTTCTACGTTCCGCTGGCCTTCGTCGTTATCTATCTCAACCGAGCTCTCCCGCTGGAGGGCGGCTTGTACCAGTGGGCCAAAGAAGCTTTCGGCGGATTTTGGGGATTCCTGATCGCGTGGAATCTTTGGGTCTATGCGGTCATCGTGCTGGGCAGTATTCTTTTCGTGATTCCCACGGACCTGTCTTATTCCATCGGGCCGAGCGCAGCCTGGCTTCCGGCCAGCCATGCGGCCACCAGCCTGTTGACGGGCATCGTCCTGGTCTTAATCGCCTTCGTCGCCTGGCGAGGTCTGTCGCTCGGGAAATGGCTGCACAATGCCGGTGGGTTCGCGCTGATGGTGGCGTACGGCATACTTGTGGCGCTGCCTCTGTGGGCGATCCTGCGCGGCCACCACGTGTCTTACGCTCCGATTCCTATCGCCCTGCCCGAGGCGTCATGGATCAACCTGGCGCTCTTCGGCCAAATCACGGTAGGCGGACTGAGTGGCTTTGAATATATCGCCATCATGGCGGGAGAATGCCGCGACGCTGGGCGCAACATCGGGAAATCCGTTGCCATCGCCTCGCCGATCATCGCGCTCATGTTCATCCTGGGTACCAGCTCGGTGGTTACGTTTGTGGGCAACCGTCCCATCGATTTGATCGGTCCCATCCCACAAACTTTCCGCGCTGCGCTCGGGAACGCGGGCTTTGCTTCGCGCTTCGCGTCTATCGCGATTTTGCTGCTGCTGGTCCGTGCCGTATCGGCGTCCAGCCTCATTTTTACCGGCCTTACCCGGTTGCCGGTGACGGCCGGCTGGGACCACTTGCTTCCGGATTGGTTCACCCGTCTCGATCCGCGCCGGAAAACGCCGGTGAACTCCATCCTGTTCGTGATGTTGCTCGCCATGGTACTGATCTTTTTCAGTATGCTGGGCGTGCGGGAGCAGGAAGCGCTGCAGTTGCTCAACAGCGCCTCCAACGCTCACTACGGGATCGCCTATGTCGCTCTGTTCGCCATTCCGCTATTCGGCGCCGCGCGGCTGCGGCGAGCGCTTCCGCGCTGGCTGCGCATCCCCGCCCTCGCTGGGTTGGCTTCGAGCGGCGTCGCGGTGCTGATCGCGGTCTATCCCATTGTAGACGTCGTCAGCAATTTGGAATACGCGGGCAAGATCATCGGCGTGGTGTTGGTTGCCAATACAATTGGCGTTCTAGTTTATGCGACGCGCAGCCGGGCCGGCGTTCCCGTGGCAGCCTGACCGGTAGCATTATCTAATCCAAGGATGAGCCTCAAGGCGCAGCGGTTCACTATATCGGCCACGACAAAGTCACGGAAGTGATGTCCAGAGGCGGCCCAATTTTGAGCGATCCAGGCCTGGTTATTTTGGCACAGCGGCGGGAAGCCGGTCTGGTCGAATACTGGTTCAAGGAAGTCCCCACGAAGACCGTAGCCTACTACACGGGCTTGCCCGAAGGCGTACCGAAGGGCTCGTCACTGGCCGACGGAAGTTATCAGATCAGCGCCACAGGGCCCATGTACCGTGGTCCAGGCGCCGGCGCGAAAGGTCCGTTCCACCACTACGTGTTTGAGCTCTACGCCCTGGACACGAAGCTGGACGTGAAACCATCCGCTGATGCGTTCGAGACGCGCGCCAACGTGATGAAGGCCATCCAGGGACACATCCTGGCAAAAGCGGTCTACGGGGGGCTGTTCCGGCGGCCGCAAT
>JBEKLB010000222.1:0-11020 GCA_050010415.1 Bryobacteraceae bacterium | reverse complement strand
ATTGGAAAGCGATCGCGTAAAACCCCGCTCTAGACAGTCATGACCATTGCCGATCTGCTGGACCGCGATTTTTCCAGACCCATTGCAGAGATGGTCAATGTCAACAACCATGATCCGGACACTGTCCTGGTGGAGCTGACCGAATACATCGCGACGGACCGTATCAAGGCGGAGTTCGAAAGCCTGTTCCTCGCGATGGCGGCGGCTCCGAAATCGCCAAAGGAAAGCACTGGAGTCTGGGTTTCGGGCCGCTTAGGCGCAGGCAAATCTTCTTTCGCGAAGAATTTGGGGTACGTTCTGGCGAACCCTGGAATACACGGAACGCCCGCCAGTTCGCTCTTCTTGAAACAATTGCAATCCCCGCGAGCTGCCGAGTGCGTTGAGTTCCTCAATCGATCCGTCCCATATGAAGTCGTCATGCTCAACGTCCAAGTGGGCCTGTCGGCGCAAACCGACGCGGAGCAGATCGCCGATGCCATGTACCGGGTGCTGCGGCGCGTTCTGGACTATGCCGAAGACGACGATGTCTCAGAGCTCGAGATGAAGTTGGAAAAAGAGGGTAAACTTCTAGCGTTTCAGGAACTCTGTCGCAGCGAATACAACCAAGAATGGCGCGAGGTTCGAAAAAGCAATCAAAAGTTGCTGCGTTCCAGCGCTTTGCTGAACCGTCTGGATGCCCGGACTTACACCACGGCCGATGCCTGGATCAACAAGGTTAAGACGCAGCCTTCAGGCCGGCTGAGTATCGAAGATTTGGTTGAAAAATCGTTCGACCTGTGCGAAATCCGCCGCCCTGGGAAGGCCGTGGCTTTCATAGTGGACGAAGCAGGCCAACAGCTCGAGCAGGGTGGTGGCCGGCTGGAGAACCTTCGCGCCGTCGTCCAGCAGTTTGGCAATCAGAGCCTGGAGCGCGTGAAAGCCGGTAGGATCCCGGGACCCGCGTGGATCGTCGTTACGGCCCACGAGACGCTGGGAGAGATTGGAAATTATCCTGGGGCCAGCAGTGTAAACCTGCCTCAGTTTAGAAACCTGTTCCAGCATCAAGTCGAGCTGGGTCCGGACGACATCCGTGAGTTCGCCAGCCGCCGTGTGCTCCGCAAAAAGGCGAGTCAGGAGCCGATCCTCAGGAAAATGTTCCGCGAATACGGTGGGTCGCTGATTCAGAATGTCAAATTGGAGCGATGCTCCCGCCGCACCGAGTTCGACGAAGATCAGTTTGTCCAGTTTTATCCTTACCTTCCACATCTGGTTGACGTGTCCATAGACATCATGGCCGGTATCCGGGTACAGCCCAATGTGCTCAAACGCGAGGGCAGCAATCGCACCATCATCAAGCAGTCCTTTGAAATGCTGGTGTCGGAAAGGACGCGGCTCGCCGATCTACCCCTCGGCGCTTTGGTGAGCATTGACAAGATCTACGAACTGGTGGAAGCGAATATTCCGCCGGAGAAGCAGAAGGACATATCCGACATTCGCCAACGCTTTGACGACGACGAAGACTACCCTGGAATGGCGGCGCGGGTGGCGAAGGCAATCTGCCTCCTGGAGTTTGTTCCAGCGGACCTGCCTCGCACCAGCAAGAACATCGCTGCGCTGCTCATCCAACGTGTGACCGAAGCCGCGCCCACGCGTGCGGTGGAAGCGATCCTCTATCGTTTGAAAGAGGCGCAGTTTGTCCTGGATACCGAAAAGGGCTGGAAGCTCTATGACTTCGATGAATTGCGCGGCGCTACGGCCACCCTGGCCGGGCTCAGGAGAGCCGTGGGGGTGGTTAATCCCAGGCCTTCCGGGTGGCAGAACGATCTGATCCAACTTGGCAAGAAGTTGCTGGCTCGCTCATTGGAGTGGCAAACGCGCCCCTTGGGTGAGTTCAATGCCGCCGTCAGTCGATCGCTCGAAGAAGTTGTTTACGCGCTGGATCACCTTGCCACGAATATGGCGGCGGTGGACCAGCTTTCCACGAACAAGGTTGTCCTGGATCGCCTTTCGATGGACGTAACAGCGCTGGAAGGGCGCATGGCGCAGTGGGAGATGAGTAGCATCGCACTGTGGGAAGGGATCCAAGCGCAGCTTGAGCTCTTGAACCAGGAAGTACGGACGCTCGCGAGCACAGGCCATGGCGCACATCTGGAACAGCGATCCGGCGAGCATCCTCGAGTTTTCGTCAATATGCGGCGAGAGCACGACAGGACAGCCTATCTTATTGGACTTTTCGGCACGGGACGGCGATATATCAATGAACTGATGCTCGCGAACATTGGAGAAAGGGCGAAATATTTTAGGGACACCATTGGCTTGCATCCAGGTCCGACACCTATGATCTATAGCGGCCATGCCACAATCCGGCATATTTCGCGCGGGCAAGCATCGCCAGAGGTAATGAGAAGCATCTTGAAGGCGGTCAGATCGGGATTTGCCGATTTGATTTTTGTGTATCGCCACCCCTTGGACTCGCTGCTAACAAACTGGATTTGGTGGCGGACGTACATTCGCGAAAACAGGGCGATTTCTGGTATCTCGCAGGCTTATTTGACAGCAGATGACCTGTGTGCGGAAGTGGATCAGCACTTTTTTGAGTTCCAGGCCTTTGCCGACGGCGACCCTGATTTCTTTGCGGGTATGCCGGGACCGAGGTTTCTTTCGTTCCCCGAATTTGTCGAGGAAACCGAGCTGCATGTTCAATCCGCGACGCTTACTTTAGGGCTTGAGAATTTCATCATCGATCCGAGCAAGGAGTTTTCCAAGATCATCGAAGTCATGTCGGTTGATCTCGATTTGAGCCGTGTAAATGTTACCCCACCGAAAACCAAGCCTTATCGTTATTTGGAGGTTCAAGAGCGGGTGCCTCGATTCAGGAAGCTGATCGACGGGCTGGATGCGGAGACAAGAAGGCGAATCGAGAAGATCGGATATCACTTGCGCGGCTGATCGAAAAAATCTTCACGGTTATCCCGCGGCTTCTGCGAGTAAGGCCAGTCTGAGGGATGAGAAAAATTTAGGCAACGGAAGGTATGACATGCAAGGGCGAGATATCCAATGCACGGACAGGACACTATATATTGTTGGGCTGTTTGGCACCGGACGTCGCTATATCAACGAGCTGATGCTTCAAAACATCGGAGAGAGGGCGAAGTATTTTAGAGACGGGATTCGCTTGCATTCCGGCCCAACGCCGATGATTTACAGCGGCCATGTTACGACTAAGTATCCTTCGCGCGCTCAGGAAGTGCCGGCAGTCATGAGATACATACAGGAGTCGGTCAAATCGGGCTTCGCGGATTTGATGTTCATCTATCGTCATCCGCTGGATTCATTGTTGACAAATTGGGTTTGGTGGCGGACGTACATTCGCGACAACCGAACGATTTCGGGCATCTCGGAAGTTTATAAGAACACCGACGATCTATGTGCCGACTTGGAAGACAAGTTTTCCGAATTCGAGAGCTTCGCCGCGGGCGACTCGAAGTTTTTTTCGACCTTGCCAGGCCCGCGATTTTTGTCTTTCCCGGAGTTTGTCGAGGAAACCGAGCTGCATCTGCAGTCCGCCAGGCTTGCCTTGCGGCTGGAGGACTTCATAATCGATCCAAGGAACGAATTTTCTAAGATCCTTGAGATGATGTCGCTCCCCATTGAATCAGCCCATTTATCGTTAGTTCCTCCGAGAACCAAGCCTTATGGCCATGGAGCTGTAATGGAGCGAGTTCCTCAATTCCGGGATTTTATCGACAGACTGAATAGCGAGACTAAAACACGAATCGCAAACATTGGCTATAACTTGAGCTGCTAACCTATCCGCACCGCGCGGCCAGCGCGCCTGCTGCAATATCATCGTAATAGAGGTAAGAGATGAAAGCCGCCGGTACGGAGCCCCCTGCGTTCTTGCTCAACAACCGGCGTGTTTCCATTCATGACGCGGGCGTTCAGACCACGCTGCTCGATTACATTCGCTCGCAGGGGTTGACGGGCGCGAAAGAAGGCTGCGCGGAAGGTGAGTGTGGCGCGTGTACGGTGGTGTTGGTTGCCGAAAGCGCGGGTGGAAGCGAATACCGCGCCGTTAATAGTTGCCTGATGCTGGCGCCGATGGCCGCCGGGCACGAAATATTAACGGTGGAAGCATTGGCGGCCGATGGACACCTATCCGAGGCTCAACAGGCGATGGCCGGTGGCGGGGGTTCTCAATGCGGTTACTGCACGCCGGGCTTCGTGATGAGTCTGTTCGCCGAGCACTACCGGCCAGGGCGCATAGGTCCCTGCGATCCGCATGAATTGGGCGGCAATTTGTGCCGCTGCACGGGATATCGGCCCATTCGGGACGCGGCCGTGTCGCTCGGTCCGCCGCCTCCCGGGGAGCTTCTCGATCGTCTGTCACGGCCAGCGCCGCGTTTGGGGGCCATCGAGTACCAAACCTCGGAAGCGAAATTCTCACGTCCTTCGAGCATCGAGCAATGTCTCGCGATGCTCGGGGGCGACCCGGACGCCCGGCTGATTTCCGGTGGTACGGACCTGGTGGTTGAATCGAATCTGCGTGCGCGACGTTGGCCTCATCTCATCAGCCTGGAGGCGATCGCGGAGTTGCGGGAATTCTCTGAGAGTGCGGATTCGGTGATCATCGGCGCGGCGCTCCCGCTAAATGAAATCGCAACGCGCTGGAAGAAAGCCCCAGAGGTATTGCTCCCATGGCTGCGTCTGTTCGCTTCTCCTCCGTTGCGCAATCGGGCCACTCTGGGCGGAAGCCTCGCTACCGCGTCGCCTATTGGCGATGGAGCGCCTCTCTTGCTGGCGCTAGATGCACGGGTACACCTGGCGAGCCAGCGCGGCCGGCGGACTGTTCCGCTCAGTTCCTTCTTCATCGGCTATCGCCGCACGGTGCTGGCGCCGGACGAATTGATTGCCGCGGTAGAAATTCCCAAGCCGCTGCCGGAGTTCGTACGCTTTTATAAGGTAGCGAAGCGGCGCATGGACGACATCAGCACCGTGGCCGCCGGCATGGCGATGGATTGGGACGGGAAGGGCAAGATTGCGCGTGTCCGGTTTACATTTGGAGGCGTCGCGGCGATTCCGCTGCGAGCATCAGCCGCTGAAGATGCGGTACTTGGCCAGCGATGGAATGATGCAGCGGTGGAGCGTGCGCAAGCGGCGCTGGACCGGACGCTCCAGCCGATGAGCGATCACCGTGGATCGGCGGAATACCGGCTCGCGGTTTCCAAGAGCCTGGTCGCCAAGTTCCTGTGGGAGTGTCGAGAGGCGGCCGCTTGAAGATTGCTTCCAGAGTTGCAGGGCAACCCGTTGCGCATGAAAGCGCGCGAGAGCACGTCACGGGCGAAGCTCTGTACACCGACGATCTCATCGCGCGGTTTCCTCACCCGCTGCACGCCTGGCCTGTGCTCTCGCCACACGCGCATGCTTTCGTTAAGGCGTTGGATGCATCCGCGGCGTTGCTGGAGCCAGACGTCGCGACGGTTCTTACCGCTCAGGATGTTCCCGGCGAGGGCGATTCCGGATCGAACCGGCACGATGAGCCGCTCTTCCCCACCGAGGTGACCTATCATAGCCAGCCCGTGGCCTGGGTTCTTGGCGAATCTCTGGATGCCGCGCAGCGCGGGGCTCGACGCGTATTGGTGGACTATGAACCGCTGCCCGCCATCCTGACCATCGAAGATGCGATCCTCGCGAAGAGTTTTCATTCCCCTCCGCTCAGGCTGGCGCGCGGTGATGCCTCGGTGATTGAGTCCAGCTCGTTGCGCTTCGAGGGCGAACTCAAGATCGGTGGGCAGGAGCACTTCTATCTCGAAACGCAGTGCGCCATCGCCTGGATAGATGAAACCGGCGGCGTGGCGGCGCATTCTTCCACGCAACATCCCACGGAAACCCAAGAGGTGATCGCGCGCGTCTTAGGAATCTCGCGCAACAAGGTGACGGTGGAATGTTTGCGCATGGGCGGGGCCTTCGGAGGCAAGGAAGTGCAAGCCAATGCTTGGGCGGCGATCGCGGCATTGGGCGCCTGGAAAACCCGGCGGCCAGTGCGTGTCAGGCTCACGCGTGCCCTCGATTTTGCGCTCACCGGAAAGCGCCACCCGTTCCTGGCGCGCTATGACGCTGGGTTTTCCCGGGATGGGCGTTTGGATGGCGTGCGGATCGCGCTCTACTCAGATGGCGGCTGGAGCTTGGACCTATCGGAGCCAGTGCTCTCCCGTGCGATGTTTCATTGCGACAACGCCTATCTGTTGCCCGCTGTGGAAGTGACCGGGCTGATCTGCCTCACGCATAAGACTTCGCAGACCGCCTTTCGCGGCTTCGGCGGACCGCAAGGCATGCTGGTGATCGAAGAAATTCTGGATCAGGCCGCGCGGCGGCTTGGCCTGCCGCCGGAGATCATCCGCGAACGCAACTTCTATCGCGAGGGCGACACTACGCATTATGGACAGCCCGTGAAGCACGCAGGCCGCATCGAAATCATCTGGCAAACGCTCAAAGAGTCGAGCGGCTTCGCGCAGCGGCGCGCCCAGATCGAACATTGGAACGCGCGGCATCCACACTCGAAGCGCGGCCTGGCCATCACGCCAGTGAAGTTTGGCATTTCCTTCACCGCGACGTTTTTCAATCAGGCTGGGGCGCTGGTGCTGATTTATCGCGACGGCAGCGTGCAGGTGAATCATGGCGGGGCCGAAATGGGACAAGGTCTGCACACTAAGATCCAGCAAATCGCGGCTGAGAGTCTGGGTCTGGAGCTCGAGAGCGTGCGCGTGATGCCCACCCGCACGGACAAAATTCCAAATACATCCGCGACCGCGGCCTCGGCCGGAGCGGACTTGAATGGCGCAGCGGTGGCCGATGCGTGCTCCGAGCTCCGTACCGGCCTGGCGGACGTGGCAGCCGCGCTGCTTGGGTGCGATCCGGGCGCGGTTGAATTTTCCCATGGATGGGCCTTCCCGAAGAACCAGGAGCACTGTGCGATCCCGTTCGCGAAGGTTTGCGAAGCGGCTTATCGCCAGCGGGTGCCTCTCTTCGCGCAAGGATATTACAAAACGCCGGATATTCATTACGATCCCAAGACTGGACGGGGCACGCCCTTTCACTACTTCGCGTATGCCGCCGCGGTTTCCGAGGTGGAAGTGGACAGCTTTACCGGCGACTATCGTCTGCTGCGAACCGACATTCTCGAAGACGTGGGCGATTCTCTTTCACCCCTCGTGGATCGGGGACAAATTGAGGGCGGATTCATCCAAGGCGTGGGATGGTTGACGCTGGAAGAACTGGTCTGGGATGCGAACGGACGCCTGGCCACCGCGGGTGCGTCCACATACAAATTGCCCTCGTGGACCGAGATCCCGGATGTTTTCAATGTCGATTTCCTGGGACGAGCGTCGGAGCCCGGCACTATTTTCGGAAGCAAAGCCGTGGGCGAACCTCCGCTGATGCTGGCCATCTCGGTTCGCGAAGCTCTGCGCGATGCCATCGCCGCGTTCGGCGTGGGAGAGCCCGTTTTGCTCGAGAGTCCTGCTACGCCGGAGCGTGTATTTTTCGCGATCCAGCGAGCGCGCGCGGAGCGTGAGTCGCTTCGAAGTCCGGTCGGAACGCTGATAAAGGAAGCCTCGGGGCAGTGACTCTTTCGCCAGGGGGCGAACTGCTGCGGGCGCCCCTGTTTCACACGCCGGGCAATCCGTTTCAAGATTCGAGCGCGCTCAAATGCTACGAAGATGGCGGCTTGCTGATCCGCGACGGGCGCGTGGCCGGTTGTGGCGACTATGTAAGCCTGCGCGACGCGCATCCGGATATCCCGGCCGTGGATCTGCGCGGCGGCTTTCTTCTGCCTGGTTTCGTCGACACACACATTCACTTCCCGCAACTGCGCGTGCTGGGCGGTTTGGGGCGCTCACTCCTCGATTGGCTGGAACATTGCGCGCTGCCCGAAGAGGCGCGGATGGCGGATCATTCTCATGCCTGCGCCGTGGCCCGCAAGTTCGTGCATGCACTGGTTTCGCATGGAACCACTACAGCGTCGGTATTCGGTGCGCATTTCGCTCCGGCAACCGCTGCGCTGTTTGAAGCGGGGGAGGCGGCGGGGTTGCGGATTGCTGCCGGGCAGGTGCTCTCGGACCGGCGGCTGCTTCCCGAGCTGCATCAGACTCCGGAACGCGCGTATCGCGAGAGCAAGTTATTGATCGAACGCTTTCATCGGCACGGGCGATGCTTGTACTCCATCACGCCGCGCTTTGCGCTGTCCACTTCAGAAGCCATGCTGGAGGTTTGTCAGACCTTGTTGCGCGAGCACGACGGTCTGCTGGTTCAAACGCATCTCAATGAAAACGTCGACGAGATCGCGGAGGTGGCGCGACTGTTCCCATGGGCAGCCGACTACCTGGCGGTGTACGATCGGTTCGGTCTCAATCGGACAGGCGCGGTGATGGCGCACAACGTGCATCCCACCGATTCCGAACTGGGCCGTCTGGCAGCCAGCGGCGCGGCCGTGGCGCATTGCCCGTCGAGCAACGCGGCTCTCGGCAGCGGACTGTTTCCCTTCAAGCGGCACATCAACGCCGGCGTGCGATGCGCCCTGGGCACCGATGTGGGAGGCGGGATCGGGTTCGGGATGCTCAAAGAAGGTTTGCAAGCTTACTTGCTGCAGCGCATCGCGCCGGATGGGATACTGCTTCATCCCGGCCATCTGCTTTACCTGGCGACCCTGGCCGGGGCCGAAGCGCTTGGTCTCGGCGAGGTAACCGGCGACTTTCGCAGCGGAAAATCCGCTGATTTCGTCTATCTGCGGCCGCCAGCCGATAGCCCGCTCCGAGCGGTTCTCGAACGGGAACCAAGTCCGGAGCAAGTGTTGTCCGCGATCTTCACACTGGCTGGTGCGGAGAGCGTGCGTGAGGTGCGGGTCGCGGGGTCGATGGTTTATCGTGCCGCTGCCGCGAAAGAGGAATGACGATCGACGATTTGAATTCGCTGGATCAAGAGCAGTTCGTCGCAGCCATCGGCTGGATCTTCGAACATTCTCCGTGGGTGGCCGAACGCGTCTTCGAGGCACGGCCGTTCGCGGATATCGACGCCTTGCACGCCGCGCTGACGCAACAAGTGGAACGAGCGACGTTGGCCGAGAGACGGGCTCTCTTAGAGGCGCATCCGGATCTCGGAGCACGCGCGCGTTTGAGTGAGGCCTCTACCGCTGAGCAGAGCAGCGCGGGTTTGGACAGCTTGAGCCCTGGGGAGTTCCAGCAACTCCAGCGGTTGAACGCCGCTTATCGCAGCCGATTCAGATTCCCTTTTCTGCTGGCGGTGAAAGGAAGCACAAAATACGACGTGTTGCAGGCGCTTCAGGCGAGAATGGAAGCAACGCCAGAAGATGAGTTTCGTGAGGCGCTGCGGCAGGTGTATCGTATCGCAAGACTTCGATTGGAGGGGCTGATCACATCGTGATTGGACAGTTCGCGACTGGATGGAAGCGCAGTTACTACGGCAAAGGCGACGTGATCGTCTACCGTTTGAACAGGGACGGCGGCGCTGTCTTCGGCGCGAGTATCACGATCCTGATTTACGGCGATGCATTCTGGTCGACCTACACCACCGGAGACAATACTGGCCTGATCGCGACGGATTCGATGAAGAACTTCGTGCAGCGCGAGATGCTCAACTACGAGGGCGCGGACCTGGAGGATTGCTGCCGCTTCCTGGGCGCGAAGTTTCTGGATCTCTATCCGCAAGTGGAGGGCGTGCAAATGTCCGCCGTCGAGATTCCATACGCAGCGCTGCCGAACAGTGAAGTTGCGTTCGCGCCAGCGGGACCGGAGCGGGCCACCGCGCGCCTGGAGCTGAATCACGAGGGAGCTGCCGAAATTGCTTCCGGCATACGCGGCTTCAAATTGCTTCGGCTGGGCGGCAGTGCGTTCCACGGCTTCGTGCGCGATCAATACACGACGTTGCCCGACATCGCCAACCGGCCTTTGCACATGTGGCTGGACCTGGAGTGGCAGTACACCGAGCCTGCGGCAGCGTTCAGCTCTGGCGCTGTTACAGCATCGGTGCGACGTATCGTGCGCGACGTTTTTGACGGCTTCGAATCGGGCAGTATCCAGCAGGTGATCTACCAGATCGGAACGAAAATGCTGGCGGATATTCCGAGCATCGCCGAGGTGCACCTGGAAGCCAACAATCGCACCTGGGACACCATCGCGGAACTTGCCAAGGGAGACGAACGAGGCGACGAACTCGGCGTTTACACCGAAGCCCGTCCTCCGTTCGGCATTCTTGGCTTACGCTTGAAGAGATAAGATGGCGCGACTGTCCACCCATGTGCTCGATACGTCGCGCGGCAAGCCCGCCGAGGGGCTCGCAATCGATCTGCGCTTTGGCGGGAAGCTCGTAACGTCGGCGATCACTAATTTAGACGGCCGCACGGCCGAGCCACTAATCTCGGGCGATCGTCTGCAACCGGGCGTCTACGAATTGACGTTTCACGCGGGTGACTATTTTCGCGGCGCGGGAATAGAGTTGGCCGATCCGCCATTCTTGGATGACATCGTCATCCGTTTCGGCGTGGCCGATCCGGCTGGCAACTATCATGTGCCGCTCTTGCTGAGCCCGTACAGCTACAGCACGTACCGGGGATCGTGATGAATGACGTAATCGGCCGCTGCCGGGTGCTGGCGGAATTTAGCGAAGAGCCTGGCTTCACCACACGAACGTTCCTGTCCCCACCAATGCACGAGGTACACGCGCATGTACGCTCTTGGATGGAGCAGGCGGGCTTGACGGTGGCGATCGATCATGTTGGAAACATCCGGGGAGTCCATCCAGCGGATCGCTCGAATGCGCCGCGGCTATTCATCGGCTCCCATCTCGATACCGTTCCCCGCGCCGGAGCGTTCGATGGAATCGTGGGCGTGGTGCTGGGAATCGCATTGGTCGAAAGTCTTGAGCGACGCCGGCTGCCGTTTACGATCGAGGTCATCGGTTTTTCCGAAGAGGAAGGCGTGCGCTATGGCGTTCCCTTCATCGGAAGCCGTGCGCTGATCGGGGATAT
>JBEKLB010000221.1:0-11078 GCA_050010415.1 Bryobacteraceae bacterium | reverse complement strand
GTCCTCTGGTGGCTGGGAGGGGTCCGCTGTTGTCTAAAACGGTGTTAGACGTCGCACGGGAACGCCTGATTCTCGAACATCTGCCGCAAGTCCGGCTCATTGCGCGCCGCATCCACGACCGTCTTCCCGAAAGCGTCAACTTGGACGACCTGATTTCTGTTGGAACCATCGGGTTGATCGCCGCCATTGACCGCTTCGACCCCAGGCACAACGTCAAGCTGAAGACGTTCGCCGAATACAAGATTCGGGGCGCCATACTCGACAATCTGCGAAGTATGGACTGGGCGCCGCGCCAACCGCGCCAGCGCTCCAAGAAGGTGGAGGCGGCCATCTCGGCGGTGGAGCAACGCTTGCACCGCGCGCCCACCGAGGACGAAATCGCCCTCCAGCTGGAGTTGTCCCTTGAGGAATACCGCGGGTGGCTGGTGGACATTCGCGGCGTAAATCTAAGCAGGTTGGAAGCCTTCGCGCCGGAAGATAACCGCCACAATCTTCTCGAATACATCTCGGATGACCCGGGAAGCTGGCCTTCGCTCCTACTGGAGCGATCCGAGGAACAACGCCTGCTCGCGGCCGCGATCAATAAAATGCCTCGCATCGAGCGTATCGTGATCAACCTTTATTATCAGGAGGAGCTCACGCTCCGGGAAATTGCCAAGGTAGTGAATCTGCACGAGTCTCGCGTCTCGCAACTAAAATCTCAGGCCATCCTGCGCCTCCGCTCCCAACTTGGAGCCGGATGTCCATGACGGCGAGTTTAGCCGCTATCTGGTTGGCAAGGGTCCGGCTGCGCGTGCCCCCTGGGGCTGACACACACAGTTAAGACACTGTTGGCCGTCGGTGAAAAATCTTCGTCCGGCAAACGACCGTACCGCACTGGCGCCTGGCTGGCGAAGCGGAGGTGGGCTATGCTGGAGAGCAACCCACCGAGGTATAGCCGGCTACGAGATAAGATTCCCCGTGGACACGGAAGTTGAGGGAGACCCGCGATCGAGGACTCGATCTTAACCACCAGCGCAGTGCTCCTCGGGCTTCGATCGAACACTTGAACTGACCTATGATGACGAGAGGTTTCTCCGATTCGCTGAGTATGGGTACGTGCGGTTCCGGTTCTCAAATTCATCGCTCATTGGAATGTCTTCTCTTAGGGCCCAAACGCAATGTTGAGTTCAGAACGATCGCGCCTTGTTCAAAGTCCTCTTTTTCGCAGCGTCTGGGTGTCTGATAAAGGCAATCCCTCCTTTTCCGGCTTCGTCGATATGAATAACTACGAGAGAGTTCTTGTCCGGTGCGTTTGGCGAATTTTGCCAGGAAACAACCCCTTTCAAGACACGACAGGTAGCTGTCATCTGAATGCCCTTCCTTTCTGAAGGTATAAACCATTAGGGCATTTCCAGATTGCGTGGTCCTCCTCATGGGCAAAGCTTGGCCGTTCAGAGTTCCCCGTGTCCGAGGCCGGCGACAGCCCGGCCAGGCAAGCGATGTCGCGCCAACATGGATGGAATGAGTAAATCGATAACATTCAATTTAGTCGAGCGGAACATCCCGGTGCTGACAGAATCGGGATCTCGTCCTCGTAAGCCAGCAGCAAGACAGCCCCGGGGATCGACCGGCGCAAGAGGCGTTCAATCCGGCATCGGCGCGCAAGATCGCACGCGCCACGACGTCGCTCGGACCCGCGGGCGCGGTCGTTGATCGGCGACACAGAGTCGATCGGAGAGACGTTGCCTGAGGCTGCAGAAGCGGTCGCCTGTCAGATTGCCGAAACCACTGGCGCCGAGAAGTACCCGGTGAACTTTGCGGGCGTGGAAGAAGTGGCCGCCGACAAGGGATATCACAGCAACGAGGTCGTTCCCGGAATCTGGCGGAACTCCCGGCGCTCCGTGGGTCGGAGTTCGCAATTCCCTGGCGATCCAGGACTGATAACTCACGACCGATCTGCCTTCATCAAGAAAGTTTGCGCACCTCAAAAACGAGAGCCACAGTTGAAACGGGGCGATTGTCAAACGGTCGCCGCGTCTTTTATTGGGCGAAGCACTTCGTTCCCTTCTCCACCATCCGCTACCGCTAGCACGCTCAAGCTCTGTTGGCGCAGCAACCTATACAGAGTTGTCCGTCCAATTCCAAGGATTTCGGCGGCCTTCTTCTGGCTGCCGCCAACTCTTGCCAAAACCCGTTGTGCATGACGGTAGTTCACCTCGGCGAGTGAAATTAAGCCATCAGGATTGCATAAGTCCCGGCTCTGATTCTGAATCCATTCCGGAAGATCGCGGACATCGATTGAGGCTTCATCCGCAACCATTGCACAGCTGGCGATCAAATGCTGGAGCTCGCGAATATTGCCGGGCCATGGATATCGGTTAAGCACGAGCTCCGCGCGGTGAGTGAGTGCGAGTCCGGGCTTTTCATATTCGTTTGCGTATGTATCCAGGAAATGCCGAAGCAGTAACGGCAGATCCTCGGGTCGTTCCAATAGTGACGGAACGTGTATCTCTAGGATCGCGAGGCGATAGTACAAATCCATTCGGAAGGAACCCTGTGCAGCCATGCGACGCAAATCGCGGTTCGTTGCGGCAATGATATGTACGTCGACGGTCCGTGACGAAGCTGCACCAACTCTTCGTACCTCTCGGTTCTGTAAAACACGCAATAGCTTCGCTTGCGTAGCGAGAGGGATTTCCCCCACTTCGTCTAGAAACAGTGTCCCCCTATCGGCAGTTTCAATCATCGCCAGCCTATCTTGATCCGCCCCCGTGAACGCTCCTTTGACGTAGCCGAACAGCTCGCTTTCGACGAGAGTGTCGACTAACGCGGCACAATTGCATACAACAAGGGGCCGATTGGCGCGGAGGCTAAGCTTGTGCAGGGCGTTGGCCACAAGCTCTTTGCCTGTACCAGTATCGCCACGCACGAGCACCGTCTGAAAGTGTGGTGCGATGCGACGTAGTTTCGTAAACATATCCAGCAGAGAAGGACTGCGCCCTACAATTCCGTGGAAGTCGTAGGAGCGCGTCAGTTCGGTATCCAGCCTCAACCTTTGGGCGTTCTTGTGCTTTTCTTCCAACCACGTGTCAAGGCGGCGATGAAGGCGGTCCAGGTCTAAAGGTTTCGTCCAATAGTCGCTCGCGCCCATCTGAATGGCCCGTACGGCCGATTCCGTCGAGTAATCCCCGGTGGTTAGAATTACGTCTGTGCTCGGCGCCATTTGCATTATTCTTCCAAGCACCTCTAAGCCGTTAAGCTCAGGCATGCTCAAACCGAGTAGGACAATGTCAGGACGATCCCGTTCAATGGCTTCCAGGCCCAGAAGAGGGTTCGTGAAACCAATGACATCGACTCGCCGGGATTCCAATGCGCCTCGTACCAACGCAATCGCTGCTGGATCGTCATCAATGACGACTAATTCAGGCAAAGCGAACACCTTAAGTTCTCTTAACGCGTCAACCTTTGTCATAAGTTGCTTCCTCCCTGCCTGACACCTCAAATGAATCTTGAAGTTTGCTTCAGCACGACCCGTGCTCTTGGCGGCTCCACTGGCAATGGCCGGAACGGACTTAGCTCGAGCCGCCGCCGGCCTCTGACGGCTATACAACGATTCGCTTGCGGATTCGATCGAGCCGGCCCAGTTCCAACTTCCGTTTCGTAGCGTGGGGGATGTGCCCAACACTAGAGTCCGTTTC
This sequence comes from Bryobacteraceae bacterium, assembly GCA_050010415.1. Taxonomy (GTDB): domain Bacteria; phylum Acidobacteriota; class Terriglobia; order Bryobacterales; family Bryobacteraceae; genus Palsa-89. Next base: position 7,398 of record JBEKLB010000221.1, on the reverse strand, counting down.
AATGGCAATTGCCTCACGGTTGCGGATCGCGTTTGCACATTCGACCTCTTTTGCTCCAAGAACCAAATCGTTCCGTTCGTTCTTCGTCACGGTCATTTGACTCGATTCTGCAATTCGTCAACAGAGCACGAGGTGACTACCTGCATCGCTTTTCTTAACGGACAGGGTTTGCCAGTCTGAAAGACCATCACGCCCGAGGGAAACGACATCCCAATCAGACTGCGGAATCACGCCAATAACGATGGAGGTACAAGAGCTACAACATTCGGCTTGGTCGAACGGATACATCCGGGCGGTGACACGGTCGGGATAATCTCTATAACTTGGCGGCAAGAGCGTGCCAGGATCGACAGACGCAAGAACACGCTCTAATCGCCGGCACATGATGTTCTCAAGCAATTTACGAGCTCGCGTCCCACTAGCTGGGTCCGCAAAGAGGACCGCGACGGAAGGCGTGCGGATGGGCCGATCCTGCGGAACGAGTCCGTTTTCTTTGATCATAGAAACACTACTTCCAGCTGTGACTTCGGAGCAGCAAAGGGCATACTCTTGACGGCGCCCACTCGCTAGTCGGCGCTGGCGTGAGAAACATTGGGCGAGGTCGTGATGGCCACGCTGGCAGTGTAGTTGATTTGCCGCAAAGGGTGAAGGTCCACCGGTGCGCAACGCTGCTCAGTCCTTGGGCAGTACTCTCTTACAGCCCGCACTGAAGATCTTGCGAAAAAGAACCTCACCGTAGAATGCTTCGCATGAATGTTCTGAGTTCGCATGTAATTCCAACCTCTTAAGGGATTGCTTAACTATCCAATAATAAGACCTAAAGTACGAGGATGAATAGGGCAAATCTCAGGTTTTTTGGGGGTATGGCCCCGCCTTTGAGGGTACTGATCCACAAGAGTCCGAAGCCCGTTCTTGAGCCAAGCCGTTTCACTCGCCGACGTGCTCGTGCAAAAAACGATGTCGAGGGCCAATGCGCGAGTGAGAATTGGAGCTGGAGAATGATCCCAATTCGGCGCCCGCCAAACGGTCGGCTGACGGCGCACGAACGGGCTTGAGGCGGGTCGGAATGTGAGAATGCGCCCACGTTAGAAGTGCCTCATCGATCAGAAAGGCTCCAGGGCGAGGATCAGCGACGAGATCGGAATCAGCTCCACGGATCGCACCTCTGATATGAACCAATGTACATTCCCCGTATCTAAGGCGCAGGGAAGGGAGACAACACTTTCGTCGAGTGCACCATCGAGCAGCGCCCGTTCACTCCGAAGAGCGATGGAGCGCAAAGGACCGTTCATGAAGTCGTCGTGCGGAACTGCCACGTGATCGCAGCGCCGCGTGGTGCCACCACGATAGGAGCCGCAGCGTCAGCACCCGAGGAGCCTGTCGTCCCCGATCTTCCGATGGGAGCAATTGATCATGAGGATTGGCCTGTCGGATATCCCTGCGGTTTCACCAAGGGCCGTGCTTCGATCGACAACAGACGGGACAGAGCAAGATGACCTGTGGGTACGCGCACGGCTTGCGGGCACGGTGAAGGTCATTCTGTGGAGAGTCGCGGTAACCGCAACGCTTGGGCGAGTCTCGCGGATACGAGCGGAGTTTGCCATCGTACAATGCTGTCAACAAAAATCCCGTGTGAGTTCGGAGCTGAAAGCCCGGCTCCTCGTAAACCTGGGCTTCCGCCAAAGCTTGGTGGGTTAGATTAATGAGTTTTCTGCTAATTAGCGTCGAACGGCTATCGTCGGGTCCGCGGGCGATGAGGGCCACTCGAGACCGACGTCGCGCAACATGGCTTTTCCCGCAGCGGTGATCAACTTGCCGAGCAATGGTCCGTTGGGCAGACAAATCGGCGCAACCCAAATGACGCATTCGACTAGATCTCCGTTCTTGCCCTGTATGGGTCCACGGGGATCGAACGGAGGACGACGGCCCACCAGTTCGCTCCGACTCCACCCGGTCAGTATTTCCGCAGACCGGTTGAAATAGGTAACGATGCCGGATAGGTCGATCGCGAAGATGGCGAGCGGCGAAGAGTCAACCAAAGGGTGGCCCAGTTCAGGCAGGGCGGCGATCAGCGCGTGAGGCAGATTCAGCAGCTTTTCGTTGGCTTCCATCAGCCGCACATGAACTTTGGTGGCGGCGTGATCCACGTTGGATGTCTTCAGAATCAATGCTGCGATCAAAAAGAGGCAGGCGCTGATGAAATCCGCCCAGCCTTCCAGCGAGCGGAAGTGCTTGAAGATAACGAAGCCAGGGTCCTTCAAAATTCGGAGCGATTCAGAAATCGCGATGAGGCCGAGCAGGCCAGTCAAAACCTTGTCGAAACGGTAGCGCTGCCGCCGGGTGACAAGGATGCAACACAGTACGGTTGCAAGGCAAATCATTAGGGCAAGCGCCACTAGCGGATTAGAACGAAAGAGTTGAGCCAGATACATAGGGGTGGTCCGGGGCAGTCACTTCCGCGAATTATCGCATCGGCCGGCGGCGGGTCGTAAATCAGGCACGCCAATTAGCCTGATCCTCGCATAATGTACGCCCCTCCTGACAGTGTCGTCATCGGCCCATTTTATTTCCAAGTCATCTCTATACGCTCCAGCTCTGATTGCCGGGTTGCGGAGAAACGCAGAATCAGAGTGGTTCATTTCATGGATTCCTCGGCCGCAGCCGATTCTTTGGCTTGGTCGTATCCATCGATCCGACGGATTAGCTCGATCAGCCTTTGCACGCCGGTGGTGATGGACCCCAGGTCCTGGCCGGCTTTGATCGACTGTTCCACCGTGCGAGCGGATTGTGAAACGGCGGCAAAGCCATACCCGCCGCATACTCCTAGAAGCTGATGCGCGACCCACTGCACCGCGGACAAATCGTTGCGCTTCAGAAGATCGATCATTTTGCCCACATTGCCGGGAAGCCCGTCAACAAATTCCGGCATGATCCGCATGACCCGCGGATCGCCAGCAAGGCTGCTCTTGATGGAGTTGGAACCGCCTGCATCAGCGGTCGGAAGGGGCGGCCCGGCAGCGTCCGCTGCTCCGCTATCGTTGGGCACCGGTGCAGGATCAGTTCCGAGGTACTCGCGGACCGTTCTCAAGAGCGTATCCTCCTCAATGGGCTTACTCAAATAAGCACTGCATCCAGCGGTCAGGCATCTGTCGCGGTCTTCCGCCATGGCGTACGCAGTCAGCGCGATGATCGGTATTGTCAACCCCTTGCGGCGTAGTTCGATGGTGGCTGCGTAGCCGTCCATAACGGGCATTTGCATATCCATCAGGATCAGGTCGAAAGTCTGTGTGGTCGCAAGATCGACGGCGATCTGACCGTCCAGAGCGCTGGTCACGGTCGCTCCGGCGTCGCCCAGTTGCATGCGTAGTAATCGTTGATTGTCGGCTCCGTCATCGACCAGAAGAATACGCCCGCCAAGTTGGACATTGGCCTGCGTCTTCTGATCCGCCGTCGCTGGCAATGTTGATTCGGTCAAACCTTCCAACCACTCCACGCCAGCAGAGGGTCCGCCGTCGACCTTCACTGTAAAGGTGCTTCCAATGCCGGGCTGGGATGTGGCCGTGACATCGCCGCTCAGGAGCCTGGCCAACTGCCGGCTGATGGTGAGGCCCAATCCCGTTCCTCCGAACTTGCGGGTGATCGACGCGTCGCCCTGCGTAAAGGGGACAAAGAGCCGTCCGAGCAGTTCCGGCGACATTCCGATTCCGCTGTCGATCACGTCAATACGCAGCACGATGTTCGGGCCGCCGGCGCCCTCATCCGTGACGTTCAGGTCGATCCTTCCAGATTGGGTGAACTTCACCGAATTGCCGACCAGATTCACCAGGATCTGCCTGAGCCGCAATGGGTCGCTCTGGATCAGGTGGGGGATCGGACCGTGGAATGTGACTCCGAACGCTAACCCCTTCTCCGCCGCACGAGGACCCATCAGTGAGATGATCTCCGATAGCAGCGCTGGCAGGTCGCAGGAGACACACTCCGCTTTCATCTGCCCAGCCTCAACCTTCGACAGGTCGAGGATTTCGTTGATCAGTTCCAGCAGGTGCAGGGAGTTCCGCTGTATGATCTGAACGCAGCCGGCCTGCGCGCATTCTTCCGGGCTCTTGTGCAGCAGCATGTCTGCGAATCCCAGGATGGCGCCCATCGGCGTGCGGATCTCGTGACTCATGTTCGCCAGAAATTCGCTCTTGGACCGGTTGGCGGTCTCGGCTTCCCGCGTCGCGTCCGCCAGAACTTGGGCCAGGCGCTTGCGCTCGGTGATGTCCCGAATGTTGCACTGAATCACGTTGTGTCTGCCTTCCCGATAGACGTTGCTGACGAACTCAACGGGAATGTGCGAGCCGTTCTTGTGTTGCAGTGGAAGATCCTCATAGCGGATTCGGCCAAGCCTTTGCAGCGTCGTCATCGCCTTCTTCGACATTTCAGCATCCTGGAAAACGCCGATCTCCCACAGCTCCTTTCTCAAAAAGTGTTCCCGTGGATAGCCCAGCAGACGAGCCATGAAGGGATTGACGTCCAACACCTTCGCCGTCACAGCGTCCAGGATCATGATCCCGTCGTGCGCCGCCTCAAAAAGGCGCCGGTAGCGGATTTCTGAGATCTCCAATTCCTGTTCCGCCTCCGCTCGATTTCTGATGTCATGGAAAGCCAGGACGACTCCGGCGAGGAGGCCGGCCTCGTCCAAAATTGGAGAGGCGTTACCATCGATCGGCCACTCGCAGCCATCCCTCGCGATGAGAACCGTGTGGTCCGCCAGATCGGCCACCGCGCCGCCGCGCGTCACACTCTCGACGAGACTCTCCGACGGCTGTACGGATTCCTCGTTCACGGTATGGAAGACGTCCGTCAGGGGCTTTTGCAATGCGTCGTTCTGCTCCCATCCCGTAAGTTTTTCGGCGGCCGGGTTCATGAATCGGATGCGGCTTTCTAAGTCGGAGACGATTACAGCCCTTCCGATGCTGGCCAGGATCGCGCGGTTCAGTGCGGCCAAGTCGCCAAGAGACGAAATAGTGTCCACTGAGGAGACCATTCGTCCGACTTCCAATCCACAAATAGGCCCCGAGATATTATTTTGCAAATATTGTCCATACTGGCCAAGTCAAGTGACCATATATGGTTAATAATCACGTAAATGGCGACATACGGTTATACTCCAGAGGCGCGCGTTTAGGCGCTTCCTTAATCCAGCAGCACTGTGACTGTCACAAATCGAAGAGGTCGGATGAAATGACCGCGATGAGCAACTCCAGCGCGGCGTCATCGACCGGGGCATCTGCACCTCCGTCGCCCCGACTGAAACTCCATATTGTGCGCAATATCCGGCTATGTCAGAAAACAGCCGAACCCTTTCGGTGGAAATACTCGGATGTCTGCCAGCGGATCGCATGGTAACGATAGCTGAAGGATAGTCCACTCGTAACTGTAGGTGGCCACTGTGATTGGTTAATTGACCATATATGGCCGTGTGGTTTGAAAAAGTACGACAGTTCTTGAAAAGGTGTCGCTTCAGCCTATTTATTCCGGGGAAGGTGGACGAATGGTTCAGTCAGCATGTGGACTCTTCCAGAAGGACACGTTTGACGCACCATCTAGAAGTGAGCCTGAAACCCGTAGGAGGACGCGATCAAGGCGTCAGCGACATGACGCGTGAGATGATTCCCACGCAGTGTGACGGCGCGGGCATTCTGGACATGGAGTCCCAAGAAAGAGTTGGTTTCCTCCTGAACGCAGCTCTCTGCAAGGAGCGCGCCAAAGCGGAACGACGATGCGGAGAGCGCAAGTCGAAAAGGGTTTTGGTGTGGTTCCTGTGCTTAGCAGCGTGGTTGCCGGCGCAAGCGCAAACACCCACGATCAATCCGAATGGTTTCGTAAACGCAGCCACGGGCCGCAACGCCTCCAGCATTCCGGTGACGGCGCGCGGAACGATTGTCTCAATCTACGGCAATAACCTTGCCGGCGTAACGCTGACAGCCAATGGCTTCCCTTACCGAGAGACTTGGGCGGCGTGCAGGTGATGTTTGGGAGCATTCCTGCGCCACTGCTGTTTGTGTCACCTAACCAGATTAATGCACAAGTCCCTTTCGAGCTTCTCGATGTGAGTTCGGTGGATCTAGTGGTGCAGAACGGCAATGAGAATAGCGCAGCTTTGCAAGTGACATTGCTCGCGCAGGACCCGGGGATTTTCGTGGCGATCAAGTCGGGGCTGCCAGTTAGTCCCGCGAACCCAGTGTTTGCTGGGGACTCAATCACCATTTGGGCGACCGGGCTGGGCGCGGTACTCCCACCCGTGCTCTCAGGAGAACCGGGGCCATCGAACCCGCTAGCCATTGTCGCCATCACACCTGTGGTGAAACTGGCGGGACGACCGGTGAATGTGAACTTGGCCTGTTTCGCGCCTGGCCTGGTGAGCTATCAGATCAACGCGACTGCTCCAGCGGACTTGGCGGAGGCGACGAGCGAGGTAACCGTTGAAGCTGGCGTGATTCCTGGGGTAACCGGTCCTCCCGGTCCTCCCGGTCCCATTGGGCCCGTCGGGGCAACTGGGGCTGCGGGAGCCTCTGGGACAAACGGAGTCAATGGCGCCACGGGAGCGACCGGTGCGACCGGGCCGGCGGGAGCCGCTGGTACAAGCGGAACCAATGGTGCTGCGGGAGCCACGGGACCGACAGGACCACAGGGACTAACCTGGCGAGGGACATGGAGCAGCACAACGGCCTACGCCCTGAATGACGCCGCGCAGTTCAATGGGACCACCTACATCAGCATTCAAGCCGGAACTGGGCATGAGCCGGACACTAGTCCGACCTTCTGGAGCGTCGTCGCGCAAATGGGAGCGACAGGATCCGCCGGAGCGAGGGGAGCGACAGGCGCGACCGGGCCGACGGGAGCCGCTGGGACAAGCGGAACCAATGGTGCTGCGGGAGCCACGGGACCGACGGGCCCGACAGGATCACAGGGACTAACCTGGCGAGGGACATGGAGCAACACGACGGCCTACGCCCTGAATGACGCCGTGCAGTTCGATGGGACCAGCTACGTCAGCATTCAAGCCGGCACCGGGCATCAGCCCGACATTAGTCCGACCTTCTGGAGTGTTCTCGCGCAAGTGGGTGCGACCGGATCCGTGGGAGCGACGGGTGCGACCGGGCCGACGGGAGCCGCTGGGACAAGCGGAACCAATGGTGCTGCGGGAGCCACGGGACCGACAGGCCCGACAGGATCACAGGGACTAATTTGGCAAGGGACATGGAGCAACACGACGGCCTACGCCCTGACCGACGCCGTGCAGTTCGATGGGACCAGCTACGTCAGCATTCAAGCCGGCACCGGGCATCAGCCCGACATTAGTCCGGCCTTCTGGAGTGTTCTCGCGCAAGTGGGTGCGACCGGATCCGTGGG
>JBEKLB010000220.1:0-11118 GCA_050010415.1 Bryobacteraceae bacterium | reverse complement strand
AGGTACCGCAGTGGTTTCGAAAAGTTCCCCACGGCGGGGAGGACCGAGCGTGAAGAAGACCGACGACGGCCTTCTATTACAATCCAGCAACGCGCCGTGCCCGTCGGTTTGGAACCCGATTCCCAAATCGTTCGGCCGAGCCAGCCCGTGATCCATCAACGTTTGGGCCAGAGGCCGCGGATGATTGGCGTAGTTTTCTTGAATGCCCGTGCAACTGATGATACGGTCCACATCGAATTCCCGCTCTCCTCCACGTTTCAATTGAACCCGAACATGAGTATCGCGCCCGCGCGAACAGATTTCTTCGAGTCTCCCGGCCATGATCTGCAATGTGCCACTGGCCTTATATCCCTCCAGCCGCTCGCGAATTTCGGGCGCCATCCGATGACGGTGCGGCTCCCAATATTTCTTCAGATGGCGCAGAAATCTTTTCTGCTGCGCTGCTGGAAGCTCCTCCCAAACCTCGTTCGAGATGGGACGCAAACTATCCACGATGGCCCGCCAACACAGATCCGCCTGGCGCGCCGTTTCGATGTGGGCGCGCACTTCCTGCATCAACAATCGAAGGTTGCCCCGGTTCCGCAGAACTGGCGGCTCAGGGATTGGAACCTGCACATTATGGACTTGCGGCAGAATCCCCCGGCGGGACAGCATATATACCTCGCAAGCCATTTCCTGACTCTGCAGCGCGAGCACGGAATCCACCGCCGTGAGGCCGGTCCCCAAAAGCAGGATTCGCTCACCCGCAAAGCGTACATGTAGCCCGTCCCGCAACCAGGGCGAGAGTTGCCAGCGATCTTCATTTCCAGTCCTGAGCAGCCCGGGAGTGGGGCAGGAAGCGGGATTGCCCAGAGCCAGCACCACTTGCTCCGCGCGAACTGTCTTCCGGTCGCTCAGGGTCACCGAGGCTCCGCTTCCCTCGGCGCGGGCGTCGATGGCCTCGGCCCGGATATGACTGAAATTGGCGCCTCCGCTGTCGCGGAGCGTTTGATCGAGCACCTCTCTCAAGTACTCGCCGAACAGCCTCCTGGGGGCAAAGGTTTCGGGCTTGGCGTCGGGCCAATGGCGGGCGCGCAGCCACTCCAGAAAATCGGCGGGCTGTCCGGGGATCGCGCTCATCTTGGAAGCGGGAACGTTCAGCAGATGGTGGTCGAATGAAGTGGAGTAGGCCAGGCCGGCACCTAACCGCTTGCGAGGCTCGAGTACGGTGACGTGGCCTCGATAACCGTTTCTGAAAAGATGGACCGCGACCAATAATCCGCTACAACCTCCTCCGACAATCGCGGTAGAACAATGAGCATCCGATGATGACATGGCGACTCCTCCAGAGCCAGATAGTGACTTATGTTCCTATCATTATTTGTGGCTCTCCTGAAAGCCAGCAGGTCGTTGCGCACTCATAGCGCTCATCACACGCCCGGTGATCAGGAAGGGAACGATATCGCTGTACATGCGATCGATCCAGTAGCGATAACGGGACTCAAAAGCATTGCGGCGCAGCTTCTGAGTCGGAGTAACGATTTCCGGATCTAAAAGCATCTCTTCGGGGAGGAAACAAAACCGCTTAATTCGTTCGTGTTCCGCGAGCTCACGACTACATTTCACGATTTCTTCCGTAATCCACGCCGCTATTTCGGGATGGATTTCCGGTGAATCTACATCCAGCAGCGGCAGATTACGTTCGGCCGCGAACTCCTGAACTTTGTCCCATTGCGGAACGATCACCGCCGAAAGGAATTTGCGTTGATTGCCCAGCACCACGGCGGATTGAATCACCGGGCAGTGGCTCAACACCTGCTCCACAATCGAAGAAGAGACCTTCTTGCCGGTGGAAAGCACAATGGTATCTTTCGCGCGTCCCAGAACACGGAGCCGTCCGGTGGAATCGAGCGAGCCGAGGTCGCCGGTTCGGAACCAGCCGTCGCGCATACATTCCGCCGTAGCTTGGGAGTCCTTGAAATAGCCCTTCATGACATGCGCGCCGCGTGTGAGGATCTGTCCCTCGTCATCAATGCGGACTTCGACGCCGTCGAGAGGTGGGCCCACCGTTCCCAGCCCATCCGGTCCGATGGGATTCAAAGCGATTACTGGAGAAGTTTCCGTCAGACCGTAACCTTGCAACACGGAAAAACCGGCGGCCCGAAAGAAAGCTTCCACGGACGGATCCAGGTGCGCGCCACCGCACACCAGAAATTCGAGGCCGGCCAGCTTGGCTCGCACGCGACGAAATAGCACTGCTTTGGCCAGCCCCGATCCAACCCGGGTGGAAAGGCTTCGCTCCGCTGGGTTCATCACGCGTTGCGTGCTTGAGTGGAGCATCCACCTGGCAAGACGGCGCCTTCTCTCGGATTGCAGGTCGATTTCGGCGTGGACGGTCTCCAATATCTTTTCGAGCACGCGGGGGACGCAGCCCATCACGCCTGGGCGGTGGACGGGGAGGAGCTTTTTCAGGTCATGCGGGTCGCCGTAAGCGATGGCAATGCCGCGCGCGAAGTAACCGTAACACAGAATTCTCTCGAAAACGTGAGCCAGAGGCAGAACCGACAGAGCACGGTCCACACTGCGAAACTCGAGACGAACGATACACTGGCGCAGATTGAAGCAGATGTTGGCGTGCGTGAGCATCACGCCCTTCGGCTGGCCGGTGGTGCCGGAGGTGTAGACAATACTGGCCACCGATTCATCGCTCAGGGATTGAGCGAGAGCACGCACGGATTCCAGAGCCTCGGGTTCAGGACGCACGGGACGGGATAGATCCGAAAAGCGATCGTGCCACGGAGCAGACCGGTCGTCGAGAGCCAGCAAGCCCTGCAAAGCGGGCAGGCGGTTTTTTAGATCGCTGAGGACAGTGCTTTGCATCTCCGCGGCGAAAAGCACGGCCCTGGCTTCGGAATGACTGAGGATAAATTCCACCTGGGCCACGGGGGCCGTGGCATACAAAGGAACGACGATCAGGCCGGCGGTTTGGCAGCCAAAATCCGCGATATGCCATTCGGGGCAGTTGGCGGCCCAAATCGCTACGCGGTCGCCCGCCTTCAGACCAAGCTCCTGCAACCAGCGGCGCACCGCCAGAACTCCCACGACAAATTGGGCCGAAGAGCAGAACACAACTGTCCCGTCGTCGCGCCGCATAGCGAGGAGATCCTCGCGTGCGGGAGCGTCCGCAATTTGCACGAACAGGTCAATCAGGGTGCGCACGCACCAAGTACCTTTCGTTCCCCGGAACAGGCGCGGGCCACGATCGCGGCGATTTGACCACTCCAGGAGCGCGAGAAAAAGATGCCGGTGGGATCGGCCGTCTCGATGGCGGCGTTCGATTCATCGAAGACTACCGTACCTGCGTAGTCGGACTGCTGCAGCGGAATGACGGAGGGGACAAATCCCTCGCGCGCGGATAACAAGCCAAGGGCCAGTTCCACAGCGGCCGTCGCCGCGCCCAGATAACCGGTGGCGCGTGACAAGGAACTGGCAACCGGCACTTCGTTCAGAGCGGTTGCCGCGGTCCAACAAGGTTCACTCGCGGGCGAGACTGCAAAATGAAAGGATTGACATTCCTCGGGAAGGCGGCGGATGAGGCGGCGAATGCCCCGCCCTGAAGAGTCGGAATTGCGCACGGGAGCTTCGAGCGAGCACTCGATTCCGAGGATTTCGCCCAGGATGTTCGCGCCACGGTCCACAGCCTGGCTGCGCCTTTCGATGATGAAGAAGGCCGCACCCTCGCCCGGAGTGATGGGGCCGAAATCCGCGGTTTCGCCGGAAAGCGAGCCTGCTTCCCGCAGCGCAAACAGTGACGTGGTGGAAAGCAGAGAATCGAAACCACCCACCAGCGCGGCATCCGCGCGCCCTTCCGCGATATCCGCGCACGCGGCCTGAAGCGCGAGCGCCGGAGCAGTTTCACTGTGAACGAAGTTGCCGCTCGGCCCCTTCGCGCCGAATTCGGTGGACAACACAGCCATGCCGCCATTGCCCAGCGTTCGAAGCGAGAAGTAGGGATCGATCAACCGGGTGGGCGTTCCGCCCACATGACCGAAGTCCGGATCTTTGCCGGAACCCCAAGCGAGTGCGATGGCGCGGGAAAACTCCGTGTAATCGAGACCGGTCTGACCGGAAGCGGTATAGATGGCCAGCCGATAAGGGTCGATTTCGCTACGATCGAATGTGCTGCTTTCAAAAGCCTCAAGCGCCGCGCGCATGGCCAGTTGCACCGGACGCGACATATATTTGAGCGCCTTGGGAAAGCGCAGCAGCGGGCTCAGGTCGAAGTCTGGACAACGGGCCGACGCGATGGCGTCGCAATCGTCCACGCCGGGAGGGACCTCATTTTTGACCGCGGAATCGCCGGCCAGCAGACGTTCCAGGTTGACGGAACAGCCTATACCCAGCGGCGTGACAACTCCAATTCCCGTTATCGCGATGTCGAACAGATCGGAGCGAAAAATCGCGCTACTCTCAGTGGAATGAACTTCCAGAGGTTGGCCGGTCATTGTGATCCTCGTTCCAGGAAGGTTGTAGAGCAAACCAACTCGCGATCCCGCAAGGTTTGCACCCGGATTCTTTTTCCCTTGAATTGAGGGAACCGATCCAGCGCGCCGTTCTGTAATTCCATGTCGATGGTTCCCGTTTCGGGCCGCAGAGCCGTTACCACCGGTGCGTGCGACGGATCGTGGAGGAATCCATTTCCAAGGGCATTCTTCAGACTTTGTTTAGCGCAGAAGGCGCGCACATACCACTCGTCGGCCGCCGATCCCGCACTGTCGTCCAGCAGGCGGCGTTCAGACACCGAGAAGGCTTCCGTGACTCGTTCCTTGGCTAATTCCGCGAGATGTTTGACGCCGATGCCCACCAAATGATCCTGCGTGAGCGTGGCAATAGCGACCGCCGTACCGGTGGTAGACGACACCGAAACGGACGGCGCAGCGCCCAGCTTTTGTACCCAGCGGCCTCGAGCGAACAGCCGGTCGTCATCGCCCGCATGGATTTCAACATCGGCCGCGCACACGTCCAATCCCGCCGTTTCTTTCAATAGCAGCCGTACCGCATCCTTCGCCGCACAGCGTCCCGCCAGCCATTGCTGTGCCGCGGGTCCTTGCCTGACGCTCCATTCCTGTCTTTCCGCGCGCGACAAAACCGAATGAGCCAGGCTCTGCATCCAGATTCCGTGGGAGGCTTCCAGAAGTTCCGGCGCAAGGTCCACGCGGGCGCAGAACACTGGACTGCCCGTGAGATGGCGAATGGGATCCAGCCATGCCACTCCGGTTCGCGTGGCGCGTGGGGACAGGCGAAGATCCCAAAGACTGCGCGGCAACAGGAACCGGCGATCTTCCCAGCTCTCCAGCCGGTACACGATCTGTCCTTGGGCATTGCGAATTTCGATGTCGGAGCTTAAATCCTTCTCGGTGACGCGCGTGGCCACAACATCGCAAGCGAGCAGCGCGCCGGGCGCTTCGAGTGGTCCGTAGCAATCGAGCGCGCCCAGGCGATAGGGGAAAATGTCGCCCGCTTTTTGCAGAACTTCCTGCGTCCAAAACGCAACCACCTGGCCGGCGGCATCCAATACCACCGGGTCGGTGAGAAACCCCGGTTCCGGATGTCCCTTCACCAGCGTGTTGCGAGGCAACACTTCGATGGTCGCGGATGTACCGTTCGATCCGCTTTCGTTTACCGCGCGCACAGCCCGCAGCGAAGGGCCGTGAAACATTCCTTCGGCGTAGAGCCTCTCGGGCGTCCATTCGGAACGCTTGCGATCCTTCAACGCATGCGGCTTCGCGGAAGGCTGGGCGGGATATTGGTCCGCGAAAAGCATCAAGCCTTCAGCGCACACCGGCCGCAGAGCAGTCTCGCTGAATTCGCGAACTCGAACCATCACCGCACCGGCCTCTCCAGTTTGCTCCGCAGTGACATCCAGAATAATTTCGCCGCGCTCGAGTGCCACCCATCGGCTAGCGCGTACGTCGCGCATGCCAACCAATTTTCGTCCGGGCTGGAGCAATGCACCGGCTTCGGCGAGAATCTCCATGGTGAAGGTGAGCGGAAACACCGGGAGCGCAAGCAGCGAAGGATCGTCGATGGAGACATTGCGGCCCAGGGTATGGTCCACCAGCAACGGCTGATCGGCTGGAGATAGACGAACCATGGCTCGCGCTTTCACACCTTCCACCAGTTCCCTTACATCGGCCATGAACGGAAGCACGGCTGGTGCGGGAGCGGGGCCGGCGGAAGGCGCCTGCCGAGCCGCGAAATAGGAATTCAGTACGCGCTGCTGCGTCTCCAGAAACCGAGACATGGTCTTCATGTGCGCGGCAAGAGCAACTGCGGCGGGTGTAGGCTCCGCGGCTTTGGCCGGCGCTGCTTCGATGGGCGGAGCTACCCGCGCCTCGGCCGCGTGAACTTTCAGCGGCTTGAAATCGGCCGGCAGACGCACCGGTTGCAATCCCATCTTGATGGTCAGCAGCGGACGCGACGGCGCGTGAGCTTTCGAAATCGATTCGGGATTGCGGCGTTCGTACAAGCGCGTCAGGTTCACTGGCACATGCTGGGCAACCAACTCGGCAACCAGGTGCTGAAGCTGATGAATGCCGGTCCTATGCTGCACGTTCGCGGGCACGGCACAATGCTGTTTGCGCCGCAAGATATCGCCAACGAAACCGGTAAGACCGGAGCGCGGCCCCGCTTCGACAAACATCCGGATTCCGTCGCGATGCATGTGTTCCACGGTTTCGCGGAAGCGCACGCCGGACGACCATTGCACCGAAGCCAGTTCGCGGATCTTTTGTGGATCGGCAGGAAACTGTTCCGTGTTGACACAAGAATACGTAGCGATCTTGGGCGCTGCAATGGTTACCGTTTCGAAATGCTCGCGTAGCCGCGTGGCGAATTCAGAAAACAGCGGGGTGTGGTAGGCGCGGCCGAAAGGAAGCTCCTGGCAGATAGCGAGCGTGCTGGCCAAGGCTTCCCGCGCTTTGCGAATGGACTCTTCACTGCCGAAAAGCACCGCCTGATTGGGACAGTTATCGAGAGCGATGAACAGCGTGCCTGCGCTGTCCCGGACCAGCGATTCCAGTATGGAGGGGGCGACGCCGGCCACTGCCAGCAACACGCCGGTCTGAATGGCGGCAGTATTCTGCAGCTCCTCGAAGACGCGGTTGACGCCGCGCACGTGGTGCAGTAGCGCAGCTTTCGTATCGGCTCTGACGATGCCGCTGGCCAGCAGCGCCGAGTGTTCACCGGTGCTGTGGCCCACCACCGCGTCGGGCTGGATGCCGAGATGCGTGAGCAAAGCGTGGATGGCCTGATTGCCGCAAAATACGGCCTCCGCGCCGACATCCATGGAGAAGAGCCGCGCCTCCGCCGCTATGCCGGGCGGAGGAAACACGCTGTCGCTGAGGCGATATCCACGGTTGGCGAACGCCTCATTCATAAAGTCGAACCAGTGGCGGACCTCGGGGAAGTGAATGCAGAGATCCGACAGCATCCCCGCGTACTGTGCGCCTTCGCCGGGAAACATCAAGGCCAGACGGCCGCTGCCACCGAGCGGCTCCTTAGTGAAATAAATGCCTTCCACGTCGCGAACGCGTTTGGTGCGGCTGTCTTCGAGTTTTGCGGACGCGCGATTCAGCTTGTCGATCAGTTCCTGGCGGTTGCCGGCGACTAAAGAGAGACGTGAAGCGCCCAGCGGCTTTTCACAGTTCAGCGTAAACGCGATGTTACGCAGCGGAGTGTCGGCAGGCAGGCCACCAAGCGTGTCACGAACCGACGCGATGGCAGCGGGTAAACGCTCGTCCGATTCCGCGGAAACCATGAAGCACTCGGCGTCCCACTCATGCTGCATCCACGGCGCGCAGCTTGTTCCGGTATATTCTTCGACCACGGCGTGCGCGTTGATTCCGCCGAATCCAAATGCGTTGACGCCGGCGCGGCGGGGCCCGGTGGAAACATCATGAATCCAGGGGCGGGTTTCGCTATTGAGATAGAAATTGGATTTTTCGAGATGCAGCTTGGGGTTGGGCGTTTCGCAATGCAGCGTGGGCGGAAGCACCTTGTGATGCAGCGCGAGCGCCACCTTGATCAGACCCGCGATGCCCGACGCCGGCATGGTGTGGCTGATCATGCTCTTCACCGAGCCAAGAGCGCAGCGCGCGGTACCCAATTGGCCGAAGACTTTGGAAAGCGCTTCTACTTCCGTGGCATCGCCCACCAGCGTGGCAGTGCCATGCGCTTCAATCAATCCGATGGTTGAGGGATCCACGCCGGCGGCTTCATAGGCGCGCTCGAGAGCAAGCAGCTCGCCTTCCAGGCGCGGGGCGAGAAGTCCCTTGGCGCGGCCATCGCTTGCGACACCCACACCCTTCAGCACCGCGTAGATTTTGTCGTTGTCGCGCTCCGCGTCGGCCAGGCGCTTCAACACCACCATGCCGCCGCCTTCTCCCAGAAGCGTGCCGGTGGCCTCCGCATCGAATGGCCGGATCTGTCCATTCCTAGCCAGCGCGTTCAACTGGGAAAAGATGATCATGATCACGGGCGGAACGGATGCATTCACGCCACCGGCCAGGGCCATGTCGCAGCGTCCGGATTGTAGATCGCGAATGGCGAGATCCACCGCAACGAGCGAAGATGCGCAGGCCGCGTCGACGATATAATTCGCGCCCATCAGGTCTAGCCGATTCGCAATGCGTCCGCTGATGATGTTGGGAACTAAGCCAGGGGCAGTGTCGGCGTGAAACGGCGGGAGCGTGGTTTTGAGCGCGGTGCGGATGACGCCGAGTTCGTCGTCCGTGTATTCCGGATGCAACTGGTGCAGCACTCCCAGGACGCTGTCGAGCACCATGGAATGCTGCATGGCGGTGGCGTTGCCTCGGTTAACGTAAGTGCCGCGCCCAATGATTACTTCGGTGCGCTCGCGGAATTTTCCGATGTCGCTGTAGCCTGCATCGCGCAGCGCATCGGACGCGTTGCGCAGGGCCAAAAAATGATCGGGCTCGGCGCCGTCCACGGCATTCGGCATAACGCCGTAAAGCGAGGGATCGAAGGCCGAGAGATCTCCGAGAAATCCGCCGCGCTTGCAATAGGTGCGGTCACTCGCATGCCCATCCGCTTCGAAAAAACGCTCCGCTTCCCAATCCGGAGGGGCGTCGGAAACGGAGTCCACCTTATCCAGAATATTTTGCCAGTAGCGGCGTGCATCGCCGGCTCCCGGGAAAACACACGACATCCCAATGATGGCGATGTCATTCGGCGAAAAACTCACGAAGCGCTCCTCACCGCGGAAACCTTTTCGGGCTGAAGCGCCGTGGCCGACCATGGACCGTCTCCCACAATGATGAGCGGACAAGTCTCGGCGGTTTCGATTGCATCCAGAACCACGGGAACACCCGCTGCGGCGTCGATCAACTGCACGCCGTTGGCGAGGAATTGATCGCGAACGCTTTCCGATACCATGCCGGCGCGGTCCCAAGGTCCCCAGTTCAGCGCCACAACCTGGCCGGGATGCGTAGCCGCCAATGCGGTCGCGATTCCATTCAGGATGCCGTTGGCAGCCGCGTAATCGGCCTGGCCGCGATTGCCGAGCGCCGCCGAGATAGACGACATCAACACCAGCGACTTCAGGTCCGCGAACCGCAGCTTTCCGAGCAACACGAAAGCGCTGTCAGCCTTGGTGTGGAAGACGCGATCAAACGAAGCTGGAGTTTTATCGCGAACCAATTTGTCTTCGACGATGCCCGCGCCATGGATCACCACATCCAGACGGCCGTGCCGCGCGTAGACTTGATCGATGAGCAAAGAGAACGCCGCCTCATCGCGAACGTCCACCGAGTGGTATTCCACCGGAGAACCGGCCTGAGCAAGTTGCGCCAAATTTCTGCGAATTTCGCGGTTTCTCGAAAGCCGCTGATAAGCCGCTTCCACGGCGGCGGGTTTGACGGTCTTGCCGCCACTGCGAAGACGCTGCAACAATACAGCTCGAATGGCCGCGGCATCCGTCAAGGCGGAAGTGTCCGCGGATTCTTCCTGCGGCATCTCACTCGCGCCCACCAGGATCAGCCGCGATTTGTAGCGCTGCGCGATCGTTTGCGCGATTTCGGCCGTGATGCCGCGCGCACCGCCGGTTAACAGGAAGACCCAGGAGGAATCCGGCGTGTTTACTTGCGCCCGCGGCTCGCTCGAAAGGAAGCGGGGCGCAACAGCCAGGCGTCGATCGCCGGGAAGACCAATCTGAAGCGCGTCTTCATCCACGGCCAGCTCGTCCATGATTTTGCGGCGAAGAATCGCCCGGCCATCCGAGGGATCCACATCCACTACGCGGCACCGCACGCCGTCCAGTTCCAGGGCGAGCGTTTTCACGAAGTCAGCAACCGCGAAATGCCCTGGATCCAAACCAACAGACGGTTCGATTCCGAAGAGGCCGCCGCGCCCGGTAACCGCGGCAACCAGCGCGCCGTTGGTTTTCCCGCGCTTTCGCAGGTCGCCTTCGGCCGCGCGCACCAGGGCGTAGAGGCTCTTCACGTCCAGTTGAACGTGCTTGCGCCAGGCGTCCATCGAGACATCTTTCCAGTCGCGCTTTTCACGCAGCGGAAGCAGATGAATGACGGCGCCCACCGCTCCGTAGGCCGTCGCAATCTGTCGAACTGCGTCGGCCACTGAATCTGCGTCGGAGAGATCGGTGCAGTAGACTCCCTCGGTAGCGAGCGCGGCTCCCACGCCGTGCCGCAACAATACGGGACGTTCGTTGCGCTGCTGTAACTCAGCGGCGAGATCCGCTGCGAGCCCAGTCTCATCGTCGGTGATGATGGTGACCCTGCCCGCGTGCGCTGTTACGTTCGGATTGGGCGGTGGACATTCGATGGTAGTGAGCCGAAACTGAGCGACGATCTTCGAACCAGGCGTCGGCGAAGGCGCTGGCGCGGTGACGGGCTGGAGCGCCGCGGCAACTCTGTCCACAATCTGTTGCAGCGTTCGAGACGTGGTGAGTTGGTCGATCACCTTGCGGACTAAATCCTGATCCGCCTCTGGCAGGGAACGGCGCAGCTCGCCGATGATTTCGACGCGCTTGATGGAATCAATCCCCAAGTCCGCTTCCAGATCGGCATCCATCGCCATCATGTCGGCGGGGTAGCCGGTGCG
>JBEKLB010000219.1:0-11175 GCA_050010415.1 Bryobacteraceae bacterium | reverse complement strand
CTCTGTGCCAGTGAGGGCGAGTCCGGCTTCAAAGCGTTCGAGCAGATGATAATCATGCCCGGCATGACGATTATCGCTCAAGATCTTGATACCAGGCTGCGCAATTTTGATAGAGGGCTCCGCAGGTCTTTTTTTCTACTCAACGCCAGGAAAGCCAGCCGCGTCAAGCGTTTATGTGGAAGTTTCCGGGGTCTAGACTCAGGCTTATTGTAACATGCGGCCTTCCTAGAGAATAAGATGATTTCTTTCAACAGGTTACGCGCCATTACTCCGCTTTGTGTCGGGCTACTACTCCTGCCGACGCAGGGCCTAGAGGCTCGCACCCGCAAGGGTGACAAACTGTTCAAGCTTGGAACGGAAGCCGAAGCTCGCAAGGAATACGACAAGGCGCTGGAGTTTTACGAGGAGGCGCTGAAGACCGATCCGCAGGAAACGATTTATGAACTGGCCACGCGGCGCGCGCGGTTTGAATCCGGCCAGGAGCACGTGAAGGCTGGGAAAAAACTGTTGGACGCCAGTGACCTGGAAAAGGCCTTGGAAGAGTTTCAAAAGGGGTTTGCGGCCGACCCGGGGTCGATGATCGCGTTGCAGGATATCCAGCAGACCAAGGAACTGCTGGAGCAGAAGCAAAAGGGGCTGGTTCCACCGGGCGAGAAACCGATGACGTCGGTTGAGAGGGCTCAGAAGGACAGCCTGGCAATGATCCAGTCGCTCCAGTCCGTGCCGGAGCTGAAGCCGGTAACCAACCAGATCAGCCAGCTGAAAATGAACAATCAGCCGCCTAAAGTGCTGTATGAAACGGTGGGCAAGCTGGCGGGGATTAATGTGCTTTTCGATCCACAGATGCAGGCCGGAAAGAACGCCAACCTCGATCTGAACAACGTTACCTTGCAGGAAGCGTTGGATTACGTCGGGCTGCTGACCAAGACCTATTGGAAGCCGATTAGCGGCAACGCCATTTTTGTCACCGAGGACAACGTGACGAAGCGCCGGGACTACGAAGACGAAGTGGTGAAGGTGTTCTATCTGAAAAACCCCACTTCGACGCAGGAGTTTTCCGAGATGGTGACGGCCGTACGGTCCGTAACCGACGTGCGCCGGATGTTCCAGTTCAACGCGGAGAACGCGATTGTGGTCCGCGACACCGTGGACAAAGTAATGCTGGTGGAAAAGCTATTGCATGATCTGGACAAGCCGAAAGCGGAAGTAGTGGTGGATGTCATCGTGATGGACGTGGCGAGCGACATCAGCCACCAGATCGGCGCCGGGCTGGTCTCCAACGGCACCAATGGACTGAGCTTGCCGATCCAATTTTCGCCCACCAATCCGATTACTTCTTCCACTACCGGAGCGAGCGGGACCGGCGGCACAGGCGCCACCAGCACCACCACCACTACCACCACAACCCCAGGCAGCACGGCAGCCAGTTCCACCTTCGTTGCGCTATCGCAGCTGGGACATTTGGGCACCAGCGACTTTTCCACCAGCCTGCCGGGTGCCACGTTGCAGGCCGTGATGTCGGATTCGCGGACCAAGATACAGGAATCGCCGGAGGTGCGTGTCTCTGACGGCCAGAAGGTGACGTTGAAGATCGGCGAAAAGTATCCGTATGCCACGGGCAGCTTCCAGCCCGGTGTTGGAACGGTGGGTGTCAGTCCGCTGGTGAGCACGCAGTTTCAGTTCGTCGATATCGGCGTGAACGTGGAGCTGACGCCGCACGTGCATGGGAACGACGAAGTGACTCTGCACGTGAGCGTGGATATTTCCAACATCGCGAACACGCTCAATCTGGGCGGCCTGAGCCAGCCGGTGATCGGACAAAAGAAGAACGAGGCTGACATCCGGTTGAGAGACGGCGAAGTGAGCCTGTTGGGCGGGTTGATGTCGGATCAGGATACCAGCGTCATTGGCGGAATTCCAGGCTTGGTGAATATACCGGTCCTCGGCAAGTATCTATTCGGCAATGTATCGAAAGACAAGCAGAAGGAACAGTTGATGATCGCGCTGATTCCGCATATCGTGCGCAGGCCGGACATTACAGGGATGGACATGAAGGGCATCGCGGCGGGAACGGATGCGACGGTGAAGCTGAGTTATGGTCCCAAAGTTGAGGAGCCGGCAGCCCCGGCGGCTCCCGCTCCCAGCGCAGTCCCTGCCGCGGTAACGCCGGCTGCGGTAACTCCGACCACTCCGGGTGGCGTGGCCGCATTGGCTTTCAGTCCGGCGAAGGTGACAGCGCAGTTGAGCAGCCCGGTGAATATCGTGCTCGAAGCCACGAACATGACGGATCTGGCGACCGTTCCCGTGAAAGTGCGCTGGGATCCGAAGATCTTGCGGTTGGAGATGATCTCGCCGGGCGCGCTGCTGTCGCAGGACGGCAAGATCGTCGCGCCGAGTTTGGATATTCGGAATGACACCGGCGACGCGAGCATTAGCGTAAGCCGGGTGGCCGGAGCCCCCGGGGTAAGCGGCACCGGTCCGCTGTTGCAGCTCAAGTTTACAGCCGTGGGCAAAGGAATTGCCTCGGTAAGCGTGACGGACGCCCCGCTCAAGAGTTCGAGCCAGCAGCCGATCGCGGTGCAGCCGCCGTCGGTCTCCGTCACCGTGCAATAAGGCTTTGTGATGCGGCGCAAGACACAGGGCGGCCTGACGCTGGTGGAGCTGATCGTGGCCTTCACCATCATGATGATCCTGACATCCATGGCGGTTCCCTTGGCGCGTTACAAAGTGCAGCGCGACAAAGAACGCAACCTGGAGCAGGCGCTGCGCGAGATCCGGAACGCGATCGATAAGTTCAAGGACGATATGGACGCCCAGAAGATCGGGCCGGCCAAGCTCGATTCGGACAACTATCCCGAAAGCCTGCAGCAACTCGTGGATGGGATCAAAGCCACCGGATCGGTGGATAAGAAGAATAAATACCTGCGCCGCATCCCGAAAGACCCCATGACCAATACATTCGAGTGGGGTTTACGGAGTGACCGCGACGATCCTACGTCGCAGAGCTGGGGCGGGCAGAACGTATTCGATATATACACCAAGAGTATGGATAAGGCGCGAGATGGAACAGCATATTCTACCTGGTGAAGTTCAGACTGGTGAAGTTCATAATCGGCGGCGTTTCGGGTTCACCTTCCTGGAATTGATGATCGTTATGGCGATCATCGCGGTGTTGATGGCAGTCGCGTTGCCCATCTACACCCGGTCCATCCAGCGCTCCAAGGAGAGCGTGCTGAAGAACAATCTTTTCACGCTCCGCACGGTGATCGACGAATACACCTACGACAAGCAGAAGGCGCCGCAAACACTGGACGATCTGGTCAGCGACGGTTATCTCCGGCAGGTACCCATGGATCCCATCACGGGCAACGCCACTAGCTGGAGGCTGATCATGGAAGATGCGACGAACACGGTGAATCAGACCATGCCCGGAATTTTCGATGTGCGGAGCGGCGCGGAGGGGACTAGTCTGGAAGGGACGCCGTACTCGGAGTTTTGACGGCCAGACGTGTCGCCGCGCGTTTGGGCGCAGCTTGTTTCCACACGAAAAACCGGTACGACATCAGCACCGCCAGTATCGCGCCATACATCAGCGGCAGGCGCACGTCGGATTTCACCAGCCAATAGTAGTGAATTACGCCGGCCAGAGCGATAAAGTAAATCAGCCGGTGTAAGCGCTGCCATTTCACGAAGCCCAGACGGCGCACCCAGCCCGCGGTGGACGTAACGGCCAGCGGGATCAGCATCGCAAGGCCGAGCATACCCACCGTTATGAAGCGCCGCTTCAGTACATCGGCCCACATGTCGGACAGGCTGAACGATTTGTCCAGGATGAACCAGGTCATGAAATGCAGGCAAACGTAGAAGAAGGCGAAGAGGCCCAGCATACGGCGGTAGCGTGCCAGCCTGGGTTGATTGAGGATCTTGCGCAACGGCGTCACCGCCAGGGTGATGAGCAGAAACCGGATGGTCCAGTCGCCGGTCTTGTGCGTGATGTATTCAACCGGATTGGCGCCCAATTCAGGCGCGTTGCCGGTAGTCACGAGCTTCAGGAATGGAATCAACAGCAGCAGGAACGGGACCAGGCAAGCGGCGAACGCGACAACTTTCGTCCAGCGGCTGCCCAGTATCTTGCCTAAAAGCTTGTTCAAGACAGATCTAGTAGTATTTACGAAGATCCATGCCCGCGTAAAGGCTGGCCACCTCGGGATACCCGTTGAACATCAAGGTATCGCGATTTAACAGTTCGCCCAAGCGTCGTTCCTTGGCTTGGCTCCAGCGAGGATGATCCACCTTCGGATTGACGTTGGAGTAGAAACCATACTCATTGGGCGCGGAGAGATTCCAAGTGGTCGGTGGCTGCTTTTCGACTAAGCGAATTTTCACCAGCGACTTCGCGCTTTTGTAGCCGTATTTCCAAGGCACTACCAGACGGATGGGCGCACCATCCTGATTGGGCAGCGTGTCGCCATAAAGTCCGACGGCCAGCAGCGCCAGCGGATGCATGGCTTCGTCCAGACGCAGGCCTTCTACATAAGGAAACTCGATCCCGGCCCAGCGACCTTTGGGCATCTGTTTTGCATCGTAGTAGGTCTCGAAAGCAACATACTTGGCCTTGGAGGTGGGCTCCACTTGCTGCAGCAGGGCGCTCAAAGGGAACCCAATCCACGGCACCACAATCGACCACCTCTCCGTGCAGCGATGCCGGTAGATGCGCTCTTCAAGTGGCGCGATCTTGAACAGGCCATCCAGGTCGAAAGTTTTGGGCTTGGCCACTTCGCCTTCCACCTTGAGCGTCCAAGGTGAGGTCCGGAAATTCTTGGCGTTCTCGGCTGGGTCCGATTTATCGGTGCCGAACTCGTAGAAATTGTTGTAGTGCGTGATGGCTTCAAGCGGCGTCAGCTTGTCGCCGCCCGCGTCGTAAGAGCTCTTCTTCACGTCCGATAGCTTACCCGCCCGCGCGGCCCCAGCCAATGCGCCAAGTGCGAGGGCGCCCGTCAGGAAGCTGCGCCGGTTGATGTACATCTGCTTGGGTGTGACGTCGGAATAACGGAGATCGGCTGGTTTTCGAATCAACATAGGCCTGCTTCCATGGTAGCGCTTCCGTGGGTTTAGGGATTGGAGGTTCGCAACACGATGTTCGCGAGCACGGCCTACCTTCCCGACGATCCGAAGCCTCCGGCACCACGAGCTGAGTCGGCGAGATCGCTGCCTTCCTCCCACTCCACGGCATCATAGGGGGCCACGATAAGCTGCGCGATGCGGTCGCCCTTTTCCACCACGTAATCGGCGCGGCCGAGGTTGAACATCACCACGCGGATTTCGCCCCGGTAACCGGGATCGATGGTGCCGAAATTCACCGTGACCGAATGCTTGAGGGCCATTCCGCTGCGAGGGCGCACTTGCGCTTCATGGCCGCGCGGCAACTCGATGGCGATACCGGTGGGCACGGCCTGCGCGGCGCCGGGAGTGAGCACCATGCGCTCTAGCGCGCGTAGGTCCATGGCGGCGTCCTCATCGGAGCCGTGGGCGTAGCTGGGAAGAATGGCGTCGGGATGGAGCTTCTTGATGCGGATCTTCATTCAGGATTTAGTGTGGCACGCCGCGGTTTCGAGCGCCCGAGCGAGGTCTAGCACTCCACGCTCGATTTCGCGCGGGTCCACGGCGGCGAAGCCCAATTGCAGTGCTTCATGGCTGGATCGCAGACCCGCGGCACGGCCCCGAAGGTACCAACTCAGCGGAATCACCTCCACATTGCGCGCAGCCGCGGCGCGCGTAGCCGATTCGCCAGAAATCCCCCTGGGCAGCCAACCCACCGTCTGTAAGCCGGCTTCGACGCTTGAGATATCGAGCAATCCTGCCAGCCTCTCGCGCGCACTCTGCAACAGAACCGACAGCCGCTCCGCGTAAACGCCGCGCATGCGCCGCAAATGCCGTCCGAAGTGTCCTTGGGCGATGAAGTCGCACAACACGGCTTGATCGATCAGTTGCGCATGCCGAGTGGTTATGGATTTCGCAGCCGCAAAGTAATCCACCAGGTCCGGTGGCATCACCAGGTATCCGAGGCGCAGCGCGGGAAACAGCACTTTGCTGAAACTTCCCGCGAAGAGTACCGAGCCGTTTCGATCCAAGCCCTGCAACGCCGGAACCGGCCGGCCCGAATAGCGGAATTCGCTGTCGTAATCGTCTTCGAATATTAACGCGCCGGATTTGCGCGCCCAATCCAGCAACTGCAAACGCCGCGCAAGGCTCATGCCGATGCCGAGCGGAAACTGGTGGCCGGGAGTGACATAGACCAGGCGGGCTCCGCGCAGGGCCGGCGCGCGCAACTGGATGCCTTCCTCATCCAAAGCCATAGCAACGATCTTCGCGCCCACGGATTCGAAGACCATGGCCGCGCCGATATATCCCGGATTCTCCATGCACACACGATCGCCCGGGTTCAGGAAGATGCGAGCCGCCAGATCGAGCGCTTCCTGCACGCCCGACACAATCGCGACCTGTTCGGGCGAGCAACGCACTCCGCGCGAAGTATTCAGGTAATCCGCCAACGGCCTCTTTGAGCGGCCGATATCCCAGGGGATCGCAACCCCGCAGAAGATTGGTGGAGGCCTGCCGCAAGCGGCGAGTGGCAAGCTGCGTCCAAAGGTCGACGGGAAACAAATCCAGCGCGGGTATGTTGGCTCGGAACGCGCGCGGGGGGCGGGTCTCGAGAGCCGGGAACAGCCTGACCCGCTTGGCATACCCGGACATTCGCCGCCGCGGTTTGGGCTGCACCGAAGGCTGCCGGTCACCCGCGCGCCGTCCGTTGCGTTCCACGTGCAGCAGATCGTCGGGCAGCACCTTGCTCACATATGTGCCGGATCCGATGCTGCCATCCAGGTAACCCTCCGATTTCAGCAGCTCGAAGGCGCTGACGATGGTGCCGCGCGACAGTTGATACTGCCGCGCAAGATCGCGGGTAGCGGGAAGACGGGCTCCCGGGCCCAGCCGGCCATCCAGAATCTCGGAACGCAGCGCCTGGTACAGCCGGCGATAGGCGGGAGTTTCCGCGTCGCCCAGCGGAAGCGGCAGATCGAAGGCGGTGGTCCGTTTCGGCATCGAAGTGGTACAGCAAGAATACCGTAAATGGATCTTCTCCACTGGCCCACTTCGGTCTAGTGTAGTTAATGAGGAGCGATGTCATGATTGTTTGGAAAAAGTGGGCGAGCGCTGGCGCGGTGGTTTTGTGCATAGCGACGATTTGCCGCGGGGAAGCGGCGCGCATCGTGTTTGCACACGCTCTGCCGGTGCTGGACGGCGGACGACTGCAGGCCAAGGTGGTGGAGGTGACTTACGGCCCCGGCGAATCCTCCGCGCCACACAGCCATCCCTGCGCGGTGATCGGCTACGTAATCGAGGGCGCCGTTCGCATGCAGGTGAAGGGTGAACCAGAGGCCACTTACAAGGTCGGCCAGAGCTTCTACGAAGCTCCCAACGGCGTCCACGCTGTCTCGGCGAACGCGAGTAAAACAGAACGCGCGCGATTTCTCGCGTACTTTACCTGCGATCATGACGCGCCGCTGACGGTGCGGGCGCCTGGGGAGCCAAGTCATTGAGGGAGAGCAGCCGGTGGGAACGCTGGGGCATCCTGTATCTCCGTATCGCGTTAGGCGTCGCTTTTCTATCCGGGATCGCTGACCGCTTCGGCCTGTATGGCAAAAATGTCGGGTACGGAAACTTCGACGGATTCATGCGCTACACCGCCCAAGTGAACTCATTCATGCCGGCTTTCAGCATTCCGTTCCTGGCATGGGCTGCCACATTGGCCGAATTCGGCTTGGGTGCTGCACTCATCATCGGCATCTGGCCGCGCTGGGTGGGGCTGGGCAGCGCGGTCCTGCTGGCGCTGTTCGGCATCGCAATGGCGATTTCATTCGGGATCAAATCCCCGCTGGACTATTCGGTGTTCTCGGCCTCGGCGGGAGCATTGGTTCTGGCGCTACACCAGAGCCGCGAGTCAAAGACAACTAAAACGACCTGATAGGAGCAACAAATGCAAGCACGATTGAATTACGCCAAAACGGCGCCGGGTGTCTATGACGCGATGGAGGGCTTGGAGAAATACCTCGAGCGGTGTGGCCTGGAAAAATCCCTGATGTTTCTGGTCCAACTGCGCGCGTCTCAAATCAACGGCTGCGCCTATTGCCTGGACATGCACTGGAAGGACCTGCGCGCGACCGGAGAAAAAGAGCAGCGCTTGTACTCGCTGGATGCCTGGCGCGAATGCCCGTATTACACTGATCGGGAACGCGCGGCCTTAGCGTGGACCGAAGCCGTCACACTGATCGCGCAAGGCCATGCGCCGGATGTGGTCTACGAACAAGCGCGCTCCCAGTTCACCGAGAAGGAATTGTCCGATCTGACGCTGGCAGTGGCGTCCATTAACGCTTGGAATCGGCTGTCGATTGCAGCCCGCATTGTGCCCGGGGGCTACCAACAGGCCCGCCCGTCCACGGTTCCCGAGTCTTCGGTCCCGGCAACTTCCGCCCGATAGCTGCCCAATGCTGTGCCGGCCAGGATGCAGGAACTGACCTCGGCAATCACCGGCTTTCCCGCTCCTCGCGTATGACTTCGGCTGGAGAGCGTTTGTTCTTCACAGGCGGCAGACCGGCGAGGCGTTCCATAATTTCCCCATTCGTCGGAATCTCCGCGACGTGCTCCATCTCTCTCAAGAGAAAATCGGAAAGCGAAAGCCCTTCCCGCGCTGCTTTGGACTTCAATCTCCGATGCAGCGTGTCGGGGACGTTCCGCAATTGGATCGCCTTCGCCATACTCTTACGATACCGCACAGCACTACAATGTAATTGATGGCCAAACCGACGGCGGCGATCAGCGGCACAACGATCGCGCCTGCCCGCAAGACGCTCAGCGGCATCCCTGTTGAACCGGTTTACAAGGCTGACGACATCGCCGGTCTCGAAGTCCCGCCGCCGGGCGAGTTTCCGTACACGCGCGGCATTCACGAAAGCATGTACCGGGGCAAGCTCTGGACCATGCGCCAATTCTCGGGATTCGCGACGCCTGAAGAAACCAACCGGCGCTACTTGTATCTGCTGAGCCAAGGGCAAACGGGGCTCTCAGTGGCGTTCGATCTGCCGACGCTGATGGGCTACGACGCCGATCACCCAACGGCGGAGGGCGAAGTGGGCAAATGTGGCGTGTCCATCAGTTCGCTCGAAGACATGGAGATTTTGTTCCGCGGCATTCCGCTCGCGGATGTGACGGTGTCGATGACCATCAACTCGCCGGCGCCGGTGATCTGGGCGATGTACCTGGCCGTCGCGGAGAAGCAAGGCGTCGATTGGAGCAAGCTTTCGGGCACGCTGCAGAACGACATCCTGAAGGAATACATCGCGCAGAAGGAATATATTTTCCCTCCGCGGCCTTCCATGCGGTTGGTGACTGACGTGATCGAATATTCCACGCTGCACGTGCCGCGCTTCAATCCGATCTCGATCAGCGGGTATCATATTCGCGAAGCCGGATCGACGGCGGTGCAGGAGCTGGCGTTCACGCTGCGAGACGGCATGGAGTATGTGGAGTGGGGCATCGCTCGCGGGCTTTCTGTAGATAGCTTTGCGCCGAGGCTCAGCTTCTTTTTCAATGCGCACAACGATTTCTTCGAAGAGATCGCGAAGTTCCGAGCCGCACGCAAGATCTGGGCGGAAGCCATGCGGGAGCGCTACGGTGCCAAGGACGAGCGAAGCTGGAAGCTGCGGACGCACGCGCAAACCGCCGGGTGTTCGCTCACCTGGCAGCAGCCCTACAACAACATCGTGCGGACCACGGTGCAGGCGCTGGCGGCGGTGCTGGGCGGGACGCAATCGCTCCATACCAATTCTCTGGATGAGGCTTACGCGCTGCCGAGCGAACACGCGGTGACCATCGCGCTGCGGACACAGCAGGTGATTGCGTACGAGAGCGGCGTGCCTGAGGAACCGGATCCCGTGGGCGGCAGCTATTTCGTCGAGAGCCTTACGGCTGAGATGGAGAAACAGGCGCGGGCGTATATCGAGCGGATAGATCAAATGGGCGGGATGATTCCGGCCATCGAGCGTGGATTCCCGCAGACCGAGATCGCCAACGCAAGCTACGAATACCAGCATTCCATCGAGACCGGCGAGCAGAAGATCGTCGGTGTGAATGCTTTCGTCGAGAAGAACGAAGAAGCGATCGAGGTTCTGGAGATCGATGAATCGGCCGGGGCGCATCAGTTGGAGAAGCTGGCGAGGCTGAAGGCGCGACGCGACAACGCAAGAGTTCACGAATGTTTGGACGCGTTACGGCGGGCAGCGAAAGGCACGGAAAACACCATGCCCTTCATCCTGGACGCGGTCCGCGCCTATGCCACGGTCGGCGAGATCTGCGACACGTTCCGCGAAGTTTTCGGCTCGTATACGGAAACCAGCGTTCTGTAGCCTTCCTCCCATTTTGCGCATTCCTTGCTTGACAGGGATTGTGTTTTGTTTTACTCTTTAGTACAAAGTACTTTATAAAATAAACAACCGAGAAGGAATTTCAATTGGACGGCTATTCGACACAGCTGGGCTCGCAGGGCAGGATCAACCCGCGCTCCATGGGCGTAAAGCTCTTCGTGGTCTGCGGACTCGCTGTTTCGATGACCATTCCCGGGCTTTTCGTGCGGGGATTAGTCGAGGATCGGACCGAGCGCGCTACCGAAGTCGTTGGACAGATAAGCGAATACGCAGGCGGCCAACAAACTTTCCTCGGCCCTACGCTTGCTATCCCTTATAAGAGTGCCCTGCCGCTGCCCGCCAATAC
This sequence comes from Bryobacteraceae bacterium, assembly GCA_050010415.1. Taxonomy (GTDB): domain Bacteria; phylum Acidobacteriota; class Terriglobia; order Bryobacterales; family Bryobacteraceae; genus Palsa-89. Next base: position 351 of record JBEKLB010000219.1, on the reverse strand, counting down.
CTCCCAACGCGGCACATACTTGATCTTTCCCACGGCAGCATCTGCGATTCTCAAGACCGCAACTGAGGAACGACGCCGGTCGCTGTTTAAGGTCCCGGTGTATCGGGCCGACGTGATACTCGACGCCACGTTCGACTTGGCCGACGCGCCTGCCGCCGCTCCCCAAGGCGCCGAGCTTGACTGGAGCCGCGCCGAGATCATCGTCGGCGTGAGTAATGCACGCGGGGCCTTAGCTGACGCAACGTTAACTGCAGACGGTAAGACTGCGACGCTCGTCCCCGCCGAATTAACGCCCGATCTGACCATTGGCGCCGACCAGGGCAGCCGTTTAAGGCTCACGCTCTTTGGGAC
>JBEKLB010000218.1:0-11189 GCA_050010415.1 Bryobacteraceae bacterium | reverse complement strand
GAATGGTGGAGCACAACGCCTCCGCCATCCACTATGGCAACTATCATTTTTTTATCGGAGCCTACCCGAACGACGACCCTACGCTCGACGCGGTTCGCGATCTGGAAACACGCTTTCCCCAGGTCCATCTGGCCGTCTGCCCGCACAATGGGCCCACTTCCAAAGCCGACTGCCTCAACTGGATCTACCAGCGCATGTTGCTTTTCGAAGAGCACCATGCCACGCGTTTCGAGATCGCGGTCACGCACGATGCCGAGGATCTCATCCATCCCGAGGCTTTCTCCCTGATCAACGCCTACGCCGCCGACTACGACATGGTGCAGATTCCCGTGCTGCCGTTGGCCACGCCCCTGCGCAAGGTGGTTCACGGCATTTATTGCGACGAGTTTGCCGAATGGCAGATCAAAGACATGCGGGTGCGCCAGTTCATGGGCAGCTTTGTTCCCTCCAACGGTGTGGGCACCGGATTCACACGAGAGGCGCTCGAAAATCTGGCCAACTCCGAACACAACCTGGTGTTCGAGCCCACTTGCCTGACGGAGGACTATGAAAACGGGCTGCGTCTTCACCGGCTAGGGTCGAAGCAGATGTTTGTGCCCCTGAGCACGGTCGGAACGACGAAGCATGGCGCCACGGTGGTCGCCACGCGCGAGTTGTTCCCTCTGAACGCACGCGATGCTATCAAGCAGCGTTCCCGATGGATACTGGGCATCGGTCTGCAATGCTGGGAGCGCAACGGCTGGCGCGGAAGCTGGTCCGAAAAATATTGGTTCTGGAGGGATCGCAAGGGGTTGCTTGGAAACCCGCTGAGCCTGCTGAGCAACGTCATTTTTCTGTATGGCGTGCTCACGTGGATTTGGGCGAGATTTGCCGGAGCTCACTGGGGACTTGCGAAATACTCGCTGCATCCCTGGTTGCTCGAAGCAACGCTCGCCATCCTGGTGGTCCAAAGCAGTTTTCGGATGGCCTGCTGCGCGCGGTTCTACGGCCCGCTGTTCGCTCTGGCTGTTCCACTGCGTGCGCTACTTGGCAATTGGATCAACACCCGGGCCACCTGGAATGCCGTCCGCTCCTATGTACGAGCCCGGATACGCCATGAACCGCTGGTGTGGATTAAGACCGAGCACGCATACCCTTCGCGCAGCGCGCTGGTGGAGCACAAGCGCAAGCTCGGTGAGATCCTGATTGGCTCGGGGTACACGGAGGAATCCGCCGTTAGCCGGGCGCTGGAGAATCTGCCGAGAGGAATGCGCCTGGGCGAATATCTGGTCGAGCGCGGCGTGATTACCGAAGACGAACTCTACGAAGCGCTCAGCCTGCAGCAAAGCCTTCCCTCGGGACGGTTGGAGCCATGGATCATCAGCAGCCAGGTGGCCCGCGCGTTGCCGCGCCGGGTGATGCGCGATTGGCGGGTGCTCCCGTTTCGCATTTCGTCCGGCAATATGTTTCTCGCCAGCCCCGAGATCCCGACCGACGATTTGACACGTGTGCTACGAAGCTTCACGCGGCTCTCGCTGCGGTTTCATTTGGTGACACCGCGGAATTTCGAAGAGCTGGCGGCCAGCCTGCTGTAAATTCTATGATGAGGACGTGCGATGCTCCAGCCTGATCGCGACCCTGGCCGTTTGCACCCTGCTGCTCGACGGCGCGCCGGAAGAAACGCCCCTCACCGCCGATCAGATTATTCAAAAGCACGTCGAAGCGCTGGGCGGCGCGGCTAAGCTAAATGCAATTCAAACATTAGTGGTCACCGGCAAAGCCTCAATCCTGGGACAAACGGAAGCGCCGCTCACTATTCAGGTGAAGCGCCCGAATTTCCTGCGTCTCGAGATCGTTTTTCAAGGCCAGAAAATCGTGCAGGCCTTCGACGGGACGACGGCCTGGACCGTCAATCCAATAGCCGGCTCCGGACCCCAGGAGTCGTCCGAAGAGGACACGCGTGCCGCGCAAGAATCCTCCGATTTTATCGGCGGCAATCTGGTGGACTACAAATCCAAGGGCAACGCCATCCAGTTCGTGGACAAGGAGGAGATCGACGGACTAGCCGTGTATAAGCTCAAGCTCACCAAGAAGAGCGGCTCGGTGGAATACGATTATCTGGACGCCAAAACTTTCCTGCCCATTAAGACGGAGGGCAAGCGCAAGCAATTGGGGCAAGAGATCCTATACGAATCGAAGATCGCCAACTACAAACCGGTGGAAGGCGTGCTGATGCCGTTCAGCCTGACGCAACTGGTGAACGGACGCCTGGCGATGGAAATCACCGTTGAGAAAATGGCCGCGAACGTTCCACTGGACGCAGCGGTTTTCAAGATGCCTGAGAAGCCGGCGCAATGACTCGCGCTGAAAGCGTCGCCCTCGAAGCCTCGGGACTGTGGGATCAGCAACGGCTGGAGCTCGTAGATGGAGAATTGATCAGCAAGCTGGGCAAAAAACGTCGCCACGTGAATGCCCTTGTCGCCGTACAAGATTGGTTGATGCGAACTTTCGGTGCACAGTTTGTCAATCCGGAGGCTCCCATCGACGTCGCTCCCGAGGATAACCCGACCAACGAGCCGGAGCCTGATCTCGTGGTGCTGGCGAAACCCTCGCGCGAATACCAAGATGCCAATCCGCGACCGAGCGATCTACGGCTGGTGGTCGAGATTTCCGACTCTACGTTAGGCTTCGATCTGACCGCGAAGGCCGAACTCTACGCGCGTGCGGGAATCGTCGAATATTGGGTCATCGATGTCCCTGCGCGCCGGCTGATCGTGCGTCGCGACCCGCGAGAGGGGCTGTACCGTTCCGTCACCGTCTATAGCGAAGATGAAAGCGCCAGCCCACTGGCCTCGCCCGGGTCCAGTTTCCAAATCAAGGACATCTTTTAGATAACGGTAGCCGATAGCGGTCGGCCAGGGGCTCTCTTAGGAGCGCAGCGCGTGTGAGTGCCAGCGATAGGAAAGCATCCCCAGCAAATAAGTGGCGGCGGCGATGCACACCACGACGGTGAAACCCAGCCGCATGGCCACCACGATGGCAACAATGGAGGCCAGCACGCTGGTGACGCCGTTCACGCCCCAGGCCCAAGCGATAAAGTTCGGATTCAGTTTCTCCACTTGCTTCACCGCGCTTGGAAATGGCAGCCCGAGCAGAATGCCCACGGGCAACAAGCCGGCCAGCGTGATGGCGGCGCGAACCACTAACGGAAGTTGCATGGCGTGTGGCTGCAGGGCGTGAGTCCAGGTGAGCCAAACCAGCATGACAGCGGCGATGGTCGCGGTGGCAATGGTGATTACCCGTACCGCAGGCAGATGCGATAGCCGGCTGGAGAGCGCCGCGCCAATCCCACTGGCTACCAGCAGCCCGGCCAACACCAGGGCCAGCGAATAGGCTGGATCGCCGATGAATACGTTCAATACTTGCATGGCGCCCACTTCAAACAACATGTATCCGGCGCCGAGGCAGGCGAAGAACAAGACCAGCGGGACCGCGCCGGGAGTTTTGAGTCCGCGCCGCTGAAACATCCACAGCGGGAACAGAATGCAACTGACGCTGATGACGGTGCAGATGGCTAGCAGGAGATACAGAACATAGTAACCGGCGGGCCCGCGGATGGTCTTCAGATCCACGCTAAACGTGTTCGGATTCACCAGGTGCGCGCCGGGCTTGAAGTATTCGAAGAAAAAAGGGCGATCGTCATGCACGGGATCGATACGGAATTGATAATCTCGTACGAAGGCTGCACGTTCGTCGGGTTGGGACGTCAGCAGGCGGTTGTAGACGCTGCGCGCAAACCGTGTCGGTGGATCGCGATCGGCCTCTTTGCTCTCCCTCCGGGCTTGGATCTCCGGCGGAAACACCTTCGGCATGTAAACGATGGAGAGGCGCGGGTTGGAGGCGATGGCCGCGGCCACTTCATCCACCTCACCTGTCGTGAACGACCGCTTCTTCACGAAAGTGGCGGCCCAGCGATAGCCGCTCCAGCCCAGGTCTTCGGAAACCACCATGATGTTTTGTTCGGGGTGCGCGATCCCCTCACGTTCGGCCGCCTCCCGGAAAATACCGGCCAGCCGCAGGCTTTCGCGTGGGCCCTGAAAGAAAAACCAGCGATAGATCGCCACGGTTCCGTTGTCGCGCAAAGCGTGAAGATAATCTTGCATGGCCTCCACCGTATATAAGTAGTTCTCAGAAAGGACGTAGGCGCCGGAGTTCAGAGCGGAAAACGTGTCCACACCGCTCATCACGATGGTGTCGTAACTGTTCTGCTTGGAACGAAGATAGTTTCGCCCCTCCGTGCGGACCAGTTTCACGCCGTCCCATTTGGGCCATTGCAGCCAATCCCGGTAGGGGCCGTTGTCGAGCGCGACCGTCGCCTGATTGATTTCAACGCCAGTGATGTGTTTCGCGCCATAGACCCGGGCGGTCACCATGTCGAGCCCGCCGCCCACGCCGATGATCAGCGAATCTTGCGGTGTTTTGTTGAGCAGATAGGTGAGCGAAAGAGCGCTGATGAGATTGCCACGGCGGCCTTGGTCCAGCGCCCAGCCGACATGATGCGGACCCCACAGCATGGTGAATGCGTCGGCGTCCTGGGTGATCATCTTCGAATCGGCGGGATCGGGCGAGGGGGTGCCGAATGCCAGGTCGCGAACCGAGTCCGACCAAAGATCGATGCGTGTGATGGGCGTCCATTCGGTAGCCTCCACTTTCGCCGTGGTAACTCCCGATTGATACGCTCGCGCCAGGGTTTTGTACGCTTCCGGCTTCTGGCCGATGAGATGCCTGTTGACCGCGAGCATCGAGAGCAAACAGACGGCCACCACGCCCCATCGCCATCCACTCTCGATCTTTTTATCGCTGAATACCAGGAAACCCGCCAGAGCCACGGCCGTGCACAACCATACGAACCAATCCCCGCCCAGCGGCCACAACAACAGCAGGAACGCCATCACCGCGCCGCTGCTGCAGGCCAGGTCGACGGCATAGAGACGGCCGATGGCCTTGGCACGCAACATGAACACCCATCCCAGCACGCCGCCGGAGAATAGAAACGGCATGGTCAATGCAATGTACGACAAGATGAGTTTGGCCGTGGTGGGCGCGTCGGCGAAATACTCCGGGATGCGGCTGACGGCTGCCAGGCAGGCAAACGACGAAATCGCGAACCCTCCTGCCAGCTGCGCGATCATACGTTCCGGACGCGCGCAGCGGGACGCGAACAAGCTGACGAACACGCCCGAGATGCCGAAACCCAGCAGGGCGATTGTTACGGTGAGATAGACCACGTGGTTGTAATACAGGAACGACAGAATGCGAGTCTGGATGAGCTCCAAGCCCAGGCTGGCCGAAGCTACACAGGCCACCAGAATGTAGGTGCTAAGTCCGGCGGCGGCTTCCGGGCGCTCTAGAGTTTGGGGCGCCGACGCCATCTGAGTCGCAAATCCTGTTTCTTGGGGCATAAGTTCGTGGACGCTTCTCCAGCCGGATTGCTTCTTAGATAAGTAGACCAAAATCGGGGCAGGAGCCGCTACAGTGTATCCCATGGTCCCTTCGCCCAGGCGCTGGACTCGCGTGGAGTGCGTCACGCTGGAAGCCGAGGATGGCGAAGACGTATGATCGAAGATATGGAGGCACTGCACACGAGCGAAGCTGACCGCCAGGAGCTGCACGCACTGGTGGATCACATCCCGGCGGGCGATCTGCCGGCGACGCGCAAGATCCTTCGGGCGCTGGCCGACCCCGTGTGGCAGTCGATAATCACCGCGCCGCTCGATGATGAGCCGGAAACCGAACAGGAACGGGCCGAAGTGGAAGCAGCCCGCAGCGAGAAGGGTTCCGGCACGTCGCACGAGGAAGTGTTGCGCGAATTTGGTCCGTGAATAAATTCATCTGGACCGACCACGCCAAGGGGCAGTTGCGGCAGATTGATCGCGAACAGGCGCTCCGTATCCTGCATGCGCGCACCGATTACGCCGCGAGCGGCAAGGCCAAGTCAAGAAGCTAAAAGGCAGCGGCGATCTGCGGCTCCGCGTCGGCGATTACCGGGTTCGGTTGGAAGTGGCCGAAGAAGACATCGCATCCTGCGGGTCCGCCATCGGAAAGAAGCATACCGGTAGTTAGACCAAGTGCGCACACATTCGCTCCGTCGCGATGCTCCTTCGCGGCGGTGCGTGGTGGAATCGTTTGATGGCCTGCGGCAGTATGGAAACGCCGCGCCACCGAACGCGCCCCGCCGGGTTCTCTCCCCCTTGGAGCCCCACACTCCGGCACCCTGCCTGTTTCTATTATTGCTCCCAACCTGCGGTAACATGCCTTAGTGCAAACCACCCTGAAACAGCCGCCGCCGGAGATGACCGTCAAAGCGGTCTCGCTCGGTATCTTCCTGGCCTTCGTTTTCGGATCGGCCAACGCCTATCTGGGAATGAAAGCCGGGCAGACTGTGGCCGCTACCATTCCGGCGGCTGTGATCGCGATGGCGCTGTTCCGCATCCCGGCCTTTCGGGGCGGCATTCTGGAGCAGAACATCACCCGCACCGCGGCGTCGGTCGGCGAAGCGCTGGTGGCGGGCGCCATCTTCACCATTCCGGCGTTCATGATGGTGGATATCGGCGGCCAGCGCCTGTGGACCGATCTGCGCTCGCACTACTGGGAAGCCACGCTGATCCTGCTGGTGGGTGGATTGATCGGCGTGTTTTTCATCATTCTTCTGCGCCGCCCGCTGTGCGTGGACGCGCCGCTGCCGTGGCCCGAAAGCGTCGCGAGTTACGAGATCGTCAAATCCGGCGAGGCTTCCGAGACCAAAGCTCCGCGCTACATTTTCGGCGCGCTGGGTTTCGGCGGGCTGATTGAGATCCTCACCGACGAAAAGGGCGCGCAAATTTTCCGCGAATATATCGAGGGCTTTCTCAAATTCCCGCGGTCTCTCATCCAGCATTTCGATATCGAAAAGAAACCCATCGGCGATGTCACACACTTCGGCGGCATCCCGTGGTCCACGCCCAGCCTGTCGCCCGCGTTGATCGGTATCGGCTACATCATCGGTCCCGAACTCTCGTCCATCAATGTCTCCGGCGGCATCATCGCCTGGTGGATTCTGATTCCGCTACTGTTGTTCTTCGATCCCGATCTTCCGCGCCGCATCGGGACCAATGATCCGGCCGTGGCGGCCAATACGGTCTGGTTCAATGTGGTGCGGCCGATTGCCGTCGGCACCATGCTGGTGGGCGCGGCCAGCACGATGTACTCCATGCGCGAGTCACTGTGGACTTCACTGCGCGGAATTTTCACCGCATCCACCGCCGCGACCCACGAAGCCAAAACTATCGATCCCACCGAGCAGGACATTCCCCCGCGCTGGGTGGTGATTTGCACCGCTGTGCTTCTTATCCCGATCACCGCCATTTATTACTACTTCACCCACGGAATCGTCTCGGCGATCGTCGCGGCTGTCATCATGACCGTCACCGGCTTCCTACTGTCCGCGGTCGGCGGTTATCTGGTGGGACTGGTCGGCAGCTCCAACCAGCCGCTCTCGGGATTGACGCTGGCAGCGCTGATTATCGCCGCGCTCGTGATGCTGACCATCGGCGTCACCGGACTCTCGGGCGTCGCGGCCGTGCTCGGCGTCGCAGCCGTGGTGTGCGTAGCGTGTTCGGTTTCAGGATCGCTGATTCAAGACTTGAAAGCCGGCCATTTGCTCGGCGGCACACCTTGGAAGATGGAAGTAGTCGAAATCATTTCGGTGATCTTGCTGGCGTTCTTCTTGATGGGACCCATCATCGCACTGCACCAGGCCAACCTCGACACCGGCGGGATCGGCGGCCGGGCGCTCCCTGCGCCGCAAGCGGGATTGATGGCGCAGCTTGCCAAGGGAATTGTTGGCGGGCAGATGGCGTGGGGCTTGCTTGGAATCGGCGCGGCTTTCGGAATTGCATTGCTGTTGTGCGGCGCGCGCTCGCCGATGCTCATCGCCGTTGGAATGTATCTGCCGTTCAGTACCTCGTCGGCCATTTTCGTCGGCGGCCTCATCAAATGGATTCTCAACCGGATTACCGAGAGGCGCAGCGCCGAGCAAAAGCTGCTCATCGAAGAAAAGGGCACGCTGCTCGCTTCGGGGCTCATTGCGGGCGAAGCCATCGTCGGCATTCTGCTCGCGGTGGTTTTCCTCACCGGAATTCCGGCCATCGCTACATTTAGCTTTGCCCCGGCCTGGGGAGGATGGTTGTCACTAATCGGATTTGCTGCACTTGCGTATGTGCTGATCCGCATTCCGGCGCAAGCGGAGTGATTATTCTTCGTCGACGATGACGGCGAAGATCTGGCCGGGACCGTGAACGCCCCGCACCAGGCGCTGCTCGATGTCGGCGGTGCGGCTCGGCCCGGTGATGAGAACCATGGAGCTGGTTTGGTCGGCGGGGCGTGGAAGAATGCTGAGCAATTCGTCGAGATTCGCCAGCAGGCGCGAGCGGGGAAAGATGGCGATATGGCTCGGTGGCAGAAGCGAGACCAGGCGCGCTTCGTCCGGGCTCGAGAGCATCACGAGAGTGCCGGTTGCGGCCAGCGCATAATCGGCGCTGGTGATGCCGATGTCGACGGAGGCGCAGGCTTCCTTCAAGTCATCCCGTTCGGTGAAGCCGGCGTGGACCTGCGGGAGGCCGGTAATTCCACACTTACGTAGAAAAGGCGAATTCGACGCCACGGCGCTCTTTTGGGTCAACAGTTCTGCGATCGCGGGGACAACCGCGGATGTATTGCGCACTCGAAAACATTTTCCGCCCAAGTTTTCGAACTTCTGGCCGAAGAGATCTGCATAGAGATTGCGGTCCGATCGAGGGATTCGCAGTGTGGGGGCCGGCAGTTGTTCGAGAGAAGCCGGTAGTTGTTGGCTTGAAGAACGAGAGGCTGCCTCAATGAGCGCAGGCTGGCCCGCGGTCCCCTTCAAAGCTTTTCGGATATCGCCGAGGATTTGCTCGCGCGCAGTCATGATGTTGGCTTTCGGCTGGCCCACCACTGGTGAAAGCTTTGTTTGGCGGGCTCAGGCACGCTACGCTGGCTGGCCCATTTCTTCAGCGGACCGAGGTGCGGGACCAGAGGAAAGAATATCGATCCCAGGGTCGCGAGCGACAAATAGATTCGGGGATGAGTTGCGATCCAGGCGAAAAGCTGGAAGGCGAACCGCTCCCAACCACCCGAGTCCTCTCTTCTTTGCACTTCCACCACTTCGGCGCGCAGCTTGAGCAGCACCTTCGGAATATCGATCTTGACCGGACAGACTTCGGCGCAAGCGCCGCACAAGCTGGAGGCGAAGGGCAGCCAGGCATCGCCGGTAATGCCGTGAAACTGAGGGGTGATGATGGCGCCGATTGGTCCCGAGTAAACCCAGGGATAATTGTGGCCGCCGATCTTGCGATACACCGGACAATGATTTAAACACGCGCCGCAACGGATGCAATAGAGCGACTGGCGTTTGTCCGGATCGGCCAGCAACTTGGTCCGGCCATTGTCGAGGAGCAGCAGGTAGAATTCGTCGGGGCCATCGATTTCCGCGCCACGGCGTGGTCCTGAAAGAAAAGATGTGTAGACCGTGAGCGGCTGGCCAGTGGCGCTGCGGCCCAGCAGATTCAAGAAAACCGCGAGATCCTGAGCGCGCGGAATCACCTTTTCGATACCAGCGATAGCGATGTGAATCTTGGGCGCGGAGGTGCTGAGCCGCGCGTTGCCTTCGTTCTCCACGATGACCACGGCGCCTGAATCGGCGACCAGGAAATTCGCGCCACTGACGCCCATACCCGCCTCCAGAAACTTCCGGCGCAAAACACCGCGGGCTATTTTGGTTTGGTTCTCGATCACTTCTTCGCGTTCAATGCCCAACTCTTTAGTGAAAATGTCCGCCACGTCAAACCGGGTGAGATGCAGCGCGGGAGCGACGATGTGATAGGGACGCTGATGGGCGAGCTGCAGGATGTATTCGCCAAAGTCGGTTTCCACGGCTTCGAGCTGGTGCTCTTCCAATCGCTCGTTGAAATGGATTTCCTCGCTGGTCATGGACTTTGATTTGACCAGCATGTGGACGCCGCGCTGCTTCGCGAGATCAAGAACGAAGTCGGCTGCTTCCTGGCCGGTGCGGCAGTAGATGACGTTGCCGCCGTGCGCCACTACGTTCGATTCAAGTTGCTCCAGATAGTGATCGAGGTTCTCGATGGTGTGCTTCTTGATGGCATTGGCTTCTTCGCGGAGCGCCTGGTAATCGGGCAGAGCCTCGTCGCTCACCACCTTCGCGCGCAGATCCATCACGCGACCGGTGGCAGTGTAAATGGCTAGCTGCAGCCGAGGATCGCTGATGGTTTGCTGGATGTCTGCTTCCGGCGCCTTCATCGAGACGCCAGGACCTCGGCCAGGTGCAGCGTTCTAATCGGAAGGCCTGCCCGATCGATGACACCTTGCAGTTGCATCAAGCAACTGGAATCGATGGAAACGATGGTCGAAGCGCCGGTTTGCTGAATGGAATCGATCTTGGTGCGTGCCATCGCGCCAGAAACCTCGGGAAACTTAATGGAGAAGGTGCCGCCGAAACCGCAGCACTCTTCCGCAATGGTCATCTCCGCGAGCGTGAGACCTCGAACTTTCGAAAGTAATTTTCGCGGACCCGCTTTGATCCGCAGTTCACGCAACGCGTGGCAGCTGTCGTGATACGTGACCACGCCATCGAAACGCGCGCCTACATCTTCGACGCCAGCCACTTCCAGCAGGAAGCGTGAGAATTCGAACACGCGCGGCTCTAGGGCCTGGGCTTCGTCGCGGAGCTGTGGGTCGTTCTCAAAGATATCCGCAAAATGGTGCGAGATCATTGACGCGCAGGAGCCCGAAGGCACGATGATGGTTTCCGAATCTTGAAAGACGTCGAGGAAGTGCCGGGCGATGTTGCGCGCTTCCTCGGTATAGCCGCTATTGAACGCAGGCTGGCCGCAGCAGGTTTGCGCTTTGGGAAAATCGACCCGATAGCCGAGGCGCTCCAGCACCTGCGTGATGGCGATGCCCACTTGGGGGAAAACCTGATCGACGATGCAGGTGACAAACAGGGAGACGCGCGTGCTCAATCCGGGAGTTTAACATGCCCGGGAGTTTAAGATAGACGTTGTGGAGCTAATCACCGTCCCTGAGATCCAGCCTCGCGAGGAAAATTATCTGGCGCTGGAGCGCGGCAACAT
>JBEKLB010000217.1:0-11202 GCA_050010415.1 Bryobacteraceae bacterium | reverse complement strand
AGCGCCGCGTAAGCTTTCGGTCAGAAAACCGGTACCACAGGCCACGTCCAGGAAGGAATGGAAAGGGAGCGTGGCGAGGACGGCTTTCAAAGCCGCGAGTTCGGCGGCCCAGCCGGAGCGGACTCGTTGGGCATAGAGTCCCGTGCCGAGGTAAAAGTCGTCATACTCGGCGGCACGCCGGCTGTAGTAGGAGCGCTCGGCGAGAGTCATGGTTGCTTAAGACAATCGCGCGCGAACTTTTTCGCTCAAAGCTTTGCCATCCACGCGCTTGCCCGCCAGCTTGGCCTGCGTGGCTTTCATCACCACGCCCATCTGCTTGGCGGACGTGACGCCGGTCTCAGCCATGGCAGCCGCAATGGCAGCATCGATCTCCTGATCGCTCGGAGCGGCGGGCATGTAGGACTCGATCAGCTTCAGCTCGGCTTCCTCCTTGTCGGCCAGCTCGGCGCGATCGCCCTTGCGAAACATCTCCGCCGCCTCGCGCCGCTGCTTGACCAGCATGCCCAGAATTTGCAATTCCGTGGCTTCGTCCAGCGGCTTCATGGAATCCACTTCGTGCTTCTTGAGCGCGGTTTTGATCATGCGAATCGCGTTGAGCTTCATCTCTTCTTTGGCGCGCATCGCGGCCACCATGTCGGTCTGAATCCGGTCGAGTAGAGCCATCGTTTGTTATCCTGAATTTTTAGCTTAATACCCTACACACAAACATGCGAATCCTGATTGCCGAGTCGCTGGCCCCTGCGGCGGTGAAACTGCTGCAGCAACAGCCGGGATGGGAAGTCGTCGTTTCCAATCCAAAAGAGTATATGCAGCACCTGGCCGGTGCGGATGCCCTGATCGTGCGCAGCGCCGTTACGGTGGATAAAGCCGTGCTGGCCGGGGCGCCGAATCTACGCGTGATCGGTCGCGCGGGCGTGGGCGTGGATAACGTGGATCTGCCTTCGGCAACCGCGGCCGGCGTGCTGGTGATGAATACTCCGGGGGGCAACGCGGTCTCGGTGGCCGAGCATACGGTGGCTTTGATGCTATCGCTGGCGCGCTCTATCCCCAATGCCAGCGCTTCGGTGAAATCGGGCAAGTGGGAGAAGCGCAAGTTCCTGGGGAACGAGTTGCGCGCCAAGACGCTGGGCGTGATCGGCCTGGGGAGCATCGGGCGCGAGGTGGTGAAGCGCGCCGCGGCTTTTGAGATGAGCATCGTGGCGCACGATCCCTATGTTCATTCACAAACCGCCAAGGACGTCGGCGTGGCGCTGGTGGATCTGCCGGTGTTGTTCGCCGAGAGCGATTACATCACGCTGCACACGGCGCTGACGCCGGAATCGTTCCGGCTGCTTTCACGCGAGGCGTTCGCCAAGATGAAGAAGGGCGTGCGCATTGTGAATTGCGCGCGCGGTGAGCTGATCGATCAGGAAGCCTTGCGGGAAGCGCTGGCGTCGGGGCAGGTGGGCGGAGCGGCATTGGATGTTTTCGAGAGCGAACCGCCGTCGCCCAGCGATCCGCTGTTCGCCATCGAAACGCTGGTGGCGACGCCGCACATCGGAGGATCGACCGAAGAAGCGCAGGAGACGGTGGGTATACGGATCGCGCAGCAGATTGTGGAATATCTGCAAAACGGCGCGGCGCTGCACGCGGTGAATCTGCCGGCGCTGACGCCTGAACAATATAAAACGCTCGGGCCGTACGGCAAGCTGGCCGAGCGGCTCGGCAGTTTTGCGTCCTATATTTCCACCGGCAATCCAAAGGCTGTGCGGCTGGTCTACTTCGGCAAGATCGCCGAGTTCAACACCCATCTGGTGCGCAACGCGGGTCTGGCCGGCGTGCTGCAACGGTCCTTGGCACGGAAGGCAAATTCGATCAACGCCATGCAGATCGCGGGCGACCGCGGTCTCACCGTAGCGGAGCGCCACGAGAAACGCGCCGCCCATATCGACTCGGTTCGCCTGGATCTGGAAACCGATACGGGAGTAACTTCGGTGGAAGGCGCGGTGGTGATGGATCAGCCGCGGTTGGTGCAGATCGACGGCACGCATTGCGAAGCCACGCTCGAAGGCAATCTCACGTTCGTTACCAGCGAAGATGTTCCTGGCGTGATCGGATATATCGGCGACGTTTTCGGCAAGAACGGAGTCAACATCGCGACGTTTTCTCTCGGCCGCAAGGATAATCGAACCGAGGCCGTCTCCGTGATCCAGACCGACCAGCCGATTCCGGAAAGCGTTCTGACGGAATTGTTGAAGAATCCCGCTGTGCGCATAGCCCGGCCAGTGAAGTTTAACGGAGAACAGTAGACTCGGCGCCGACGTTCTGGCCAAATTCGGCGGCGGCGCTCGAATTTCGCAGTACGGCTTGCAACAAGGCGCGCGTGTCTTCAGTGCGCGGATCGCGAAACATTTGTTCGGTAGCGCCGGTTTCGACGATCTGGCCGCGTTGTAGAATGGCGATGCGGGAGCACAGCGAGGCTACCGCCAGCAGATCGTGCGAGACGAAGAGCATGGCCATGTTCAGCTCGCGATTCAAGCTGCGGAACAGATCCAGGATTTCGCTTTGCGTGATGGCGTCGAGCGCGCTGGTGGGTTCGTCGGCGATTAACAAACGCGGCTTGTGCAGGACGGCCATGGCGATCAGCACTCGCTGCGCTTGTCCGACACTGAGCTGGCGCGGATAGCGATCCAAGAACGATTCTTCGGCGGGCAGGCTGACGCGCTCGAAGAGCTCCAGGGCACGCGCTTTCCAAAGCTTGGCTTCTCCGCCCGATTGGTGCGCGCGCCAAGCCTCCGCCATTTGCGTCCCGATGCGCAGCGCGGGGTTGAGCGATGCGAGCGGACTCTGCAACACCAGGGCGATATCGCGTCCACGGATGCGGCGCATCTCGCTCGAGCGCAAACGCAGCAAATCCCAGCCGGAGAATAGAATTTCTCCTGCGATGGATGCGCCCTTATGCTCGAGCAACCGCAGCAGCGCCAGAGAAATCGTGCTCTTGCCCGATCCGCTTTCGCCCACCAGCCCGAGAATCTCGCCCTCGGCGATATCCAGCCGCACGTCGCGCAGCACGCCCGGCTTGTTGGGATAGTCCACCGAGATGCAGGCTTGGAGCAGGGGCGTCATCTCTGGCTCAGGAGCGTCCCGCCGATTTGCAACCGCTCGGCGTTCCAGAACGTTTGCGGATCCAGCACGGCCGGAGTGGCATTTTTCACGTTGGGCGCGACAGCCGACAGCGCATTCGGATTCACCAGAAAGAGCATCGGCGCCTGCTCGGCGACGATTTGCTGCACCTGGTCGAAATAGGCCTTGCGCTTGTTCGGATCTTGCGATGAATTCTGCTCCTGCATCAATTTATCCACCTGCGCTTCCCAGGCGCTCTCAGGCGTTTTCTCACTGGGATTCCATTGGTGATTGGCAGCGGAACTGAGCCAGATGTTCATCTGCGCGCTGGGATCGAGATCGATATTGGACCAGGCCATGAGCACCGATTCATAGTTGTAGGTGCGGCTGATGCGCTCGATGAGCGACGGAAAATCGAGAGCCACGACGTTGAGCTCAATGCCCAGGCGCGCCAAATCCTGCTGGATGAGCGCGAGCATGCGTTCATGCAGTTTGTTGCCTGCGTTGGTAATCATGGAGAACTCGACCTTGTTGCCATCACGATCGAGCAAGGCGCTGCCGGAGCGCCGGAAGCCGGAATGCTGTAGCAAGGCCAGGGCCGCGGTGTCGGAGCCCGAGGCCGGCTTAATGCTGGGATTCAACCAGAAATGGTTCGCCACCGAGACCGGACCGGCGGCGGCGCGGGCGTGACCATGATAAACGATGCGGACCATGTCATCGCGCCGGATGGCTTCGGAAATGGCGCGGCGAAAATCGGCGGATCGAAACCAGCGCCGCTTGTACTCGGGCAAGGGCGAAGTTTGAAGCTGATTGAAAAATACGGTCTCCCAATCGAGCGACGGTCCGGCGTCCACCACCGCGCGAGGCATCTCGGAGGACAGCCGGTCAAACATATCGGGATCGAGCTTGTTGACAAGATCGAGCTCGCCACGCCGGAAGCGCAGCAATTCCAGTTCGCGATTCTGCTGGATCTCGAGCCGGATGGAATCCAGATACGGCAGGGCGTGTCCGTTGGCATCGCGCTTCCAATAGTTCGGATTGCGCTTCAGCAGGACGTATGCGCCGGGCTTGTACTCACCCAATTCGAAGGGACCGAGCACGGCGGATTCTTTGCGCGGGGACGCGGCGGACAAAACCGCCACTTCATCGAATTGCTTGGCGAGAGCGGCTACCGGCCCAGGGAAGCGCACGGTGGCGGCGGAGGGGGACGTACATTTGATCTCAACCTCGCCCGGCGCCGAGCGGAAAGCATCACCGGCGGGCGAGTGCAGCGCGGGATCCATCAACTGGCGCATGGTATACGCCACGTCGTCACAGGAGAACGGCGTACCATCGGAGAAACGCACTCCACGCCGCAGCTCAAAATCGATGCGGCGGCCGTTTTCCGATACTTTCCATTTGGTGGCCAGCTCGCCTTCGAGCTCTTGCGTATAGCGATTCAGCCGGATCAGGACGCCGCCCGTCAAATAGCGAATGGACGAAGAGGATTCATCCTCGACCAGCAGCGGATTGAACGTTTTGGGTTCGGTGCGCAGGCAGAAACGCAACTCGTTGGCGGCGTTCGCCGACCAAGCGCCACTTAACAAAAGCGCCATCGCAATGCGCATCAGCATGCCACACTCTCCTCGGTTCTCAGCAAGAGCTGCAGGCAACTGACGACGATGACTAGCAGCGCAACGGGCGCCAGCATCCAGGGATTCTGCAGCACCGCCGAATAATTTTCGAGTTCCCGCAGCAGCGCGCCCCAGGAAGGCAACGGCTCCGACACACCCAACCCCAGCAGGCCAAGATTGGCCTCACTCAATATGAAGAGCGGCACTGAAATCCAGAACTGGGCGAGCAGAATGGGCCGCAGGTTGGGCAGCAGGTGACGCCAAAACAAGCGCCAGGGCGAAACGCCGATGGCCGCGGCCTGCACCAGATAGTCGGAGCTCGCGAGCGTGCGTGTGCCGGCCCGGATGATGCGGGCGGGCGCGGCCCATCCCAAACATCCGAGCAGGAGAAATGTGATCATCACCGATGTCACGGGCGACGTGTTCAGCGGTAGTAAGGCCCGCACAGCCAGCAAGAGGAACAGCCAGGGAAGCGATAGAAACAGATCGATGCCGGTAGTGACGGTGCGCTCCCAGAAGCCGCCCAGGTATCCGGCAGCGCCGCCGATGAGCGCGGCAAAGAACGTGGAAAGCAGCGCCGCAGCCGGTGCGAGCAGCAAGGAAACACGCGTGCCGTAGAGCAGGCGGGCAAAACGATCGCGACCCAGTTCGTCGGTGCCCAACCAGAATTGCGCCGACGGCGCCGAGCTGATGAATTCCCGGGACTGCTCGGCATAGGAGTGCTGGGCAAGCCAGCCGGCCGCGAGCGAGGCGGCGACGGCCACAGCTAGAACAACTAAAGCGATTTTTTGTTTGAGGCTCATTCGGCCACGCTCGGTCTCCAAGCGGTGAGCGCAATATCGGCCAGGCTGTTTACCAGCAGCGTCATCAGCGCGACCAGAACCGTGATGGTGACCAGCAGCGGCAGGTCGCGATCGAGAGCTGCGCGCCAAGCCAGTTGCCCGATGCCCGGCGTATCGCAAATCACCTCGATGGGAATGGACGCGCCAAAGGCCAGGCTGACCGAGATTCCCGCGAGCGCCGCGAGTTGCGGCGCGGCCGGAGTGAAGACATGCGCCCACAGCACTCGCCAACTGCTTAATCCCCTGGCCTGTGCGGCCACCACATGCGGCGATTGCGCGGTAGCGACCAGTTGATTCTTGGCGTAACGGTAAACATGCGGAAACACGACTAGCGCGATGGCCCAGCGGCTGGCGGCGCCGATCCAGGGCGCTAACCAGAGAAAGACCAGGGCGATCACGGCGGCGGGCGCAGCCAGGCACAATCCGCTGGCGATGGCGGGCAGGATATCGGCCCCGGGAGCGCGCCACCATACGGTGAGCAGAGCGAGCGCCAGGCCGATGGAGACGCCGCCCAGCACGCCGTAGCCGAGCGATAGCATGGTCAGCGGCAGGCGTTCGGCCAGGAGCTGGGACACTGGGCGGTTGAGCGACCGCGAGAATCCGAAGTCGCCGTGCACCAGCCCAGCCAGATAACGGAAATAGAACCGAGCGATGTTATTGTCGCGACCGGCCTGGATGCGAATGGCCTGCTGGCTTTCCGCGCTCAGGCGGCTATCCAGTTCCCGCTCGTCGACGCCGAAACCGGGACCCAGCCGCACCAGCGTGGCCCCCAGCAATCCGCCCAGAAGAACGGTCAATAGAATACGCCGGGCTTGACGCAGGAGCAAATGGACCATCCCCGCTACCAGGCGCCGGTGGGCTCAAACACGAAACCGCGCTGCCCTACCACGCTCATTTTTTCCTTTTGCTTGGCGATGTACATACGACGGTCCGCTTCACTGAGCAGCCGATCGGCATCGCCGCCGTCTTCGGGGAACATGGAATGGCCGATACTCAACGAGATGTTCTCCTGCGGGAAGATGTCGAGGCCGGCGTCGGCGGTGATGGCTTTCAAGCGCTCAATTTTCGAGGCTAGCTGGTCCGGTTGCAAGCCCGGCAGCACCAGAACGAATTCATCGCCGCCCATGCGAGCCACATAGTCGTACTCGCGGCAGGAATCCTTCAGCCGCTTGGCCACAGAATGCAGCAGACGGTTGCCTTCCAGGTGGCCGTATTTGTCGTTGACCCTTTTGAAGCCGTTCATGTCGCAGACCAGAACCACCAGCGGCGAATTCAAGCGGCGGCAGCGCGCCAGTTCCCCATCCAGGTGCAGGAACAGAGACCGGGCGTTGGGCAGGCCGGTCATATAATCGGTGGACGCGGAGCTTTCGGCTTGTTGGAAGCGCAGGGCGTTCTCGATGGAAAGCGCGAGTTTGGGAACGATCGCGAGCAAAATGCGCAGATGGTCGTTGGTGAAGGCGTCGCGCTCGGTGTGGTACAACGTCAGGACGCTGACCGTTCCGTTCAGCCCGACCAGCGGGACTGCCAAGGCGCTGCGCATGGTGGTGAACTTGGTCTCGTCGTTGAGGTAGCCAGGTTCCACCGATGGATTGCCGTTCACGATGGGCTTGCGCTTCTCCGCCACCCATCCCGACAAGCCTTGGCCGAGGGGAATTTCGAGCGAAGAGAACAAACGGAAGTTCTCGCCGTTCACATACTCGGCCCGCAACCGGTCGTCACGCAAGACATAGATGGCGAGCGAATCATAGGGGATCATGCGCTTCAGGCGCAGGGCCAGGAGCGACAGCGTTTCGTTCAGGCTGAGCGAGTTGCCCAGATCCTGGGCGAGTTCAAAGAGGTTCTGCACTTCCTGGCGAGCCGCGGCAATCGAGGTAAGGAAGTGCTGACCGGACTCGGGCGAAGCAGTGCGGCGCGTGCTCTCCAATCCAGCCGCGGGCTCCAGGCCACGCTCGATCTTGACGTCGGTGGAGAGCTTGGCCGGCTCCCCTTCGCGCGACTTGGCCGCAGCCTCCAGGTCGATGTAACGGCGCTGGAGCACTTCCACCACCTCGGGATCGAAAGCCTTCCCGGACTCGGCCGCCACCTTGCTCATGGCTTCGTCGAGGGGCAGCGCGCGGCGATATTGGCGATGAGAAGCGAGCGCGTCCAGACAATCCACGGCCGCGAGAATCCGCGCGCCGATGGGAATGCTGGAGCCACGCAGCCCGTCCGGATATCCAGTGCCATCCCAGCGTTCGTGATGCGAGCGCACGATGGGAGTAACCGGGTGCGGGAAGCGCACGCGCTCCAGGATTTCGGCGCCCACCACCGGATGGATCTTCATCTTCTCGAATTCTTCGCGGGTCAGCTTGCCCGGTTTCGAGATGATGTGCTCCGGCACTGCTAGCTTGCCGATGTCGTGCAGCAGCGCGGCGGCGCGCAGCGCCTCCAGTTGCGATTCGTCCAGGCACAGTTCCTTGCCCACCTCGACCGCGTAGACTTGCACCCGCTGCAGATGATCGTGCGTAGTATGGTCCTTGGCCTCAATAGCCAGCGCCAGAGCCTCGATAGTTCTCAGGTGGAGCGCGGCCATCTCTTCGGCGTGTTTCTTCTCGTCTTCCATCCGGCCCAGATAGAGGTAGTAAGAGCGGTAGATCAGATAGACCACCGGGACGGCCAGCAACGCAGTCTGCCAGCCGAAATGACGATTGACGGCGCTGGCCGCGGCCACGATCAACGCGCCGAGCAGATAGTAGGGGAACGACCATATGTAGCATTCGCGCCAGACCCGGCGCAGAGACCGGTGCTCAGTGAGCGCGATGGCGCCCGCCACCGGAAAGGTGTTCATGGCGAAGAACACGGTGGCCGTCACCACCATACGCAGCGCGGGTTCCAACTGGCCGCGGATCAACGCGCCCGAGTGATAAACCGCCCCGGCGGTGACCACTGTGAGCGCCATGCTGGCCACATTGAAGAGCACTTGATGCCACCTGGGCGGCTGCCGGTAATTCCACAGGCACTGCATCAGAATGGCCGCACAGCCAATGGCCAGTGCTTCCGGCTGCGACAGCTCCACAATGGCGAACAGGATAAAAATGAAAAGCACCGACAGAGCGCCGCTGATGCCGGGCAACGACACCTTCAGGCGAGAGGCCAGGATGGCCAATGCCAGGTAGCAGGCGAAGCGGACCAGATCGTGAGATTCCCAAAGGGTCAACTCGGCGACCGTAATTGCCAAGCCGATCACAACGATCGCGGAAACGTAGATTTTGGCAACTGAGGACATTCTGCTCCTGCTTGTCGACACTTTGGGCAACCCTGGCATGCGTGCCGGTGCGGTTGCAGCTGCGCTGCCAAAAGCTAGCGTCGCTATCCAACTGATAGATCGGCTTAGGCGAGCCCGACCGATAGAAGGAAGGCCAAATTGTCGCGCCAGAATCGGCCGGATTGAGACATTCTGTCCGTTTGTCCGGGGTGGTTTCGAGGTAGTACTGTTAGTGATTTCGCTGGTGCAAACCGGCACCGAAGTACTATGCTGGCGGGCCCCCAAAGAGCCGAATTGCGAAATAGTGTCTCCATCCCCACAGTCGAAGAGCTTTCTAGGCATGCCCGCTGTTATCTCAAGTCCGGGGATGCGGCAGCTGATCGAGCTTGCCGAGCGGATCGCGCAAAGTAATGCAGCCGTTCTAATTACGGGCGAAAGCGGGTCGGGAAAAGAGCTGATTGCGAGGGCCGTCCATCATTATTCGCTGCGCTGCGCAAAGCCTTGGGTGGACGTGAGTTGCGCCGCGCTGCCGGAACATCTGGTGGAAAGCGAGCTGTTCGGGTACGAAAAAGGCGCCTTCAGCGGGGCGGATTCCCCCAAGCCTGGCTTGTTCGAGCTGGCGGATCACGGAACGCTGTTCCTGGACGAGGTAGGAGAATTGGAGCCTCGCATGCAGGTAAAGCTGCTGCGTGTCTTGGATGGCGTGGCATACTACCGGCTGGGAGGAACACGGAAGGTAACCGTGGACGTACGCATCGTGGCTGCCACTAATCAAGACCTGGAGCAAATGGTGGAGACCGGAAGCTTCCGCGGGGATCTGTACCATCGGCTGGGCCAGATCTGTTTGCGCGTGCCGCCGCTCCGAGAGCGTACCGAAGACATCGTGCCGCTGGCCGAGCATTTCCTGAAGCAAACCAACCCGCGCCTGAGTTTCACCGGAGAAGCGCTCCAGATACTGGAAGGACATCGCTGGCCGGGGAACGTGCGGGAGCTGCGCAACGTGGTGACCAAAGCCGCTGTACTGTCGCGCGAGATCGAAATCGGCCCGGATGACCTGCTCCTGGCGCCTCCCCGCCCGCCCGCCTCGGCAACCACGATGCCGGTGCTGAACGCGACTTCGGCAGGTGGGTCCAGTGGCACCTTGGTCAACCTGGATGGAATGGAAAAGAGCACCATTCTGCGGGTGCTGGCTCAGACCAACGGCCACCAGCAGAAAGCCGCGGAGCTGCTCGGCATCTCACGGCGCACGCTGAGCCGGAAGTTGAAACTCTACGGAAGGGAGGCCGTGCGGCAGTCCTACGCGTCATGAGCCAGTGCTTGTGAACGTCAATATTGCCCGCCTGATTCACATGTCAGCCGCCGATCGCCGGACCGAGCGCCGTTATCGTGGCCAAGGGCCCCTCAAACTTTCGTTCGACGATCCCTCGCCGCAGGAAATCGTTGGCCGCCTGCTGGACTACAGCAAGAGCGGATTTCGCGCTGTGCATGAGTATGCCGCGCTGCACACGGGTCAAGTGGTGGCCTTCCAGCACGGTGTTGCGGGTGGCAAAGCGCGGGTGATGTGGAACCGGATCGCCGACGATCGAGTGGAGACCGGTTTTTTTGTGATCCAGTAGTCCGGCCGAGCTCCAACCCGGTTGGAGTAGACTGGATGCAACCCGAACAGGAGCTTCCATGACTACCCACCTATATCGCTGGCTCGCGATGCTGGTGCTCGGCTCAATTGCGCTTCCCGCTCTCGACGCCGACGTCACCACGCGATACAAGACCGAGATTACGATCAATCCCGCGGTATCGGCACTGGTGGCGGGCGCCAAGAAAGGGGCAAATTTGCCTGCTCCGCAAGAGATGACGTTTCGTCTGAAAGGCGTCAAGGGATTCTCTTCGTCGCTGGGGGTGGAGTCGATCATCGACTTCGGCACCAAGGAGATGACGATCCTGGACCCCTCGAGCATGCGGTACGCGAAGATGGCGCACGAGCAGTTCGCCGACGAACTGGTAAAAGCCCTGCCGCAGATGTCCGCCGCGACGAGCGCCGCGCTGGCGGACGTCACGCCCTCCATCTCGCCCGCCAGCCTGACTGGCCGGACTGCGGTTATCCACGGCGTGGAAGCGGAGGAACGGGAGATGGTGGTTTCTATCGACGGGCCGGCCATACCGAATGCGCCCGCGGGTCCCGCCATGCGGATGGTGATGCAGATCTGGTCCGCCAAGACAGGGGAAGCGACGCGCGTGCCTGCGATCCGCGAGTTAACCGCGCATTCTCTCGAATCGTTCGCCAACATGAATCCCATGGCGAACCTGGAAAGGGTGATGAAACAACTCCCTGGTTTCGGCGATGCGGTGGAACCGATCCTGAAGGAAACGCAAAACGGGACGGTGATTCTGCGCATGCACATTG
>JBEKLB010000216.1:0-11216 GCA_050010415.1 Bryobacteraceae bacterium | reverse complement strand
CCGGCCGCGCCGAGATAAGTGACCGTGAGGACATCGGCCCTGCCCAGGGTTCGTTCCACGGCCGCGTTCCATTCGTACGTTCTGGGCAATACGTGATTGGGGTCAACTACCACGATGTACCCGGCAGGAGGAGCGGTCGTAAAAGGCGACGGCGTGGCATCGGCGGCGCTCAGCGGAAAGGACGTACTAAAAATCGACTTTGTCTGCAGGTATGGGAACGCGCCCGCGCCATTCGCCACCGCGGAGTAGCCGAGGTCGTAAAAGATACCGGCGCCCGCCCGGAATACCAGATTGGGAACTGGTTGCCAGGCCAAACCGAGCCTCGGAGCGAAATCGTCTTTCTGCGGATGCCACAAGGGCGTGCCCGGCGGCGCCAGTGTGGCAGTCGCTAGGTTATTCACGCCCGCAACAGTAAGTGGAAGAGTGCCGTTGGGCGATGTGGGTGCGCCATCGTACTCCCACCGCAGGCCGTAGGTGATCGTCAATGTCCGCGTGGCCGCCCAGGTGTCCTGCGCGAAGACGCTCCAGTTGGCGAATGCCAGTTCCACATCGGCCGTCCTTGAGAGTACGAACGCCTCGGCCATTTTGTTAGCGAGAAGGTTAGATAACGAAGTGAATACGTTCTGCTCCAGATAGGGTACGAGCCCTGCATCCGGATTGAGACGGCGATAATCAAGTCCGAACTTCAGTTGGTGTGCACCGACGATGAGGGAAACATTGTCCGTCACGTTGAACTGTTGCTGCAGGTTGTCCCCCAGCTTTCCCGTCAGGAATCGAAGTCCATAAGGATTCAGGTCGCCCAAGAATTCGAAGCTGGAGTCTTGCCCGGAGGCAATCGACGGATATGGAAAGAACGCCGATTCCGGAGGAGGCACCGCGCCGCCGAAGTTGTCGAGGACATAGACACTGCTCGACCGGCTCCGGCTGTAATTGAAGCGCACCTCGTTGGTCAACTGCGGAGTAAGTGCCTGGTTGCTCCCGAGGGTCAGAGCCTGCGTGCCATAACTCAGATCCTGAACGTTGCTATAGTTCGACTGAAAAGTACCTCCGGCGCGCTGGTCCAGGCTCGAAGGAGCGTCGCTGTACCTTCCGAATATAGTCACTTTCTGCCATGGCAAATAGTCGATCCGGATGCCGGAAGAATGCAACGTGGAAGGATCGGAGTAGCTGGCCGAGAATGCGGCCGTTCCATTACCGAAGTTCGGGCCATTCGGTAATGGGAAGGCATTGAGCAGCGGCTGCAGGGCTGCGGGCGCGTTCTGACGCGAGGCCAGCGTTGGTTCATAGGTATCGGCAACATGGGGCTGGCGCACCCTTAGCCCCTCATAGGAGCCGAAAAAGAAAAGCTTATCTTTGACGATTGGCCCGCCCAACACGCCGCCGAAATCGTTCTGCCGCAGTTCGGGCCTTGCCAGACCATTTGCATTCGCGAACCAATCGTTGGCGTCCAGTTTGTCGTTCCGGAAGTACTCGAACGCGGTGCCGTGAAAGGTGTTCGTGCCGGACCTGGTTATGACCGAAACTTGTGCTCCTGGAGTGCGCCCATACTCCGGCGCAAAGGTCGAAGTTTGGATCCGAAACTCCTCGAGCGCATCCAGAGAAACCAGGTTGCTGGTCCCTCCGAATGCGCTGGTTGCCGGAAGCTGGCCTGCCCCGCTCTGGCCCAGCAGGTTGCCGCTCCCGGCAGAGCCCAGGTTGGCGCTCACTCCATCCACCAGGAAGTAATTTGCGTCTGGCCGCTGCCCATTCACGCTGAACTGGCCCTGATCCTGAAAATTAGACGGCGTGAGCACCACTCCCGGCGTCAGATCGATGAGCGAACTGAAACTCCGCCCGTTTAAGGGTAGGTTTTCCACGAACTGATGATCGATCACCGTGCTCACCGATGCGTCCGACGTGTTGAGCAACGGCGCGCTCCCTTGCGCCGTGATAGTTTCCGTAGCTCTGCCGATCGTCAGAGCGAAATCCAGTCGTGCGCGTTGGTCCACTTCCACCACGACACCATTCTGGTGGATTGTTTTGAATCCGTTTGCCTCTATGGTGAGGTTATAAGATCCAGGCGGCACCGCTGGAACGCTGTACTCGCCTTGTTGATTTGAATCGACGCTCCGTGTTGCGCCATTGTCCACGCTTTGTACTGTCACCCGCGCGTTCGAAACCGCCAGACTCGACGGATCAGTGATCAAGCCGGACAGTTCGGCGTTCTGCGCCAGCAAGGGAGATGCAGCCAGCATCGCCGTAACAATCAACGCCAACCGGCCCGGAAGGCGATCCCTGACACAGCGCGTGAATAAGACTATGACTGCTGAGGCATCCATCAATCTTTTTTTCCCCCAAATCAGCGGCTATAGAAAGGCGAGTCCTTGTTGAGGCATTCGACAGCCCAATTCGCTGGAGGGCGCCACGGCCTCCAAATAAAGGACTTACATGACCGGCGATCGGCCGGTGATGCAGGCATCTGGACAGCCGCCGTCATTTTCGTCGGCCCAGCGACATTGGCGCACGTCATTCCCTACCGCCAGCATAAGTCAGCGGTTGGAGTAACTGCAGATTGCGCGCCTAAAATGTTTTGCCACGAACAGTAGGATGAGATAATTGTGCGCATGGCGAGACAGGCCAGCATGGTGGCTGGCGGGCTCCTGGTGTGTTGCGGCGTTGCTTTAGCCCTGAACCCGTCTTTCGATATCAATCAATACGCGCACACCGCGTGGACGGTCCGCGACGGTTTTTTCAAGGGCAACGTGATCTCAATCGCCCAAACGCCCGATGGTTATCTCTGGTTCGGCACGGAATTCGGCTTGCTCCGCTTCGACGGCGTTCGGAGCGTCCCATGGCAGCCGCCGGCGGGTGAGCATCTCCCCGGCAGCAATATTCGAAGACTGCTCGTCTCGCGGGATGGGCGTCTGTGGATCGGGACCAATCAAGGCTTGGTTAGTTGGAAGGACGGCAAACTGTTTCACTACCCTGCGCTTGACGGACAGGATGTTCTTGCGCTGCTGGAAGACCACGAAGGAACCGTTTGGGTCGGCGGATCGGTCACTTCCAGCGGAACACTCTGCGCGATTCAGAGCAGCGACTCCAAATGTTACGGTGAGGACGGCAGTTTCGGCTACGGCGTCACCGCTCTAAATGAGGACGGCGCCGGCAATCTCTGGGCCGGTGCGACAACCGGGCTGTGGCGATGGAAGCCTGGGCCTCCGAAACTGTATCCGATGCCAGATCCATCACCTGAGATCCTCTCCCTGATTGAAGGCGAAAACGGCGCGCTCCTGATCGCCATGCGCGGCGTTGTGAGACAGCTCGTCGACGGAAAAGTTGGGGTCTATCCGCTTCCCGGAGTCGGGCAGCAAATCAGGCCTGACGCTCTGCTGAGGGATCGCGATGGTGGTTTGTGGGTCGGAACCGCCGCCCGCGGGCTCGTGCATGTACATCAGGGAAGAACCGATCTGTTCGAACGGTCGGAAGGTCTGTCGAGTGATTACGTTCTAGGCCTCTTTGAGGATCGAGAGGGCGATATTTGGATCGCGACCAGTGATGGCTTCGACCGTTTTCGCGACTTTCCCGTCCCCACGATCTCAGTCAGGCAAGGTTTATCTAATGCCACCGTTCAATCCGTTTTGGCCGCGAGCGATGGGAGCGTCTGGCTGGGTACCTTCGATGGCTTGGACAGATGGAAGGACGGACGTATTACGACTTACAGCAAACAAAACAGCGGATTACCGGCTGATTCTGCCCATTCCCTCTTTGAGGACGATCACGGGCGAATCTGGGTCTCGACGATTCGCGGGGTTGCTTATTTTGATAATGGGCGGTTTAAGCCCGTAAGCGCGGTGCCTGGAGGAGTTGTGCATTCCATTGTCGGGAACGGTGAGGGAAATCTCTGGATCAACCACCAGGATCAGGGCCTTCTTCATCTGGTTCAGGGACGCGTGGTCCAGCGGGTTTCCTGGGGCGATCTGCAACGGAAAGACAGTGCATTTTCTCTGCTCCCTGACTCGTTGCCCGGGAGTCTCTGGCTTGGATTTGTTAAAGGCGGCGTCGCGAAGGTCAAGGACGGTCAGGTCCGCGCATCGTACGGCGTCGCGGACGGTCTGGGCGAGGGCATGGTCAACGACCTTAAACTCGATGCAGATGGCACTCTCTGGGCCGCAACTCAGGGTGGCCTCAGCCGCTTGAAAAACGGTCGTGTTAGCACACTAACAAGCAGGAACGGGTTGCCCTGCGATGCCGTCAATTGGATGGCGGAGGACGACGCCAGTTCTTTCTGGCTGGGTATGGCCTGTGGCCTGGTGCGCATTTCCCGGTCAGAGATGGAGAGCTGGGCAAAAGATCCGAAGCGAGCGATTCAGACCACGGTTTTCGATGGTTCCGACGGCGTCAAGAGCCATGCCAACACCAGCGCCTACAGCCCGCGCGTCGCTAAGACCAGGGATGGAAAAATCTGGTTTCTGCCTTTCGACGGCGTCAGTGTCATCGATCCTCAGCACCTTCCCTTCAACAAACTCCTGCCGCCGGTGCACATCGAGCAAATCACCGCGGACCGCAAGACCTACGAGACATCTGCGAACTTGCGCCTGCCCGCGCTTACTCGCGATCTGGAGATCGACTACACCGCTCTCAGCCTGGTTGCGCCGGAGAAGATTCGCTTCCGCGTCAAGCTGGAAGGCCGCGATCGCGATTGGAAGGACGCCGGTAACGACCGGAAGGCGTTCTATAACGATCTTCCCCCACGCAATTACCGCTTTCGCGTGATGGCCAGCAACAACAGCGGTGTGTGGAATGAAGCCGGCGCATCGTTCGTGTTCTCCATCGATCCCGCGTACTATCAGACCTCATGGTTTCGAGCCGCATGCGCCATCGCTTTTCTGGCGTTGCTGTGGGGACTATACCGCTACCGGCTCCATCAGATCGCACGAGACTACAACATGCGCCTGGAGGAACGCGTCAGTGAGCGGACCCGGCTTGCCCGCGATTTGCACGACACTCTGCTGCAGAGTTTTCAGGGCATGATGCTACGTCTCCGGGCAGTAGACGGTCTGCTGCCGGATGGAAAGGCAAAGGAACAACTCGGACAGACGCTCCTGCGTGCCGACCAGGCGATTGCTGAGGGTCGCAGCGCTGTTTATGACTTACGAACGTCCGCCACAACCACCAATGACCTGGCCGAGGCGCTGCGGGCGCTGGGTGACGAATTGACCACCCCGGATTCCGCGGCCTTTCGTTTACTGCTGGAAGGTCCAGCGCGAGATTTGCACCCAATCGTTCGCGACGAGCTTTATCGCATCGCTCGAGAGGCGCTGCGAAACGCTTTCAGTCACGCTCAGGCCCGTCACATAGAAGCCGAAATTACTTATGGAGAACGCATACTCCGGCTCCGCATTCGAGACGATGGAGTGGGAATTCCAACCGAAATTTTGGAAGAGGGCCGTCCCGGGCACTACGGTCTTCCCGGAATGCAGGAACGCGCCAAGGAAATCGGTGGCAAGCTGGTTATTTGGAGCGACGCTGGATCCGGCACAGAGATTGAATTAAGCATCGCAGGATCCATTGCCTATGGCGCCTCGGGAGGCCTTTCTCTCCTTCGTCTCTTCCGCAAGAAAGCAGGATGACGCGTGATTCGGGTACTTTCAGTAGACGACCATCCTCTCCTTCGAGAGGGCATCGCGGCCCTAATCGGGAATCAAGAGGATATGGAATTGATCGGCGAGGCTTCGAACGGACGCGAGGCCATCGATCAGTTTCGAAAGCATCGTCCTGACATCACGTTGATGGACCTGCAAATGCCAGAGATGAGCGGCCTGGATGCAATCAGCGCGATTCGCGGGGAGTTCCCAGACGCCCGCATCATTGTCCTGACAACCCATCCCGGGGATGTCCAGGTTTCTCGCGCTCTCAAGGCCGGCGCACGAGCATACATTTTGAAGGACGGCAAAGAACTGCTGGATACCATTCGAGCGGTCCACGCGGGCCAAAAGCGCCTGTCGGCGGAGGTTGCCGCCGAGATTGCCGAGCACGCCACCAATGACGCATTGACCCCCCGCGAAGTCGATGTACTGCGGTTGCTTGCGAAAGGCAATGCGAACAAAGAAATCGGTGCACAGCTATCTCTGACCGAAGAAACCGTGAAGAGCCACATCCGGAGCATCCTTGCCAAACTGGGCGCTAACGACCGGACGCACGCTCTAGCCATAGGACTAAAGCGCGGAATCATCCATCTGTAGTTCCGCAACATACCTCAAAAGAGGGAAGGCGGCCACGCCTTTCGAGGGTGTCGAATACTGGCGCGAACTCCATAGCATTGAATTGGGATTCGCTCGTGCAACGTCTTTTCTCAGCTTTTCCGGATAGTTGGCCCGGTGTTGGCTTGCTGTTCTTCCGGCTTTGTCTTAGTGTCGCTCTGATCTACTTCGGGGCCCCAGGCCTTACGAACCCTTCGGATCAGATAGCCTTTGCACGATCCTTAATTGCCGCCGCGGGCGCCATCTTTCTGCTCGTCGGTCTCTGGACGCCAGTGCTGGGAACTCTGATCGCCCTCGAAGAGGTCTGGGGCGCATCATCGCTCTATTCACGATCGCGCGACAACATGTGGATGCATATCTTCCTGGCGGTCCTGTGTATCAGTTTGGCGATGCTGGGCCCCGGCGTATGGTCGATTGACGCTCGCCTCTTTGGAAGGAAGCGCTTTGATATCGATCGGGCCAGAGGTAAGAGACCATCCCCCTAAATGGGTAACAGTCCCCTCGACCTTCGAGGGGCTTCATCGAAACCGATCTGGGGACGATGCGGGATCGAACAAGCGCCATAATCACTCTCAGAAGAAAGCGATCTGGCACAAAGGAGAATGACAATGGCTAACGTAGATTTGATTGGATCCAGCGCGAAATTCCGCGCTTTGCTCAACAGCATCGACATGGTTGCGCCGGTGAACTCAGCCGTTCTGATTCAGGGCGAAACGGGCACGGGCAAGGAAGTGATCGCACGACGCATTCACGAGGCAAGTCCCCGGCGTAACAAGCGCTTCGTCGCGCTCAACTGTGCAGCCATTCCGAGTGCTCTCTTGGAGAGCGAACTCTTCGGCCATGAGAGAGGAGCCTTCACCGGGGCAATCACGCAAGCCCTGGGGCGATTTGAACAGGCGGATGGGGGCACGCTGTTCCTTGACGAGATCGGCGACCTGCCGTTGGAGCTACAGCCGAAGCTATTGCGAGCTTTGCAGGAACAGGAGTTCGAGCGGCTGGGTGGCGGCCGGACCATCCGCGTCAATGTCCGGGTGGTGGCTGCGACCAACCAGGATCTCGCACAATTGGTGTCGGCACGCCAATTTCGCGCCGACCTTTATTACCGCTTAAACGTCATCCCGATCTATCTTCCACCCTTGCGCGAGCGCGCGGACGACATTCCGGAGTTGGTGCGGCACTTCGTCCGGAAATTCTCGATCAGCCTGAACAGGCAGATCGATACGGTGCCCGAGGACGTGATGGAACTCCTCGAGCATCACGACTGGCCCGGCAATATTCGCGAACTGCAGAATTTCATCGAGCGAGCGGTCGTGATGTCGCCCGGATCGGCGCTGCGCCCCCCGTTGATGGAACTGAAGAATGTGACGGCGAAGGAGGAGTCGTCGACAGTGTCTCAGAGCTTCGCCGCGGCTTCGCGGGATCACATTCTGGAGGTGTTGAATCGAACCGAATGGATGATCGGTGGAGAGAACGGAGCTGCCGCGTGCCTGGGGCTCCCGCGAACCACGCTAATCTATAAAATGCGCAAGCTGGGAATCGAGCCCCGGCGCTCGCTACGCCGCCGATCAGTCCCGCTTCAGCCGGCATTTGCTGCTGCCGGTGGCGCATCCCCTGCCTTTGCGGCGGCATTCTGAGAATAGATAGCCTGGTTGCTCTTGTCGAGATGGCCAAAACTTGGACATGGTAAACTGCAAGGTGAAAGGGTCTCATGAGATCGAATCGCAGCGCTTCCGCCTTGGGCAGCGTCGGCAGCCTGCCGTCACAGTCCGCCGGAAAGCGTCCTGCCGACCGTGCCCAGCAGGCCCTGGCGCAGGCATTCTTGAAGCGATCCGTGAAGATGCTGGAGCGTGTGAGTTCCTCTGCGTCGCCCGAAGCCTTGAAGTCCGCCTTGTCCGCTTCGACGGACGTCGGTGGCGTAACATCCCTGCTTTCAGACCTCGCCCCACTGGATGTCGCGTTGTCCGCCGTGGATCCGTTCCTGGAAGCGATGGCCCGGGGAGCTGTCGTCAAGCGGGAGCTCTTAATCAGCGCTGGAGGAGTGCTCACGTCCAGTCAAGTGTCGAGTGCTCTGGGCATCACCAGGCAGGCCGTGGACAAACGCCGCGCGCGGCGCGCTCTGTTGGCGGTGCCAAACGGATCGGGCGACCACCTATATCCAGCTTGCCAGTTCACCTTGGACGGCGCGATTCCAGGCTTTGAGCAGGTGCTTCGGGCGTTTGAGATTCGAAATCCCTAGACTCAACTCTCTGCGTTGATCGCTTCCGCACCTGCGTTGGGCGGGAAGACGATCCTCGAAGCGCTGAAGTCGGGCGACATCGAACGGGCCATCGCCGTCGCTGCTTGCTTTGGTGAACAGGCGGCATAACGGCCGGCATGACGCAGAACCGAGCTTTGCCGAAGCGCCTCGCATTGAGCCGTGCGAAGGCAGGTGCACGTTGGATGCGCATTCACGCACAAGGCAAGAGTGCGCTGTGGTTCGGCCCTGGTGCCGGAAGCCAACCGCTCAACCGCTTCGACGATCCAAACGGACGGTTCCGCGTTTGTTATCTCGGAACCACCGTCGAAGTCTGCTTCGCCGAGACATTTCTCCGCAATCCGCCCGTAGGAATTCTGGCGCTCGACGATCTCGCCGGGCGCTCCATGGCGACCCTGGAATTGTGCTGCGATCTGCGACTGGTGCCGCTTCACGGTCGAAATCTCGCCCGTTTGGGGGCGACGGCGGAACTGGCGAGCGGCAGTGATTACTTGGCCTCGCAACTTTGGTCGCGCGCCATTTGGGAGCACCAGGACAGGCCGGACGGAATCCTCTATCGATCTCGCCACGACGATTCGGCGCTGTGCGTCGCGCTGTACCACCGTGCAAAAGCTGGGTTGGCGGTCGTTCGAGAGCAGGCGCTAACGGAAGACGCTCAACGGCTAGCCAGGCTTCTCAGGAGATATGGTCTGGGGCTGACTAACTGACCTGATCGCTCGCGTCCCACCAAGGCATGTTGTGGTGATCCCGTTAGCATTCGCCTGCACAAGCTCTTCAGGTTAAGCTCAGAATTTATGGAGTCGGCAAATATCCCGCAGGCTCCCTAAATGGAGCGTTTCGCGCAGATGTTCCTCCGGTTTCGGTAACGGCCGCGCGGCGGTCAACGAGCTGGTAGTTGCAGTTTTCAAAGCCGAAGGCTTCCGTCGTCGTATAGGCCAGCCGGTATTCCTCTTGGTACTCGAACCGCTTCAGCTTCGTCGTGATAATCAAGTCCGGTAAGGCCCACACGGTGCCAGGCACGTCACCAGGCCCGTAATAGGCCACTCTGCTAGCAACGTGCTTGCCATCCTTTTTGGCCACCTCGGGCAGGGCGTCGAGCCACCGTTTAATGAACGCACGCGGGTTGAAAATCTCGGCGCACGCAACAGCCTTGAATTCCGTCTTCAGCATGTCATTGAGCGAAAGGCTCAAACAGAAGATGAAGATTTCGTGCGCCTTCGTTGCACATTCCATCCCTATCGGGGTCGTTGCACTGCGATCGTGCGTCAGGTTGTTAACCGGCAGCCCGTCTGCTGGTCGATACAGCCGCGTGCCTTCGTATTCGTCACCGATTATCTGTTGGGCTTGCGCATCCTCGTAATCCCGGAAGAACGCGGCGGTCTGGCAAAACACCTCGCCGTCGAGGAACTGCTCCGCGTACTCAAGCTTCGAGAAATATTTGAAACGGCTATGCTTCATCGGCGCCGTGAGGGTTGCCAAGTCTTTACCACACGTTACTACAGTGGACTGGTAAAATGTTTCAAGCGCGAATAAGGCGAATCGATTCGCGGTCTGCCGCGAGATCACACGCAAGTCATTCTGGGTTCGACTGCGAGTAACCCAGCGGGACAAATCAGGCGTCTCACGGATCAGGCGTCTCATGGATCAGGCGTCTCATGGATTCACGTGTCACCCGGACCAGCAGTATAATGCGAATTGTGCACTTGACAAAGCATAAGGACTTGAGCGATAATGGGTCATGGCAATCATTGCTCCGCAGTTTCAAAACGAAGACTCAGCGAGAGTATACCTTGAAAAGCTTCTGTGGCCCGATGGCCCGGTTTGTGCGCACTGCGGAGTGATCGGCGAGAACACCAAACTTGACCGCGAAGAAGGATCGGACACGCATGGTCGGAAGGGCCTCTATCAGTGCAACGGTTGCCGGAAGCAGTTCACCGTGACCGTGGGTACGATCTTCGAGGACTCCAAGATTGCCCTGCATAAGTGGCTTCTGGCGTTCCATCTGATGTGCTCCTCTAAGAAGGGTATCAGCGCTCTACAGCTTCAGCGCGAACTTGACCTTGGCTCGTATCGCTCGGCTTGGTTCATGTGCCATCGAATCCGCTGGGCCATGACGCAATCACCAATGGCGGAAGCCCTAAAGCTGAAAGGCGTTGTGGAAGCCGATGAGACCTATGTCGGCGGCAAGGAAAAAGGGCATCCCGGAACGCCGCGCCCGGAATCGAATAAGACTCCGGTCTTGGCGCTATTAGAGCGCGGTGGTAACGTGCGGTCCTTCCCGCTGGAGAAGATCACGCTCGACAATATCAAGCCGATCATCGAAGAGCAGATCGATCCCGAGACGCATCTTGTCACGGATGAGGCGAAGATCTACCACAAGATCGGCCCAATGTTCGCGAAGCACTCAACGGTTCACCATCAATCAAAGGAGTACTCGCGCCAAGAAGAGAGCTTCACGGTCACGACGAATACGGTCGAATCGTTCTTCGCTTTACTGAAGCGCTCGAATTATGGCATCCATCATCACATGAGCCGAAAATACCTTGGGTCGTATTGCGCTGAACGGGATTTCGTCTACAACGCGCGTAGGATCAGCGATGACAAACGCACTGACAAGGCTCTCAAGGGTGCTAGCGGCAAGCGTTTGATGTTGAAGCAGCCAAAGGGGGCCTAACTAACAGTTGACACTGTAGGGGCCAAAGAACCCACGCCGATGATCGTGC
>JBEKLB010000215.1:0-11229 GCA_050010415.1 Bryobacteraceae bacterium | reverse complement strand
GTCTTTGCGCATCAGATCGCCGGTTCTGTACCACGCATCCCCAGGCTGAAAGACGTTGCGCAGGATTTTCTTCTCAGATGCCTCGCGGCTGCTGTAACCTTCAAATCGACCGCCGAGATTGGCGCTATCGTTCAGAATCGGGCCGATGGCTTCTCCCACTTCCTGCGGTTTACAACGGATGCAGAATCCCTGTTCGTCGCGAACGGGCTCGCCTTGCTCGACATTGAATTGGATCAGAGCCGCCGGGAAGCGGTGCGCCAGGTAGGAGGGGATGCGGCCGATGGCGCCTCGCTCGCCTTCCACATTAAATAAGGAGACGTTCCCTTCGGTGGCGGCGTAAAACTCAAGAACGCGCGGAATGTGGAAGCGATCCTGGAACGCGTCCCAGATCTCGGGGCGCAGTCCGTTTCCGCAGGCCATCCGGATGCGATGCCGCGTCTCTTGCGGAGCAACTCCGGTCGCGAGCAGGTAGCGGCAAAGCTCGCCGATATACTGAACCAGCGTGCAGTCCCACTGAACGATGTCGCTCCAGAATCGGCTAGCCGAAAACTTTTCGCGCAAGACCACCGATCCGCCGGCGGCCAGAACCGCGCCGGGCGCTTGTACGCCTCCCACGCTGTGATACATCGGCAGGCAATTGTACAGACGATCTTCTCGTCCGGTATCCATCAAACCGGCGAACCAGTGTGTCCATTGCATCACCCGGCCATGGGTGACCCCCGCGGCTTTGGGCAAGCCAGTGGTGCCGGACGTGTAAATGTAGAGCGCCAGATCGTCGACGGTTACCATGCGCCGCTCGGAATCGATCAACCGTTCGCCGCTATATTGCTCGAGATTTCGCTCCAGGTCGCGATCTACCCGGTCCATCGAAGCCTCACTTGCCGAATGCACCCAGACCACAATGGGAGCACTAAGGTTCGGTAGCGCGCCGGCTGCGGCGTCGATGAATTCCTCGGCCACAATCAGATGTTTGGGCGCGACCAGATTGATGGAATGAGCCAACGACGGGCCCGTCAGATTCGTATTGAGCAGCGCGACCACGCCCCCGGCCTGAGTGATGCCCAGCCAGCACGCCATAAATTCCGGCCGGTTCCCCATTAGCAGGCCGACGCATTGACCTTTGCGGATGCCCTGCGCGAGCGTCCATCGGGCGTATTGATTGGCGCGCTGGGCGAGTTCGCCGTAGGTGAAGCATTCGCGCTCGGAAAGCAGGGCTGGCGCATCCGAGAATTGCGCCGCACGTTCCTCGATCACCCAGGGGAAAATGCGCTCAGGGCGCCGGGCGATGGGAGTAGTCAACTCCAGAGCGCGGGCCCAGGCTTGCGCGGGGGATTGCTGACGTTTCTCGCTCGAAGTTTCCGTCATGCGGTGCTCCCTGCGTCCACGGTCAGCACCGTGCCGGTGATGTTCTTCGATTTGCAGTCGAGCAGAAACTCCACTGCGTTCGCCACGTCTTCCACCTCGGCAAGGCGCTTCAATGCGCTTCGCCGGACCACTTTCTCGCGCTGCTCGCCGGTGAGTGACTGGGTCATATCCGTATCCACGAAACCCGGCGCCACGGCATTCACGTTCACGCCCATGCGCCCCACTTCACGCGCCAGCGATCGAGTGAAACCAACGAGCGATGCTTTGGTCGCGCCATATACGGAAAGACCACTGTAGCCGGTAGAGCCCAAAATCGAAGCTACATTTACGATTCGCCCGCCGCCATCGGCCACCATGGAGCGCACCACGTATTTGGTCAGCACGATCGGAGACAGTGTGTTCACGCGCAGCAGTTGCTCGATCTTGGAATTCGGCATCAGCGCGAGAACTCCTTCGAAACTGATCCCCGCATTGTTGACCAGGCCGTAGATGGGACCGAACTCCTTCCGCAACTTCTTCACCAGTTGTGAAATCTCTTCGATATTGGCCAGGTCGAAAGGAAAGAAATGGAATGATCCCGGATTGGCG
Organism: Bryobacteraceae bacterium; assembly: GCA_050010415.1. Lineage (GTDB taxonomy): Bacteria > Acidobacteriota > Terriglobia > Bryobacterales > Bryobacteraceae > Palsa-89. Next base: position 9,276 of record JBEKLB010000215.1, on the reverse strand, counting down.
CGCTCACTTTCTTCCATCGCCGAAGTCAGTGCGTCGGTCTGTTTGCGTGCGAGTGCGATCACCCGGTAGCCGGACGCCGAGAGTTGGCGGCCGATTCCGAGACCCAGTCCACGGCTTCCTCCGGTGACGATGACATTACGCATGTTGCCGCACTATCTTGCCGTTGGCGGCCACGGCCAGTTGGTTCACAAATCGGATGGACGATGGAACTTTGTGGCGCGGGAGCGCTTCACGGCATATCTTTAAGATCTCGTTCTCCACTCCGCTAGCGCCTGAGCCGTCCTCAAGAACCACTTCAGCCACCACCAGCGCACCGAGCACCGAATTTTTCCTCGGCCGCACCAGCGACATGCGAACCCGCGGGTGACGGTTGATCACGCCTTCCACTTCTTCCGGATGAACTTTCTGGCCGCCCACGTTGATGGTCCCGTCGCGGCGGCCGACGAAATAATAACGGCCTCCGCGCAGTTCCAGCATGTCGCCCGTATCGACGAAGCCGTCCTGGTCCGCGAGGGTTCGTGGAGCATCCATGTATTTGGCCGCCGTTCGCGAAGATCTGATCCGCAGGGAGCCCTCTTCCACTTTCATATCGACGCCACAGCCGTTCAGCCCGATCAGGCTAGCGGGAAAACCTTCCAGTCCATCGCGAACATCGAACGCCACGCCCGCCTCGGTGGACGCGAACGCGTGCGCAACTTCGGCTTGCGGATAGAAAGACCGCAGATGGTCGAGGATAGATTGATCCGCAATCTCACCCGACAAACGAACATAGCGGGGGGCAATCTGCCTCGCGGCCGGGCTCATCACAGCGCAACGCCAATGGGATGGAGTGCCAGAGATGTGGGTGACGCCGTGAGCGGCTACCCGCCGCAGAAACTCCGCTGTCGACTCTTGCGCGCTCGACAACACCAGCGATCCGCCGGTTAGCATCGCACGCAAGTAGATCTGCAAGCCGCCATAGCGCCGGATGTCGTAGAACGTGCTCCAGACGTGAGAGCCGTCCAATCCGCTTTGTCCTTGGATTGCTCCGCATAAACTGGCGAGACTATGCTGCACCATTTTCGGCCGGCCGGTGGTGCCGGAGGTGAGCAGAATCCATTCGGTTGCGTGAGTGGCGGTCCGATCCCATGTCGCGGGCACAATCTTGGGAGTGCATGTGACGTGAGCCCCGATGGCGTCATGCTCTGGTCCCAAATCGTCTGGTCCCCAATTCATCCCATCGGAAACGATGGCGTCCACATTCGCCGAGGCCATCACGAAACCCAGGTGCTCGATCGGCAGATCAGCGGGCCAAAGAACCAGGCGGCGCGCCACGCCATCCAGCTCCAGGAGCGCCAATGCAGCCGAGAACTGATCGGCGGTAGCAATCAAGACCGATTTTCCGCGCAGTTCCCTGGCGCGGCCGCTCAGGCAGGAGCCCCCTGCCAGATCGCTGAAAGCTACGTCTGAAGCCGCGCCCGAGAGAAATCGCTCGGAGAGCTTTTCGATAGCGCTTACCGCGCCCCAGAGCGATGATGGTTCACTTCGCGGCATTTTCGTAAAACTGGATAAACTCGCCCAGTGTCACGGGAAAGCCGACGTCTTCGGCGGCGCTGAACGGATCGCTCCCGAGCACATCCTCCAGCCTGGCCACAATGATCGCGAAGCACAACGAATCGAGCCCTGAATCGAGGAACGCCAGATCGTCCACTAGCGGCGCTAACTGTTTGTCCTGTTCCTGGGCTACCTGATGGAACTGCGCGATGACTTCCGTTCGAATCGACATAACCATTGATCGCTAATGCCTGTGAAGAGCTAACTGATCGGCCGGAGCGTAACTATTGAGTCCTGTCTCAGCTTGCTCGATGGCCGGCTTCTTGAGCACAGCGATCTTCCTGGACGTGACAGGCGGAAAACAATCCTTCAACCAGCGCACCGTGTGATGCCGAACCGCTCTACAACCTTCGTGGTCCGCAAACGAATGATTGGTTCCTTCGAGGAAATGAACCGCAACTCGACTGCGGCGCCCGGATGACGCCTGCAGATAAGCCAGGTAATCAAATACCCCGGTTCTCGGCTTCAGGCCTTGGCTCTTCACAGCGGGGGCTTTGAGCACCAGGATCGGTGTACCGGCGGACGTCAATTGTTTCCAGCAATGCAGCAGAGGAAAGTTCGCATTGCGAGGAAGTCTGTTTCCAGTCAACAGCAGGCCCACATGGCGAAAGCGATGATAGATTTCGCTCGCCAGAGCGCCCAGCCGGGTCCAGGTGGCCCATTGGCTCAGTTCATTTTGTATTTTCAGACGGTCTGGCGGAACGTTGAAATAGGGATCCATCAACACCACGCCGCTGCACTCTTTGGTGATGGCGGCTGTAAAGAGCGCGGTCACCGCGCCCGCACAGAGCCCCATGATTACCACTCCCGACAGGCTGAATCGCTCCACCAGTTGCTTGATGATCGCGGACAGTGAGGAGGCATATCCGCCCGCGCTCACGAAATCCAACATTTTGTCTGGAAGATCGCCTTCCGAGTCGCCGAGGCCGGGCAGATCGAAGCGGAAAGCCGGATAGCCGCACTTGGCAAAGGAGTTCGCCCAATAAACCGCGGATGGAGAAGCTCGGGGCAGGAATCCCGGATTGAGAAACAAAATTCCGACACGGTTCGCTTCGCCAGAGCTTGCGCTCGAAGACCGTCTGGCAAAGTGAGATCTGTGGTACGTGCCCCACAGACAGTTTCCGCCGACGGTGACCGAGATTACCTCTCGCGTTTCAATGGTTGGGTTCACGGCTGCCCCTCTTGTGCTGTGCTACCGCGCTTCTGATCCAGTCGAGATTCTCGGTAAACAACCCGCTGAGATCCCGGTTAATTGTTTCGTAGCCCACCGACGAGCCTTTCACCAAAGGCGCCGCGCGCCCGTCGAGTTTGACCATTCGAACCGGCTTTGGGAACGCCATAGCCCCATCCGCTTGGTTCGCGATGCCGGCCGGAAGTTCGAATTTGAGCGACTCGTTCCAAAGCCTGTCCGACCATTCGTATCCGTCCACATCCAAACTTTCGCCGTTCTCCAATCGCCGGATATAATCGGACACCGGCTTTCTCTCGTCCTTATATTTAAAGGCGTGGTCGACAGCCACCCGGCGCAACAGCGCGCCGCGAAACGCAACATTTGCATTGGCAGGAGGGGACCATAATAGCAAGCCGTCGCCGATTCCGCTTTCGAAAGCCTTCGCAGCCAGAATGGCGCCCATTTCCAGACCGTGCAGCAGCAGTGGCAAATCCGGCGAACGGCGTGTCAGCCAGGCTGCCAGCAGTTCCACGTCTTCCAGCCAGTCATCAAAGCTGAGTTCCTCGAAAACACCCGTGCTTTCCCCAATGCCGCGATAGTCGAATCGCAGGCACTCAATTCCTCTGGCCGCCAGGTATCGAGCCCAGCGAACCCAAGGTATGTAGGAGAAGTGGCGTTCCGACGTAAAGGGTCCCACCAGCAAAACGCGAGCCGATGGTTCCGCGGCTCCATGCAGCACCGTATAAAGGTGCGCTCTCGGAACCTCGAAGTATCCGGCCTGCTCGGCAGGTTCCATTTCGACAGCGGCGCTCACCGGCTTATACCTCCGCTGATTCCAGCCGCAGCGCGCAAGCGTGGCACTTCAGCCCGTGATGCTTGGCGGCCGGCGGTACGATGCTTTGGATCAGGGATGTGAGCAAATCAACTCCCTCGAAGAGATCCGTTCCTGGTTTCGGTGGGTTGATCGCCATCTCGGCCGCCAGTGCGCGGAACAGTCCTTCGGTGTGAGCGACATCGCAGACGCCGTGGACATCAGTGTATTCTAGCTCAGCGGAACCTTGTTCGATGGCAACTTTCGCAAGAAAGTCCATAAATTTTTGTATGAAGCCTTCGAAGAACGCCATGGTCAGCACCAGGGGCACCGCGGACAGCCGGCCGATGAATAGACGGACGTTGGTCAGGTCTTGATAGACGGCTTGCGCGTCGTAATCTCTGGGCAGTGCGTTGGCGGACAGGGCGAACTTGCGGAGCATGCCCGGATGGCAGTCGCGCACTTCTTCGTGAAGATTGTCGAGGATGATGCGGCGGCTTTCTTCCGATCGAACGGCGAGATAGGCGCCAGTCATCCAGTAAATGAAGTTGCCCTCGAGCACGGCGGTATAGCGTGCGATGATCCCCCGCCGCTGATCGGCAGAGAGCCGCCCGGGTTCAGGCAACGAGGAAATCAGGGAATCGACCGCGCGGTCGACTTGATGTTCCAGGTACGCTCGTTCGGAGGCACCCGGAGTCAGAAGCGTCGAAGTGGACAGAGTCACATTTACCTCCCCAGCAAATTACTGCAAACCAGCGCGCCGCCATATCAGGCAAACTGCGGCTGATTTAGTACCACGCTATATTGTTCTTGGTACCAGACGATTGTAGGCTGGGGTCGAAATGAAGAAAAGGTGCGGACGTAATGGTACCCTGTGGTCTCGTAACCCCTCTTTAGTTACGCGCCCACTCGATCCTCTGCCTGGTTGTGGTCCGATTCGATTGAAACCAAGTGAGATGCGCTAGCGCCAGGCTGCGCCACTGCGCCCGCCGTCGCGTCCCATGATGGGCCACGCATCGACGATTTGTTCGCCGCGCGCAACATAATAGCGGTCGTAATAGCTGGTGCTGTCGTCCAGAACGGTGCAATAGATTTCCACGCGATCGCCGAGCTGGATTTCGTGGTCGCCCTCGTTCCAACTCAGCAGTCCATATTCGGCGCCCTGACTGCCGACCGTAAGCCCCGGCATCCCCTTCACTTTGTCGGTGGGCCGCACGCCGGCCTTGTTGCCGTAATCGATAGTCGCCTGGTTGGGATGGTGCTTGCTGTCCACTGTGGTCAGGACGGTGAGAGCGCCGGCGAAATCGGTGAACGTAGCGGGATCGTCCTTGCCTCCGATGATGAAATATCGTTCATCCATAAACACGTAGGAGCCGGCTTCGAGCTCGGTGAGGCCGTTCTCATGGTCCATATTGTATGTGCCGGTGGAACCGCCCGAGAAAATGTTCACTGGTATTCCGGACTTCTTAATCAGCTCCACCGTCATTCTGGGGCCAGCCAGATCTTTGGCCGATTGCTCGCGTCGGTTCTCAAAGGTCTTGGTATGAGCGGCAACTCCGGAATAGGCCATGATGCCCTCGAAGGTCATGTTTTTGGAGGACGTAACCTTACGCGCCAGCTCCAGGGCGGGTTGCCCGTTTTCGATCCCTTGCCTGTTCATTCCGGCAAACACGGAAACCAGCACTCGAACCTGAGCGTCGGCGGCTGCCGCAGCCTGCTGCACCCAGTGGAACACCAGCGGGTCGTCGATCACGAACAGAAAGGTTGGATCTTCGATGGACAGCGCAATCGCGCGTTCGATGGCGTTCCTGCTGGCTGGCTGTTTGGTCCACATCACGTTCTGAAGGCCGGCGCGGGACATCAGCTCCGCCTCCGCAATGGTGGCGCAAGTGAGTCCGATTGCTCCGTGCGCCAGCTGGACCTTGGCGACATCCACGCTTTTGTGAACCTTCACATGGGGGCGAAGCGCGATGCCGGCGGCTTTGGTCTGATCCGCCATGAACTTCACGTTGCGCAGGAATAACGCCTCGTCCACAATCATGCAGGGCGTCGGGAGAACGTCCCTGGTCATGTCGCGGAAATCGCGCCGTGCGATGCGCGCTTCGAATTCGGCATAGGGGAATCCGGCAGGACTTGTTTTTGTGGTGGCTGTGAAAGGCGGCATGATATCGGGCAACATGACGACAAGATTAGAACAGTTCACGCCCGGGGTGGGGGTACCAACTGGCGCCCCGCTGTCGAATGCAGCCAGCCACTTCGATATAGAATGAAAAGCCGGAATGGTACTGAACTCACGAGTTGTGGTTGCGGCGCTGGCGATCGCCTGCAGCGGGCTTGGACTCTCACTCTCCGCGCAAACCAAGGAAACCTTCAAGGCGCGCCTCTCGGCAATGCCGGCCGACGCCAGGACGCGTGCCGATCTAGCGGGCTCAGGCTCCGCCACCGCGGTGCTCACCGGCACAACGCTTGCGATCACGGCTTCCTTCGACGGGTTGCGCACAGCGGCTACGGCGGCCAGCTTGCACAGTTCCGTGGGCGCTGGCGTGAGGGGGCCGGCGATAGGCGATCTCACCATTTCCAAGGCCACCAGCGGAGCCATCACCGGATCATTCGATCTGACTCCCCAGCAATTGACCAGCCTGCGAAAAGGCGGGCTCTACGTCGAGATTCATAGCGAGAAAGCCCCGGACGGCGTTCTATGGGGCTGGCTTTTGAAATAGGAGACGAATCGTGTTCAGAAAGATTTTTTGTGTGTCGGCGCTGGCTGTGGCTTGCTCTCCAGCTGGGATGGCCCAACAGCCCGCCGGTCCTTACACAGCCACTCAGTCTGCTAACGGGCGCGCCATTTATCAGGCCAATTGTTCCGGTTGCCACGCAGCCGATCTGAGCGGTCTCAACAGCGCCTCGGCATTGGCCGGCGGACTCTTTATGAGCAGTTGGGGCGACCGCACCACCGGCGATCTGATTACTTTTCTGGAGGGCGCGATGCCTCCCGGAAATCCCGGCAGCTTGGGCCAGGCCGCGTATGTCGACGTCACCGCGTTCATTCTCGATTTCAACGGCGCGCAGCCCGGGCGCCAGCCGCTGACGTCAGCGGCGAAGGTGGTGATTCGTTCGGTTGCAACCGGACAGATCAAAGCGCCTGCCGCTGGACGGGCCCCTCAAAACGCGGCGGGCGAGCCACTGGGTGGCCGCGCGGAAGCACCCGTTCCGCAAACTCCCCGCGGGCTGACCGTGGCCGGTGAAGTGAAGAATTACACGCCGGTGACCGACGCCATGCTACGGAATCCAGATCCCAGCGATTGGTTGATGATCCGCCACGACTATCACGCGAACAATTACAGCGCGCTCAATCAGATCACCACGCAGAACGTCAAGGATCTGGAGCTCCAGTGGGTGTGGGCCATGAATGAAGGCACCAATCAACCGGCGCCGGTGGTTCACAACGGCGTGATGTACATCATGAACCCCGGCAGCATCGTGCAGGCGCTGGATGCGCGCAAAGGCGATCTCATCTGGGAGAATCGCGTCGGCGCCACGGCTACCGGCAGCTCTCAACGCGGGCTGGCCATATACGAAGACAAGGTTTATGTCACCACCAGCGACGCGCACATCTATGCACTGGACGCGCGCACCGGCAAGAATGTATGGGACACGGTGATCGGAGATCGCAAGCAGAGCAACTACAGCACCAGCAGCGGGCCTATCGTAATCAAGGGCAATGTGGTGCAAGGCCTGGGCGGATGCGCGAAGTATCAGGAAGAGAAATGCTTCATCAGCGCCTACGATGCGCAAACCGGAAAAGAGGCTTGGAGGTTTTACACCATCGCGAAGGAAGGCGAGCCCGGTGGCGACACCTGGGGCAAGCTGCCGAATCTGTTCCGCGCGGGCGGCGAAACCTGGATCACCGGCAGCTACGATCCCGAGCTCAATTTGACCTACTGGGGCGTTGCGCAGTCCAAGCCCTGGATGCGCGCCAGTCGTCAATCCGGCAACGGTGCGACACTGTTTGCCAATTCCACCGTGGCACTCAACGCCGACAACGGAAAACTGGCCTGGTATTTTTCGCACGCTCCGGGTGAATCGCTGGATCTGGACGAAGTGTTCGAGCGGGTTCTAGTGGACGACGGCGGCCAGAAGCTGGTCTTCAGCGCCGGCAAGGCAGGCATCTTGTGGAAGAACGACCGCAAGACCGGCAAATATCTCGGTCACAAGGAGACTGTATTTCAGAACATCTACGAGTCGTTCGATCCCGCAACCGGCGAGCCGCATTATCGCAACGACATCGTGGAGAACGAGATCGGTACCTGGGTGCAAAGCTGCCCGACGTCGGAAGGCGGCCACAACTGGCACGCCATGAGCTATCACCCGGGAACGAACCAGCTGATCATTCCCGTAGCCCAGAGCTGCCAGGAAATGCTGGCGCAAAAAATCGAGCTGAAGGAAGGCGGAGGCAGCGCGGGCGGCGCTAACCGGCGCTTCTACGAGTCGCCTGGGTCGAATGGAAACGTTGGCAAGCTGGCGGCTTACGACGTTAAAACGCTGAAGGAAATGTGGAAGATCGAGCAGCGCTCTCCGTTCATGACCGCCGTACTGTCGACGGCCGGCGGAATCGCCTTTGTAGGCGACATGGACCGCACCTTCCGCGCCATCGACGTTAAGACTGGAAAGGTGCTGTGGGAGACGCGCCTGGGAACGTCCGCGCAGGGTTTCCCTCTGACGTTCAGCATCGCAGGAAGGCAGTACATCGCTGTATCGAGCGGACTCGGCGGCGGCAGCCCCCGTATGGTGCCAACTGTTCTGGCTCCCGAGGTCCACTACCCGTCGTACGGGAATGCGCTGTACGTGTTTGCACTGCCGGAAAAGAAATAGCGCAGGCCACCGGTTACCCGTCCTTCCGCGGAAGCTGATTTACAATGGAGAGTACATGAGAATCCTCGTAACCGGGGGAGCCGGGTTCATCGGTTCCTGCTTCGTGCGGCTCGCCATCCAGAACCGATCATTCGATATTTCGAACGTCGACAAGCTCACCTACGCCGGCAACCTGGAGAATCTTACGTCGGTGGCCGAAAATCCGCGCTATCGTTTTTTCAAAACCGATCTTTGCGATCTGGAAAGTCTGCGCGCCGTCTTCGATGAAGTGAAGCCGGAGGCGGTGGTGCATTTCGCCGCTGAATCGCATGTCGACCGCAGTATATTCGCGCCGCAACCGGTGTTCGAAACCAACCTCCGTGGATCCTTCAACTGGCTCGAGACCATGCGGGCGCAGCGCGTGGCGCGTTTCATCCACGTTTCCACCGACGAAGTGTACGGGAGCCTGGAGGCGCCGCTGGAGGCTGACGAACGGTTCCCGCTGCAACCGAGCAGCCCGTATTCGGCCGGCAAGGCCGGTTCCGATCTGCTGGCCCTGAGCTATCACACCACCTACAAGCTTCCCGTGATTGTGACGCGCGCATCCAACAACTACGGCCCCTGCCAGTTCCCGGAGAAGCTGATCCCTCTGATGATCACTCACGCCTTCGACAACAAACCGCTTCCGGTGTATGGCGATGGAATGCAGATTCGCGACTGGCTGTATGTCGAAGATCATTGCCGCGCCATTCTCACCTTGCTCGAGAAAGGCCGGGACGGCGAGATCTACAATATCGGCGGTAATCGATCGCTGCCGAACAAGACCGTGGTGGAGCAGATTCTTGCCATT
>JBEKLB010000214.1:0-20770 GCA_050010415.1 Bryobacteraceae bacterium | reverse complement strand
CTGGACCTCGGCGCCGCTCCACAGACAATTGCTGTTAGCGATAGTCTTCCTTGGGGCATTTCTGCTGGTAGACGCGTCATCGAAGGCATCGCTCACTTGGGAAGGGGCTCCACCCTGGTATCTGCCTTCGGGACTGGGCTTGGCGCTGTTGTTGTGCGGCGGGCTCCCATATTTCCCCGTGGTGGTCGTTTCCGCATTGCTCGGAGCGATCGTCAACTACCATCGGCCGCTGTTTTCATGGGCCGGGTTTCCAGGAGTGATAGGGCTATGGATCCCGTACACGCTTGCCGCCGTCCTGCTTCGAAAACGGTGGCGCATCCGGCCCGGACTCGGCAGCCTGCAAGACGTGGGGCGTCTGGTCCTCACTCTTTTCGTCGCCGAGATCGGGAGCGCTTTCGTCGGAACCACGACTCTTCTGGCGGACGGTCTGATTCGCCGGTCTGAGGCGCTCGGTACGGCCGTGGACTGGTGGTTCAGCGACGCCATCGCTACTGTTACGTTTACCCCCGTCCTGCTCCTTTTTGTTGTCCCTCACGTCAATTCCTGGTTGCAATCGGGCTGGTTGCAATCCGGCTGGTTGCAATCCGGCTGGTTGCAATCGGGAAAGCTGAGATCCGCACAGCCGGTTCAACCGGTGGTTGCGATCCGGAAAGATGCACCCAAGCGGCATTCCCTATCGCGCAATGAGATCCTGGAGGCGCTCGCTCAAACTGGAGCTATTGTTGCCTCCATCTGGCTGTTGTTCGGCTTTGCGCCAGCCAGCTCCTATCAGCCTCTGTATCTGGTCTTCATCCCTGTGATTTGGGTCGCGGTTCGGCACGGTCTACGGGGAGCAACACTCGCCACCTTCGCGCTGAGCATAGGACTCATGTGTGCAGCGTGGATCACTCAGGAGCACAGGGGAACGTTGCCTCGTTTGCAACTCGCCATGTTAGCGCTAGGGCTGACCAGCCTCTATCTGGGTGGCGTGGTCACCGAGCGCAGGCGCGCGGAGCTCGATTTGGCCAGGCGTGTGCGGCTCGAGACGTTGGCAGCCGAAATCGGGGCTGTGCTGACGGGCAGCCGAGTCTTGCGTCAAGGCTTGAAACTTTGCGCTGACAAGTTCTCCAGTTACCTTGATCTCGCGTTTCTCGGCATTTGGCGCCTGAACGATGCGACCAAGATTCTTGAGCTCGAAGCCAGTTGTGAACCGAATGCCCGCGAGAACGGCTCCATGTTCTCGCTGGATGTGGGCCGAATCGCTCAGAGACGGACGGCTTATGTTACTAACGATATTTCCAATGACCCCATCGTCGCCGACCCGCAGTGGGCTCGCGAGGAGAAAATAGCTGGGTTTGTCGGCCAGCCTTTGATCATGGACGGTGTGGTGGTCGGGTTTCTCGGTATGTTTACCCGCCAGCCGCTGGCGCAAGAGGCCCTTCGATCCATTGCAACGGTGGGAGAGAGTATCGCTCAGTTCATTGCCAGGATGGCATCGGAATCCGCGCTTCTCAAGGCCAAAGACGACGCCGAAGCGGCCAACCGCGCCAAGAGCGAATTCGTGGCAAATATGAGCCATGAGATTCGTACTCCTCTGAATGGCGTCCTCGGCATGACCGAGTTAGTTCTCGACACCGAACTTACCCTGGAGCAGCGCGAGTATCTCCAAACCGTCAAGATGTCGTCTGAATCCCTCCTGATTGTGATCAACGATATTCTCGACTTCGCGAAGATCGAAGCGGGCAAGATCGATATGGATGAGGTTGATTTCGACTTGTATCACTGTTTGGAATCCACTCTGAAGACGTTCGCGCTGAGCGGCGATGAAAAGGGGCTGGAGCTGCTTTGCGACATTGCGCCCGAAGTGCCCACCCAGGTGCGTGGGGACGCCAGCCGGCTCCGTCAGGTTTTGACCAACCTGGTCGGCAACGCGATCAAGTTCACAGCGGAAGGCGAAGTGCTACTGAGGGTCGACCGCGAATCCGGCAGCGCCGGAGACTATCTCTTACATTTCACTGTCTCCGATACCGGCATAGGGATCCCAGAGGAGAAACGAGCACTGATATTCGATCCGTTTACCCAGGCCGATGCATCCACCACTCGCAAATACGGTGGAACCGGTTTGGGTCTGACCATTTCATCGAGGTTGGTCGCCATGATGGGTGGAAGAATCTGGGCGGAAAGCGAGGTGAACCGGGGAACACAGATCCACTTCACGGTGCAATTCACGCTCCCTCAGAGCGCGCCCGCCGGCAGGCTCGATCTGCCCCATATCCCAAGCGGCGCGAAAGTACTCATCGTTGAGAGAAACCGCACCAACCGGGAAATTCTGGACGCGATGGTCCGGAGATGGGGGATGCAATCGAACGCCATCGAAGGCGTCGACGAAGCGCTCGGAGAGCTCGCGGCCGCCCTCCAGGCGAGCGAACCCTACGCGTTGCTGCTTTCTGACGTCACCCTTCTCGAGAAGATGCGCGAGCGGCCCGAGCTATCCGTTCCAGCCATCATCATCCTCACGGTGGGCGGTCACAGCGAGGATGCTGAGCGTTCGAAACGGCTGGGCGCGGCGGGCTATTTGTTGAAACCGATCCGGCAGTCCGAGCTACGCGAAGCCTTGGCCCGTGCCCTCGGCGCATCAGAAGCCGACACATCGCCTCTACCAGTGGTTCCCCGATCCGCGCGGGAGCGATCGAAACCATCGCCGGCTCTGAGCATCTTGCTGGTGGAAGATAACCTCGTGAATCAACGAGTCGCCACTCGTTTGCTGGAGAAGAGAGGCCACCGCGTCACGATTGCAGAGAATGGACAAGAAGCTCTCAGAAAGCTCGAAAAGGAAAGCTATGAACTGGTTTTGATGGATGTACAAATGCCGGTCATGGACGGCTTGGAGGCCACAGCGAAACTTCGAGAGAGTGAGAAAGACGGCGATAAGCATCTTCCAGTGGTGGCCCTGACTGCCCGCGCTATGAAGGGCGATGTAGAACTTTGCCTGTCTGCCGGGATGGACGATTATTTGGTCAAACCCGTACGCATTCCAGATTTGGAAGAAATTCTGGCTAAGTACGCGCGCACGTCGCGCCAGCCGGTAGGAATTTAATTAGAAGCGGAAGTCGAACGAGCCGTCGGCCTGCTCGTGGTGAAGGCCATTGATATAAGTTCGATCCTCCACGCTGTGCATCCCGCGGAACGTGAAAGTCCAGCGTCGCGTGCGCCGCCGGTGCTGGCTGGAGTCACATAGGTGCGCGCGCCGATTAACCAGGAGTGGTAATACTTCGAAAACGAGCCCGTGTAAACGTTCAGCGGTGAAGCGAAACCAAGACGCCGGAAGCCTCCGGAAACCTCGAACCCTTCGGGCAGCGATTGATATAGCTCCCCGCTTACGATCTCCGATAGCGACATGAAGCGCGCTATCGCCGCGGAGGTGCTGGAGAGAAACCTGCTGCGCGCGCCCGAGGCGGCAAGATGATCGAATTTCTGCTCTCCGTGCTCGGCTGGTATGAGAACGGCGTGATCGTCTATCTCTTCGCAATCAGCATCATCTATCTCATTCTGGTCCTGACGGGACTGCTGAATCTACTGCGGCATCATTTCCTGCGCGACGATCCCGAGATCGGCCGGACCATCGAACTCTCGCCCCTGATGCCGCCCATTTCGATCCGCGCGCCCGCCTACAATGAGGCGGCCAGCATCTGTCAAAGCGTCCGCGCCATGTTATCGCTGCGCTATTCCGAGTTTGAGGTGATCGTTGTCAACGATGGGTCCAAGGACCAAACGCTGGCTTTGCTCATCAATGAATTTCACCTCTACAAGTCGGCCCGCTACTACGAAAAGCGGATTCCTTCCAAGGCGATTCGAGCGGTTTATGAATCCATGGACCCGCTCCCTTTGGTGGTAATCGATAAGGAGAATAGCGGGAAAGCCGATTCGCTGAATGCCGCTTTGAACGTAGCGCGTTACCCACTGGTTTGCACCGTGGATGCCGATTCCATCCTGGAGGAAGACGCCCTGCTGCGTGCCGTCCGGCCGTTTGTCTACGATCCGGAGCGAGTGCTGGCGTCGGGCGGCATCATCCGGGTGGTGAACGGATGCGAAGTGACGGCGGGGCGCGTCACGCGGATCGACTCGCCGAAATCCTGGATGGGGCGCTTCCAAGTGGTGGAGTATCTGCGCGCCTTCCTGGGCGGGCGCGTGGCTTTCAGCGCCTACAACTGCCTGATGGTGATCTCCGGCGCGTTCGGTCTGTTCTCCAAGGCCGACGTGCTTGCAGTGGGCGGCTATCGCACCGACACAGTCGGCGAGGATATGGAGTTAGTGGTTCGGCTGCATCGTTGGGCCCGGGACCGCAAGCGGCCTTATCGAATCGTCTTCGAACCCGATCCAGTATGCTGGACCGAAGTGCCGGAGTCCCTGGCCATACTGCGCCGGCAACGCAATCGATGGCAGCGCGGAACCATCGAGACCATGTGGACTCATCGCCGCCTCTTGCTGCGTCTATCCTACGGATTGCTCGGGATGGTAGCCATGCCTTACTTTCTCCTGTTCGAAATGGTCGGTCCTTTGGTGGAACTCACGGGTTACCTGGTTACGGTGGCGGGCGTGCTGGAGAGTTTCGGCTTTCGCCAGTTGCTGACGGTCTGGCGGGCGGGCGCTTTCATCGACGTCTTCCGGCGAAACAAAGGCTGGGGCGAAATGGTTCGCAAAGGTTTCGCCCGATCCATTGCGCCTTGCCGGGTGAGAGGCGGACTAAGGGTATGGCCCGGAAGCAGGTTCAAGCCGAATGGCCCTCCGTAACGAGTCCACCCGGCCTTCTGAACTGACGAAGAGGTCGTCGGGAAAGCGCCGGTAGCCCAGCATGCCGGCGTAGATCGCAGCGGCGTCGTCGAGGTTCAGCCCCAGCCCTGCCAGATACTGCATCCGCAGGTTCCCGTCGCGATTCATGGGAACATTTCTGAGCCACTCGGTGAGATCGGACCTTCGGCCCGCGTACGTCGCAAACAGATCCACGGGCGAGTTCATGCCGATCTCGGACAGGGATTGCCCTATTTTGCCAGCGCCGCCGCGATAGCCTGCGCGTTGCTCCATCTCGTCCAGATCGATTCGCAGCGGTTCCACTTGGCCCAACAGCAGCATGTCGTGGCCGCGGCCTTGGTACGGGTTACCCCAAATGGTGCCGTTCGGAAAGACTTCGAAGAATGTGGCAACGGAGCTCTTCACTGCCTCGAGCGAGGTCTCGAACAACTGGACGTAGATGGTGACCACGCCGCCCGGGTTGAGATGCTCCTTCATCACCTCCAGGAATTCCTGGGTGTATAGGTTGGCTGCGCCCTTCACCCATGGATCCAGCGGATCGACGGTGATGCCGTCGAACCGTTCTTTGGTGGTCAACAGGTAATGCCGGCCATCGTCGATACGCACTTGGACCTTGGGATCGCGCAGGACGTTGAAGTTCGGCTCGCTGAAATACTGAGCGGCGGCACGCGGCACCAGCGGCTCGATTTCGACGATGGTCTCGCGTTCCACTCTTGGATCGATAGACACCGCGCCCGCCGTAATACCCGCGCCGCAGCCGATCACAAGGATGGAGCGAGGGTGGTTGTCGGTAAGCGTCGTCAAGTGTCCCAGCATGCGCTGCAGCCGCATGTCGCGCGGCACGTTCGAAGCCTGGATCTTACCAGCGACGTGAAAGGTCAAAACCCCGTTCGGAAAAGCCGAGACGGCCACCGACGAGTTCAGGCCTTCGCCGGCGTAGACGATCTCGCCCTTTCCCACCCAGGTCGCCGCATAGCGGCCGTACGCGATGAGCACTCTGGCGATGGGCGGAACGGTGTATATCAGCAAGCCGGCCAGCAGCACCGCCACGCCGCTCAGCGCTACACGCTCCCAGCGCGGTTTCGATGACCACAAAAGGAGCAAGCCGGAGGCCATCGACAGCACAATGAGTATTTGTTGCGCGCGCTCGGATCCCACCCAGGCGATGAGCAGCAGGCTCGCGCTCAGCGCGCCGACGATGGCTCCAAAAGTGTTGGCGGCGTAAACCCCGGCCATCAGCCTTCCGGAATCATGCCTCCTGGATGCCGCTCGAAGCGCCAACGGAAAACTCGCGCCCCATAGAAGCGTGGCAGGCAACATGGCCCAAAAGGCACGGGCGAGATCTAGTTCGAAGTTGAAGCGGATGTTGGAGGAGATGGACGGGTTGATGGGCCAGTACGGCAGCGCCGCGGACAGGTTGTACGCGGTCCAGGCCACCGCGCAGGCAGCCAGCCATTGGCACCAGCCCAGCGCCAGCCTCGGACGCGCGAGGATTCGACAGAGTAATGATCCGATGCCGCTTCCGATTCCGAGGCCTGTAAGAAAGACCGCCAGGATAATGGCGAGCGTATATACCGAAGCGCCGAAGAGCAAGCCAAGCAGACGCGTCCAGATGGCCTCTGCAGCCAGCGCGCACAGCCCCGAGAGCGCGATGGCGACGTAGACTCTTGAGTCTCTCTCCTCGCGGGGCACGGCAGGCGCTAGTCCCGAGGAGCGATCGAAATGCCCTCGGCGCGGAGCCGTCTTGGCGAATGCGAATGCGAGCGCGATGGCCGCCGTCGCCACGTTGATTGCCGCAGCCACGTACGTCGCTGCGCCCACATCGTACTCCCGCAGCAAGTAGAAACCAGATAGCAGGCATCCGAACACCGCTCCCGCGATGTTTGCGCCGTAAAGATAACCAAGCCAGGAGACGCTGTTATCGGTCCCATCGGCCTGGCGAGCCAGTGCAGGGAGCGTCGCACCCATCAGCAACGTTGGTGGCAGCAGGCACACGGCTGCAACCACGCCGCGCAGAAGAAATCCACTCACGCCATATCCGCTCCACGCGGTATAGACGCTACCCACGGACGGAATCAGGCGCCACGCCAGGATTCCGAAAACGCCAATGCCGAGTTCGAGCAGCGCGTACACGCGCAGGGGATGGCTTTGGGCGGAGGCGAGACGCGGCAGCAGAAGGCTGCCGATACACATCCCTCCCATGAACGTGGCGAGAATCACGCCGAGCGATACCGCAGTGGAGCCGACCACCAGTTCCAGAAGGTGGAACCAAACCACCTCGTAGATCAGCGCCGCGACGCCACTCGCGAACGAAAGCAGAAGCACGGGATAGCTTTTACTTCTTCCCGGCCCGCTCTTCCTTGCGGGTACCCACCAGCAGACCGGTCATGCCGTAATTTCCCTCGTGACACGCAGAATCGAAAATCATGTGCCGCTCGCTGGGCGCCCTCCCCATCTCGATGACCACGGTCCAGGGCTTGGTCCAAGTCTTGGGATCGTCGAAAGTAATCTCGCGCCGTAATCTGTTGGCGTCCACGCGCGTGAAGCGCTCGATCATCTTGTACGTCTCGATGTTGGATCCACGAAAACCCTGCGAAAAGTTCGTTGTTTCGACCACCAGCGCGTTGCCTTCCCAATGGCCCCGGGAATCTCCCAGGAAGAATTTCAGCTTGGAAGGAAGGTGTTGGCTTCCATCCATGAAGACGACCCGGTTGCCGCCTCCAGCGTGATCGTCCTCCATATAGATCCCCATGGATTTGGGAGCCTGCACCACCTGCATCACGGTGCCCTGGGCGAAAAGCGTGTTGAGCGGAAGGAACGGCATCGGGACGCCAAGACAACGCGGCGATTGCGGGACAGTCTCCGGGTTGTCGTTCTGTCCGGCTCCATTTCCTAAACCCAGTCCTGCAAAGCCAGCCCTGGCCGCCTGCGAGGCGCCCGGAACCAGTGGAGGGATTTTCCCATCCGGTGGATCGGTAATCATCGAGGTCCGCTTGCCGGTCTTCAAGACTGAGTTGAAAACGGCGTTATACGCGCCGCTGACGTCTTGGGATTTATCCGCGGCGCGGGCGTTGCGCCCTGGATTCAACCCCTTCTTTTCATCTGCCGCAGCCACTTCCGCGTCGGTCAAGAATTCCTTGCCCGCATTCGCCGCGGAGCGCTCCAGTGGCACGTCCGCCAGGACGAACCAGGTGCCCTGCAGATCCGGGTCGCCCCACGGCGTCCGAGGTGACGCTGGCTTCGCGGGAGTCTGACCGGTCATGGAAACCGCTCCCAGGCACACCAGGCCGAGAACACTTGCCAGTGCACCTCGTTGTATTCGAGATCGGTCACTCATCATCGTCTAGGGCTCCAGTTCCGGGGCTACTTCTGCTGCGGATCTTTCTGGGTATCCACACCCGGCCGCTGCACTTCGTAAGGCGCGCCCGTACCCGAGGATCCGAGGAACAGCTTCTGCCCATTGGGTAGCGTGAGATCGCGGCCGTTTGCCCTGTGCGACCCGTCCTTAGACTGATAGCCATCCACCACAATCTTCTGCCCCACCTTCAATGTGTCTCTGGTAACGCCGCGCCTGAGCAGGATGTTCGGGCTCCCCGCTTCGACCGCCCAGTTCTCCACCGTGCCGTCGGGCATCTTCACGTCGACATGAATCCAGCTATGGGGATTAATGAACTCGACCTTGGTGACGGTTGCATCCGCGAAATGGACCGGCTTGTTGCCGTCGAATTCAGCCGCAAAGGCGTGATGTGCCGACAGCGCGGGCGCGGACAGGAGCAAGGCAATTACGGCAACAGCTGAAACAGTTAACTTGCTTTGCATGGGACTGAACTTCTGATGATTCATTTCACAACATCCTTTCATTTCGCCGGTGGCGGGTTCCCCGATATGTAACGCTCGTAGACCGCCTCGCCGGGCGGGATCTTGCGCGTGATATCCACGTCCATGGTGTTACCCTCCCAGTGCTTGACCAGCTGCTGCTTGCGAAGGTGTCCATACATGAGCTCTTCCACCATCTCAACACAACGGAAATCCGTTAAGGCGGCATTCGTTTCCAACCGGCGATAGAGGGGCATACTGATCTTCCACGGACGCGTGAATACCTGCGGGTCCTCGATGGTGGCTTCGTAGTGGATCACATCCTTGCCCGCCGGAGTGTACCGTTCCGTGACCTTCAACGCATCGCTATGGAAGTTTCCCGACCGGTCGAACCAGGTGGCATCGGTGAAATTGGATGCGCTGACCACCAGCGTATCTCCCTCCCAGCGGCCCACTGAGTAACCCATATATGCTGTGTTCGGATACGGCTCCATCTTAGTGAGGTGAATGGTGCGCTCGGTATCGGCAAACTCAAACACCATCATGATCTTAGTGGCGCCCTGAATAATCTGGAACGGATGCGGCATGTACATGGCGCGCGGCACGCCGGGCTGAAAACACTTGATTTCCGGATCGCGGTCCATCCAGTGTTCCAGGTTCTCTTTCTTTCTGGCAGCCGCCCATGGTTGGTAGGGAATCTCTTCGCCCTCCACGACGCCGAGACCTCCCGGAACCCAGCCGATCGCGCCCAGCCCAAGTACTGGCGCCGCGAGAACCACCGAGTTAGGCACCACGCCAGGCTGCGCAACCATAGGACGCGCCTGGTGAGCTTGAAGGTCCCAGTTCGCGGTGTTGTTGGCTTCCCAAATTCCATTGAAATCCGGCTTGCCGGCGAGCAGAGCTTCTGCCCAAATGTCGCATAAGACGATTTCTACTTCCCCACATAGGTTACAACTATTCGCGCTGTGATAGCTGATAGTCTCTCAGTTTGAATCTCAGGACAGGGAAGCGGACCTCTGGTTATTGGCCACACCTATACCGCGGCGCGCAGATAGTGTTCAACTTTACCTCCGCGCGAGGCCGGCTCAAGCTATTCTGATGAACGTGGGAGGGAGATTTGCAGCATGGCAAGATTTGTCTACGGATTGAGCCAGTCGCTCGATGGCTACGTGGACCACATGAAGCTTGGGCACCCGCGGCCTTCCGTCACTTCATCGAGCTGGTACGTGGCCTGACGGGCCTCATCTACGGTAGCCGCACGTACGAGATCATGCGTTATTGGGACGAAGATCTTCCTGATTGGGACGCGGAGGATCGCGAGTTCGCAGTGGCGTGGCGGAACCAGCCGAAGTGGGTCGTGTCGCGTTCCCTCAAGTCAGTTGGCCCCAACGCCACGCTTGTCGCGGATGACTTCGAGAACGAAATACGCAGGCTGAAGGCTGAACTGGCTGGCGAGATTCACGTTGCCGGACCAGTCCTGGCGCAAAGCCTGACCGAGGCCGGTCTGATCGATGAGTATCGGCTCTACCTCCGCCCCGTCGTGCTTGGCGGGGGCCAGCCATTCTTCGCCGGCCCCCGGCCGCCGCTTCACCTGGTGGCCAGCGATTTAATCGCCGAAGACTTAATTCGGTTGACGTACGTTCCTGCTTAATCGCGCGACTCGCCCGACGGACTGCGCTCAGAAATTCAAACTGAGACACAACCTGATCGCTCATCTGCAGGTGTTGGGCCAGCCTTCGCGACAAGCCAGCGCGTACAGCTTCAACGGTTCCCGTTCCCGGATCTCGCCTTTGCTTCCCCTGAGAATGATCGGGTAATCATCAAGAGTCGGCTGGGTGGCAGCGAACGCGCCAGCCCCGCTAGTCAGTACGTTCAGGTTGCGGCAGGCCACCACCGATCCCAGCTCGCAACCCCGGCGGAAAGGCTCCGCGGAGCCCGCTGGATCTAGCCGGCGAAGATCTTCGCCGGAGCGTGAGAGCGCGATATCCATGAGTCCGGCGTCGTTGCAGGCCCAGCTCGACCCCCGATTACAAAAACCCAGTTCCACGTCGGCCAGGTAAGGGCAGGCGTATGCTCGCCCGTCATGGCAGGCCCGTCGCCAAAACGGAAGCCACTGGCCGGGATGATTGTCGCCCACTGCTCCCGTGGCGCTCAGGACAATAAACACAAGCATCCAAATGGACATGTAGGCCAGATTGCGCCGGCGGGGCGCGAGCGATCGGCCCAGAGCCGCGGGATCGAGCCAGCTAAGAAAGCGCGAACGCGCGGCCGAATCGATCCCCTGAATGGACAGGTTCAGCAACGGGACCTGGAGCAGCTTGTCATAGAACGTCGGCATCCCCGCGCGGCCCAGCAGCCAATACAGCAGCACCATGCTCAACCCGTACAACACGCCGTAGATGATCCGCCCGAGCTCGGTGCGGGGCGACGTGGAAGGATCGGTGAACAGCAGATGCATCCCGAGGAACACGGCGATCGGGATATAGGAATCGTAGAAAAAATATACGCCGGTGGCGGCAAAGTAAACACGGCTGAACGCGTAAGCAGTCACGACGGCCGACATAGTCATGGAGGTCACGCCGAAGAAGAATTGTCCAGGCAGTCCGATGAGAAACAGCATCAGGTACATCTGTGGCGGATAGAACTGCGTAGTGGCAATGTTCTGGCCCCAGGTGATGCCGCTCGTGTGGGTAGCCAACAGAATGAGTGAACATACACCGAGCGGAAACGACGAGGGGTTGAAGATGTGGACGCGCCGGCCGTCCTTGTTCCAGCGGATCAGCTCTTTCGCCGCCAACCCGAGCGCCACCATCGCGAACTGCAGATAGAACCAGTCCGGCTTGAACCACAGGAACAAGTTGATGCTAAAGATGACTGGAAACACACCAAAACCGAGTGTGTAGGTGTCGCGCCGGGACCAGCCGAGCAGCATGTCGAAGGCGTAAGCGAAGAGCAGTTGGGCGAGTATGAACGGCCCAAAAGCATAAACCGGCGGCCAATACCAGCCCCAATACAACAGCACCGAGAGCTGCGCGCAGGCTTGCACATAGTGCTGCTTCCTCGGGACCACTTCCAGCTTGAGCGTTCGCCCGGTGCGCCGAGCCCGGACGAGCAGCAGCGCGTTCCACACGCACAGCACGATCGCCACGCCCAGAAACGCCGCCAGCACCTTCGGGTTTCGACGAACCTCAGGTAGCAAAGTAAGGCCGGCGAGACCGAGGGTAAATGCAAACGGCAAAAGCCGCGCTCGTGTCTCAATCAGATCAGCCCGGCCTGTTTCTGTCGGATGCTCTAGTTTCACTTCACCCATTGTGTGCTGGTGAGCCTGCGGTGTGCTGGCCAAGCCTTTTGCGATCTTGAGGGTGCGCCCACGGGGAGCTAAGGGATTTTACGTAAGACTCCTAAGCGAAATCCAGCCTTGTTCGTACCAACGCCCGTTCCTTATGCTCGGATTAGTGTCCCGGCCTGCTTCAAATATATGCCGGATGATTGGAGGAACCGTGAAGTTAATTCTTGCTCTGGCATTTCTTTCGAGCGCCCCTATTTGGGCTGCCGACCCCACTGCCTTAGATATCAAAACCGGCGAATGGGAATACACCGTAACAGTGCAAATGGCCGGGATGCCCCAGGCTAACGCAGCCCAGATGCCGCAGATCCCGGCGGATCAGCTCGCAAAGCTCCCGCCCGAACAGCGCGCAAAGATGGAGGCAGCGTTGAAACAAGCCGGCAATATGGCCGCAGGCAAGCCCATGACCAACACCAGCAAGAACTGCGTCAAGAAGGAAGACCTCACGAATTTCAACCCCGGAGGCATGTCAAAGTCCTGCAAGGTCAATGTATCCAATTCCTCGCACAGCAAATTTGAGGCTAAAGTCATGTGCGACAGTCCTGACATGAAGACGAACGGCACAATCGTTGCAGAAGCGCTGACTCCTGAGTCCATGAAGTTTACCGTCGTATCCAATGGCACATCGAACGGACAGCCGATGAACATGACGATTAACGGAACGGGCAAGTGGCTCACGGCCGCCTGCACGGACTCCAAGTAGGCCGGCCTTGGATCAGGGATTCCACCTGATTCCAAACCGTGGGGGCAGATTCGATTTCGATGTGCGGCCGCATGACTTCCCCGCCCTGCGCTTGTTTCGTAAAGTATATTCATGCCGGCGAACTCTCGAAATTACTTCGTTGTCATCGTCCCGCTGGCGATGGCCCTCGCCACTTCCGCTTCCGCCGATCAATCCGGCATAAAGACTCTCGCGCCGGGCGAATCCTTAAATCTGGATACTGGCGCTGTTTCGACCACGGGAGGCGACATCCAATGGAACGGAACCGCATTGACGCCGGAAGGCCGCGCCGCTGTCTTCAACGCGGGAAAGTATGGATCGCGCCTGTTCAAGGCCATTCGCACTCGCTCCGCGTCCGCTGCGCACTATAGCGCGGGTCCCCTTCCCGGCAGCATCCTGGTAGCCGGCGATGTGTTCGGAGTGCACACCAACGGTGGCCATTATGCCAAGGTCCTGGTGACGGCGGCCAACGCTGGCGCTCTCTCGCTCCAGTACACCACCTTCGTCAGCGACACCCGATCGAGAATTGCCGGGCGTCCAGCGGCCTCCGGTCCTCCTCTATTCGTCACGGCAGTCCAGAACAATTACAGCTACCTTTTGCCCGGAGTTCCCAACTACGGGATCGCACCCGGCAGTATATTCCTGATTCAGGGTCAGAATTTAAGCGGCACTTTCATGCCTGTGCTGCAGTCCAGCGCGGCGCCTGGTTTACCCCAAACGTTGAATCAAACCAGCCTTTCCGTGACTGTCAATGGCGTCACCACCATTCCGGCCCTCTACTACGCTTCCTCCACTGGCGTCGCCGCGGTTCTGCCATCCACCACTCCGGTAGGCACCGGAAATTTGACGGTGAGCTACAACGGCAACAGCGCGATCGTGAACATTCAGGTAGTGCCGAGCGCGGTTGGACTGGACACCCTGTACGGAAACGGCGCAGGCGCCGCCGTCATCACCGATTCCAACTTCAACGTTCTCGGACTCACAAACTCTGCGAGGCCCGGCCAAACCATAATTTTGTGGGGCTCTGGCCTCGGCGCCGATACATCCAACGACGATCGCACGTACCCGCAAAAGCAGAACAATCTCACCAGCATCCCCATCGAGGTCTACATTGGGGGGATCTCCGCGAATGTCCTGTATCGGGGCCGATCCGAGTACCCGGGCTTGGATCAGATCAATGTCGTGATTCCGGAAAATCTTTCTCCCGGTTGCTACGTTTCCGTGATTGTGGATACTGGCACGGTGGTTAGTAACTCGGTCACAGTCCCGGTGAATCCGCAAGGTGGAGCGTGCTCGGACCCCGGTTTGGGCTTAAGCGGCAGCGAGCTTCATTCGCTGGCGGCCAAGGGCAACACCCCAGTCAATTCGCTGGCAGTGGTTGTCTCTCAATTCACCAACTCGCAGGGAACACGGGATGACGAGGCATTCGTCCTCTCCAGTTCCATCAGCAGTTCGGAATTCGGAGCTGGCAACCATTATGCGTCCCAGGGAAGTTGCAGCGTGTTTGAGCCGGGCCTGGGGTTCCCGTTCCAAGCCCCTCTCGATGCCGGCTCCATCCAGTTGACAGGCCCAGCCGGCTCGGTGGAGTTGTCAGGCCAAGGGGGCTCGTACGAATCAGCACTGCCATCGGGGACCTTGACGAGTTCCCCGGGCACGTACACGTTTGCCGGTTCAGGTGGAAAGGACATAGGAAGTTTCAAGGTGTCCATCGACGTCCAGGCCTCGTTCGCTTTGACCAATCAGACCGCGCTGGCCAGCATCACTCGATCGCAGGGTGCGACGGTAACCTGGACCGGCGGTTTCGCCAGCGGCGATGTCATGGTGAATGGTGTAGCCGCGACTCAAATTGGAAGCATCAATTTCTATTGCCACGCCCCTTCCAGTGCAGGGCAACTCAACATTCCGCCTTCCATCCTGTTGGCGCTCCCGCCGGGAAACGGCAAGCTGATTGTGATCAATGCAACGGCTCCGCAGCCGTTGTCAGCCACAGGTCTCGATCTTGGCTTGGCGACCGGCGTTGTGTCCTTTGATATACCCACTACGTTCGAGTGAGTCAGTGGAACTTTTCTGCGGGAACAATTTCCTCGCCACGGCAAGTCTTGGATAGAAATGCTGGCCTGGTCGTCGGGAAGTCAATCACTCACTTCGATCTTTCGTTTGGTTCGTGACGTGCAGTCCTAGCGAGCGGGGAAAGGACCATTTATGACCATGCTCAGATCTTATCTAACCGCGTTCACTCTGATCGCAGGAGGAACCCTCGTCGGGTGCTCAGGTACGTCCACGAAATCGCCTGACGTCTCTGGCGCTATCCGCAAGTCGCTGGATGCCGCGAACCTGAAGGACGTTTCCGTGAGCCAGGATCGCGACAAGGGCGTCGTGACTTTAGGCGGCCACGTCGCGGTTGACGCCGATAAGGCGCAAGCCGAATCGATTGCCAAGGCGGACGCGGGTGGCCAAGTGGTCTCCGACGAGATTGCCGTGCTACCGCCCGGAGTGGAGAGCAGCACCAAGACAGTGAATTCCGATCTGGATAAAGGCATCGACGAGAATCTCGATGCTGCACTGATCCAAAATCGCCTTAACAAAGGCGTGAAGTATGAAGTCAAGAACGGCGTCGTCACACTGACCGGCAAGGTAAATTCCGAATCAAAGCGGGCACAGGTCCAAACCGTAGCTTCCGCTGTTCCCAATGTGCAGCAGGTTGTGAATGAGCTTGAGGTGAAAGACCAAAAGGCTACCTCGTCGAATTAAGCCACAACTTCTGCCCGGTCCGAAACACATCCTTACATTAATTGCCCCAACCTAACATTTCCCGGCTCGTCGTATTAGGTGTAAGGAGTTTTGACACATGACCGGAAAATCGTTACTGACCCTTGGCGCGCTGACTCTTGCAACCGTCGGATTAGCCGCAGCCAAATCCTATGACATCGATCTGCCCGCGAACACAAAAGCTGGAGCCATCGAACTGAAGCCTGGTGAGTATAAGCTGAAGCTGGAAGGGTCTCAGGCAGTATTCACAGACACGCGCGGAAATTCCTTCACAGTTCCTGTGAAGGTTGAAAACAGCGACAGGAAGTTTCGTGAGACTCAGGTCGAATCGGCGAATCAGAATGGGATGGATACCATCCAATCCATCGATCTCGGCGGCTCCGATACGCGGCTCAATTTGGGGCAGTAGCGCTGTTTTTGTTACCGGCCGAGCCCGGCAAGAATTGCAAACGGCATCGCGGGCCACGCCGCCAAATGATTGATAACGACCGGACTTTCTGTGGTCACTGAATAGCACCGATCTCAGTGAGGTTCCGTCGCGTGATCACGGATGCAATAGAGGCCAGAAATTGGCTTGAAACCTTTTGCGAATGGTTCGGCGAGTTCGGCCAGTTTTGCGTCCGTGTGGCCCGCGCCGGTTTCGGCGCTCCCTGGGAGGGCCGGGAACTCGTTCGGCAAATGGACGCGATCGGGTCGAAATCCTTTCCGTCGGTTGCTGTTGCCGGAGCAGCCACGGGCGTTGCACTCTCGCTGCAGACCCACGCCAGTTTAACTCGCTTCGGGGCCAAGGCCATGCTGCCCGCGGTGATCGTGTTCTCGATCATTAAAGAGAGCGGCCCTGTCATTACAGCCCTGATCGTAAGCGGCCGCGTGGGAGCCAGGCATTGGGGCGGAGCTTGGATCCATGCGCGTCAGCGAACAAATTGACCCGATGGAAGTCTCAGCCGTCAATCCGTACAAGTTCCTCGCGTCTGCTCGGGTTCTGGCGTGCCTGTGCATGCTTCCCTTGCTGACCCTTGTCGCGGACGCTTCCGGCATCTTTCTTGGATGGATTTCGACGACCTTGTCGCAGCCCATCACTTTTCGTTTGTTTCTGCACAGCGGCCTGAAAGAAGCCACTCTGAGTGACTTCCTTCCCCCCACCTTCAAGACTGTGGTGTTTGGCTTCATCATTGGCCTGGTTTCGTGTTTCCAAGGGATGCGCACCAGCGGAGGCACCGCCGGCGTGGGGCGCTCGGCAACCAGCTCAGTGGTGCTTTCATCGCTATTGATCATCCTTGCGGATGTGATCCTGGTGCGTTTCATTCAGGTGTTTTTTCCATCATGACGGCAAGCGCGTTCATAAATACCAGCGAACCCGCGGGGGATCAAACCAGGCCGGACTCCTCGTCCGATGCGACGCCACTGACAGTGAGCGCCCTGCACAAATCGTTCGGCGCGCAACACGTCCTGGCCGGGGTTGACTTCAAAGCGGAACAAGGTCAAACCATCGTGGTGCTGGGACGAAGCGGCACGGGCAAGAGCGTTTTGCTCAAACTCATCGCCGGATTGCAGCAGCCCGACTCAGGGTCCATTCGAATTCACGGCCAGGAAATCTCCGGTCTTGAAATGGACGGGTTGAACCAGATCCGAAAGAAGATTGGCTTCCTGTTTCAACAAGCGGCTTTGTATGACTCGCTCACCGTCCAGGAAAATGTCGAGTTTCCCCTGCGCCGCCACACCACGCTATCGGACGCCGAGACGCGGCAGAAGGTCGGCGCCTTGCTCGCGAGCGTTGGAATGGAGCATGACCTGAACAAGCTACCCTCGGACGTTTCCGGAGGAAATGCAAAAGCGGGTGGGCCTGGCGCGGGCCTTGGCTTTAGACCCGGATCTTCTGCTATTCGACGAGCCTACTGCTGGCCTCGATCCGATCACCGCGGCTGAAATCGGTGAGCTGATCCTGAGACTCAAGAAGGAAAGAAATCTCACCTCGGTGGTGGTTACGCACGACGTGCACGGGGCGAAATCATTCGCCGATCACGTGATTCTGCTGCGCGCATTCTTTAAGAATCGGGGCTATGAAGATGCCTCCGATCTGACCAAGCATGCCATCGCGAATCTTCCGTCTGGAGAACCAGCCAAGGTGTTTGAGTATGACGGGCAAAAAATCTTCAATGAGCAAGCCAAGCTAAAGGATCAGAAATCGTTCAAGGACGCTGGAGACTACTTGCAGACCAACAAGTTCGGTTTGGCGGTGGTGGCGGTTTCGGTCGGCATGAAGGGCGAGACGGACCAAGACCAGGTCCTCTCGGAAGGACGGGCAGCCGTAATTCGCGATTATCTCGCCAAAAACTTCCGCTTGGACGACACGGATCAAAACTCTTGGCCTCGGAAAGTCCGGCGATACCGGCGACAATGGCAAGGCAGACATTCTGGTGTATCCCGCAGCTTCTGCAACCGGCGCGGCTGAACCGGCCAAGAACAGCACCAAACAAGCCAATTAGCGCTTGCTGGTGGTTCCCTCTCACCGTTCTGGTGCTTTCCAACTACCTGTTTTCATCGATGAGTCAGTGCTTTCAACTGCTTGCCTGAGGCCACCTGCATGCATTCCAAAGGGCGTGGTTTGGAGGTGGTTTATGAAAAACAGATTCCTGAGTTTCGCGAAAACCGCAATTGCGCCGGTAGCTCTGGCGATTGCGATGGTGGCCTTTAGTCCCGTAGCGGCGATGGCAGCCGGTCACAGCGGTGGAGGCCATGCGGGCGGATTTTCTGGAGGACACGGATTCAGCGGCGGCGGACATTCCTTTTCCGCACCGGCCCGTGGGAATTTTAATGGCGGCCATGCTTTCTCGGCGCCCGCGCGCGGCTTCAACGGCGGCGTTCGTGGAGGATATTACGGCGGCGGCTATTACGGCGGACGAGGATGGTATGGACCCGGATTTGGATTCGGAGTTGGCGTGTACCCGTCCTATGGCTACGCGGCTCCAGTCTGTAATCCCGCGGGATTTTACGACCCGAACGGTGTCTGGCAGCCCTATCCCGGTTGCGCGGTACCTCCCTACGGCTACTAATCTCTGATTGCATGCGGCCCGTCTTCATGGCGGGCCGCTGTTCTACGGGACGAAAGGCCGTTGAGTTGCCTAACAGAAATATCACCGGTTGATGAAGATGCTGAACACAATGACGACAGAGATTCTGACGACCAACGCAGGCGTGTTGTTTGCCTTGCTTTTTGTGTTGGTTGGGCTTGCCTGCTGTATCAGCGCGGCGCGATTCGTGGAGTGGCGCCGAAAAAGGCAGGCCGATTCATCGGAGACTGGATCGTGAAGTTTTTTCACGATACTTGTTCTAATTGCTTACAGCCGAAGTAACCTGGATCAAGCCAGAGAGTCTGGGGTGGTTACGCAACGGTGTAGCGCAACGCTCGTCCCGGCCAGCGAGTCTACAAAGTGGGGTGAGCGAAATGACAAACGCTATTCGGTTGGTGTTGGTTGCAGCGGTGTTGCTGGCAATCCCGGTTGCATCCCTTGGGGGCGTGTTCGTATCCGTCTCGATCGCTCCGCCGCTCCTGCCCGTTTACGCGCAGCCTATTTGTCCAGGCGAAGGATATATCTGGGCTCCAGGTTACTGGGCTTATGGCGCATACGGCTATTATTGGGTACCCGGCGCATGGGTGCTGGCGCCCTTTACTGGCGCGCTCTGGACGCCAGGATATTGGGGCTGGGGCGACGGTCTGTATCGATGGCACGAAGGGTATTGGGGCCTGTCGGTTGGATTCTATGGAGGAATCAATTACGGGTTCGGTTATACCGGTTTCGGCTACTACGGCGGGTATTGGAATCATGGAGCGTTTTACTACAACGGCGCCGTCACTCACGTCGATCGCGCGATTGTTCACAACGTGTACAGCCGCGCTGTCACCAGCAACGGCGGTATAAATCGTGTCAGCTTCAACGGCGGCCGTGGCGGTACGACGGCTCGGCCGACGGCTGCACAACTTGCGGCAACTCGTGGCCGGCACGATTCTCCGCCGGCCGCGCAAAACCAGCTCCGGAACACAGCGAGCACCAATCGCGCGCAGTTGGCGACGAGTGCACGTCCCAGCAGCGCGCATGCCACCCCGCCTTCCCGTAACCATGTCGCTGCTCCTCACTATCGGGTTTCGACGCAACACGCGGTGGCGCCACACAGGAGTGCGCAGGTACGTCGCGCTACTCCAACTCCGTCCCGCTACACCTCGCGTAGCAGCCCGGCGCCACATACCTCTGCCACTCGTAACCGGGCTCCCGTGCAGCATGCTGCGACGCGCAGTCAACACACGGTGCAACCGCATGCGAGCGCGCCTCGACCTCAGAGCGCTCCGCGTCCTGCCGGTCGTGAAAATCAGGCCCGGCGCGAGGGTGGCCACGGGTAAGTTCCGACTATTAGACCGTATTCATTCCCGGCACTCGAAATTCTTCGCGTCTTCCGGGTCGCCCTGCCCTTTGTAATGCGCGTACTTGGGATAGGCGCACAACGGCCGTGTTCTGCCCGGGAAAGCCTTACCCTTGGAAACCACGGAATCAGGAGCCGTTCCCTTCTCTACCCAATCCACCAGCGCGGTGAGCAAATCGAAATTGTCGAGCGATTCACCGCCGCGGCAGTGATACATCCCGGGCACCAGAAACATGCGGCTCCAGTTCTGCACCTTTTCCGTGCCGCCGTTGGCCTTCGCCATGCGCTGGTAGTAATCGAGCGTGTCCATCGCGGAAAACGCCTGGTCGCTCATTCCGTGATAGAACAGCAGCTTGCCTCCGTGCGCCGAGAAAGTGCTCAGATTCGTCCAGGTGGTGTCGGTGACCGCCTCTAGCGGATCGCCCAGCAACGCAAAAAGGCGCTGGTCCACGTCGATGCTCACCGGCGGCGCTGGCGCTCCGGACGCCGGTGGATTGGCGGGTGGCTTCGGACTCGGCAGCAGATTCGCGATCCCCGCGTCATAGCCGTTCATCGGATAAACCGGATCGCCCCGCGAATCGTGCGGGCCGGCAAACGCTTTCTTGATCGCGGCCGTCTGTTGCGGCGTCAGGCACGAATCATTCTTCCCGGCCTTGCACTGCAGCACATCGGGATCGAACTTGCAGGCTCGCGTGTTGAACACCATGCCGTCTTTTACTCCGTCGTTGGCGTCGCAGGCGTCCAGAACGCCCTTCACGACCAGTTGGATGTCGCTTTCGGAGAACACCTTGTTCGGCTGCGCCCGTCCCGAGTCGTCTCTAGGAGCGATTTCGTTGAAAGCCACAGCGGACCAGTTGTTTCCGATACGCGAGATCCCGGTGCGCATGGCGGGATCTCCGGAGATGACGCCGTCG
>JBEKLB010000213.1:0-15267 GCA_050010415.1 Bryobacteraceae bacterium | reverse complement strand
GAGCAACTCGGCACGACTCGATCCAGCGGAAACCAGATGGCAGCCGCGGGCCGCAGCCTCGATTTCGCAATCTTCGATCAGCGCGTGCACGAGACCATCGAGCACTACCGATTCCAACTTACGGGCACTTAGATCGCCTTCTTCGCGTGTTACCTGCAGCAGGCTTTGGACCAAATCCGTGAGCTGATCAATCTCCTTATTTACTCGCATAGCTGCGGCCTCGC
Source organism: Bryobacteraceae bacterium (assembly GCA_050010415.1). Classification (GTDB taxonomy): domain Bacteria; phylum Acidobacteriota; class Terriglobia; order Bryobacterales; family Bryobacteraceae; genus Palsa-89. The sequence continues at coordinate 15,043 of JBEKLB010000213.1, read as the reverse complement.
GATCGGGAGAGGTTCGCGCCAACTCGGCAGCGAAACTTAGTCTTGCTAGCGGAGAGCGCAACTCGTGGGAGATGTCCTGTAAGAGGCGCCGCTCGGCTGTGAGGAGTTTTTCTATCCGGTCCGCCATCTGATCAAACGCTCGGCCCACATCGCCGATGCCGTCGTGGCGCCGCCAGCGGACTCGCGCGGACAGATCGCCTACTCCAAAACGCCGTACGATTTCCGCCAGTTGGTTCAGCGGCGAAGCAAACTGGAGCGCCAGCCCCCAACAAAAGATGGTAATCGCACCTAACAGCAGGAGGTAATAGTCCAAATAGAACATCACATTATCGGGTGGAGCGTCGATGATGAACGCGTCCGGGCTAGCAGGGGACGGAACAGCGATGACGATTGGACTCGCAACCGCCAGAAAGCTCCATCTCGATTGGGCCATTCCTAGCAGTCCTGAGCGGTCTACTCCGGTAACCAGGTCTCGGCCTTTCCTTACGAAGTAGAAATTCAGCTGCGGATAGAGTGAGTGCTGCCAGCCGAGGTAGGAAGAAAGGGCCGTCGCACCGCCTTTTTCATACGCCAAGCTGGCTTCCTCGGATTGGATGGCTGCATTTCGGCCGATGGGGCTTCCCTTGGCGAACATCCGGTAGGTCATGGTTCTGGAGATAACCAGAAATCCCGCTAGGGAGAAGACCAGGGTTCCAATCGACAACAGTAGCGCCTTGATGTAAACAGATTTCATTTTTCGTTCTCTACTGCCGTAATGAATTGGTATCCTATTCCGCGAACAGTTCGGATCAGCGTGCCACCGCCGGTCTCAAGCTTTCTTCTCAAGTGGCTTATGTGCACGTCAAGCGAACGCTCATAGGGAGTCGCTTCGCGATGGTAGAGGATCGCCGCAAGTTCGTCGCGCGAAACCACTCGCCCGGCCATTCGCATCAGCACATTGAGAATGTCAAATTCAAACGACGTCATCTCGATCGGAGCCCCAGCCACGAAAACCTTGCGGCTCTTTGGCTTCAACTCGATATCGCCGATTTCGATCGGAGAATCTATCGTAACTGGTTGCTGAGCAGTTCGTCTCAACACGGCCCTCACTCTGGCGAGCAGTTCATGGGGCCGCAAAGGCTTCGCAATATAATCGTCGGCGCCTGCGTCCAAACCAGCTATGCGATCGCGTTCATCGTTGCGCGCCGTCAGCATGATCACCGGTACAGGACTCCTTTGTCGCAGCCTCTGCAGAACATGAAATCCATCCAAGACCGGGAGCATGACATCGAGTAGAACCAGATCATGGAAGCCCTCGATGGCGCTGGCTAAACCGCGGGGCCCGTTGTGGACCGTTTCCACGTTGAATTCTTGCGCCGACAGGAACTCTGCAATCAGGTTACACAACGACACATCGTCGTCGATCAGGAGGATCGATCGGGGATGCTCCTTCGCATATGCGCTCGTGTACTTCAGAAGAAGACCTAAGTGTAACCATTGTGACGTAGTTCCAACTCAAGTGCATGTTGACACGCGCAAAACCGTGTCCTGGGAGAGGGCGCTTAACGAAACTTTACAAACTTCTTTCTCAATTGTCGCGATGACACCGGCGCTGTTAGTAGCGAGAATTGCATTACCTGAAGTGCATGCCTGGGCGGCCCGCAACATAACCAATCCCTCGTCCCACGCAGAGAATCCCAAGCCACAAAAGCAGCGACAGTGATGCAGCTAGCCTCGCGCGCCGCCGCAGCGATGGTAGGCGGGCGACTTTACTAGGATCGCCGTACACACTTCGCCGGAAAACCAAAGCATGTATCGCCACGAGAACGAACAGGAGCATCTTGGTCCGAAAGAAAGCGTTGTAGAAGTACTCCTCGGCCTTGGAGGCGAAGAGCAAGAACCCACAGGTCCCGGCGAGAATGAAGCCAATTCGCTTCGGCCAGCGCAATTGAGTAATCACGTCCGCGATCGAGCTGTCAAACAGGGCCCATCCGAGCATCCGCAGATCTGTTGCGACGATCATTGCACCAAACAGCGAGATCGCGGAAAGATGCAGCGCCAGCACGATCGGATAAACGTATGCCGAACTGCGCAAGCTGGAGAACGGTGTCAGATTTTCGAGCCAGATCAAGAACGAAAGGAGCATGGGCGGCTAAGTCAGACCGGTACGGATGACGGCAATGAAGATTCCCCCAAAGATGACGGACACCCAAAGGATCAGCGAGATACAAGCGACCAGCCGAGCGGCGCCGGGCGCCCACGGGCGAAAGACCGCTCGTTTATGAATCGTGTAGTTGAAAAGGATGGCCAGCACCAAACAAACCATCTTGATCAGAAACGACCAGTTCAGGTAATACATATCTGGATCAGTGGAGAATATCAGCAGTCCAGAGAACACAGCCACAACCAGACCACCAAGAGTCCACCATTCAAAGGCGCGGGCTATCTGCGCAGGAGACTGGTTCTGGAGCCCAATACCGAGCAGACGGAAATCGAGGAGCGCGGTCATCCCGATTGCAAGGGCGAAGCCTGCGATGTGAAAACATTCGAGCACTGCAAATCCCGTAGGGGAGGTGCTGAGGGGGTTTTCAATCCACATGACAACTCGGAAGAAAATGTTGCAGCCATGGCGCCGCTCGCCGATGCGCTACCTATCGGCTTTTTCCGGCGCTGGCTGACATTAGTTCCCGCGAGGCTCCTTTTCTTCGGAGATCGTCCCAACTCCACGTACCTGCGCCGCGCACCCCGAGATAGATGAAGACAAGAAGGTAAAGAAGCACTTCGTCGCCGCCATTGCGGATCGGCCATACGGACCTCGGCATTGCCAAGTAGAAATACGCCGCCAGGAGCTCACAGCACAGAATTAGGGCTGTCGGGCGAGTAAATAGACCGATGAACAATAGCATTCCGCCCGCGATCTCCAGCGCACCGAAGATAGGAGGCAAGCCGTCCAATGGCATTGGAGGAGCACCTCTTCGGCCTGCCAGAGTTGGGAATACGCCGAATAGGAGCCGGTAACCGTGGAGCGAAAAGGTGAATGCCAGGACTACGCGAAGCAGGGATCGTATGGGCCCTTCCCACGAGCTAAGTGCCTCTTGGGGTGCGTCAGTCACCAGAGCCGTTGACTCTTTCTGGTTTCGAATCTTGTGCAGCAGTTCATCGAAACTCCAGAGGCCTGGACCTGCGAATACTAGCCAGAAAAAGACAAAACAGAACAGTGCCGACTCTTCCCCGCCATTACTGATGGGCCAAAAGCCGCGGGGTGCCCAGCGCGTGAAATAAGCCACGGCCATCTCTCCAGACAGAATGAACGCCGTCGTCCGGGTGAACAGTCCGAAGATCAGCAAAGCGCCACCGATGACCTCCAGTGGGCCCGCGATTCCTATCAGCGAATGGAAGTTGTACCCCACCATCCGGCCGCCTGCAAATCCCCAAAGTTTTTCGGCGCCATGCTGGAAGAAAAGAAGGCCTGCGCCAGTCCGTAGAAGACTGAGTCCGCGATCGCGCCGCTGGCTAGCGTCGTCAGGCGTAGGATGTTCCTCCGGCGCGCAGACCTGAGACTAGTGTCATCACTCAGAGTTTATGCGAGAACGGCGCGGAGGAACGGTCAACATTGTAAACATCTGTTAAGTTAGCTAAATCTGACGCCGCGCCGGCCTTGCCCATCAACTGGGCACCAGCTATTCGGGCCCCTTCTACTATCGCCTCAAACTTGGCCCGGAGGTTTGCACCAGCGGGCAGGCATGCGCCATTACCTTATTTCCCAGCAAACATCAAACAAACTTGGCCCGGAGGTTTGCACCAGCGGGCAGGCATGCGCCATTACCTTATTTCCCAGCAAACATCAAAGCATTCGATCCGGCGAGTCGATTTGTTGAACAAGACCCGAATTGAAGATGGCCTTGTTTGCGCGATAGCGTTCGCGGCGAGACAGCGGCGCGCTCATCGAATGGAGTGTCTATGACCGTGCGATTTCGTTAACGTGATGGTAGGGACGCTGCAAGATGCCAGATTGCTGAACGCGCGCCTGACCTATTGGTGAACTACGCCGCCCGCAGGGTCGCGGATTTTCTTGATGAAAATGTCGATGTCATCGGCCGGAGCACAGATGTCCTCGATCAGTCCTGTCCAACCATCCACGGTCTTGATACCATCCTTGGCCAGTTTCCGGAATTTCTTAGTTTGGCTTTTCCATGGTGCGGTGTAGATCTTAGGATCGGTAATGGTCATGTTGAGTTCCAGCACGTCATAAGCGGTCCGCTTGTAGCGTTCTTCCAAAATCATGACGTCGCTGTGCGGATAACCGTAATGATCTACCCAGGTTCTTTCATCCACGCCGGTGGTCGTCACGACAAAGGTGTCGCCATCCCACTTGCCCGTCGAATAACCCCACCAGCGCGGCTGATCCGGATCCATGAGCGGCGGCCGCCCGTCGGTCCAAATCGTGCGCGTGCCGTTGCCCCACTCGAACTGTTGAAGCATCTTGTCGGGAAGGACATTCATCTCCAGGGGATCCGGATAAATCAATGCGCGCGAAGGCCCCATCGGATTGCAATACTGATACGGATCGGATCCGTTCACTGGCGGGACGGATCGCCGCCGGCCGATCGCCTCTTCCGGATGAGCGGCTGCGTCGGCGCTGCCGAGGAGCCGGCCATAAGACGGCTTGTTGACATCGAACATCTTCTGTCCCAAGGGCGTCAGAGGAGGAACATCATTAGAGAATCCCCGATCGCCACAATCCCGGCAGGTACCTCCTCCTCCGTATCCTCCCGGCGTGCCGTTGCGGCTCCAGATGCCGGATATGTCGTGCTTGTCGTATGGCTTGTTAGCATTCTTCGGATCGCCCGCAGTAATACCTCGCTCGCCGGGACCGCCTTGCGCCAGAGCGGCGGGTGTACAGAACAGAAGAGATCCTGTAGCTATTCCAAAAACCGCAAGTTTGATATTCATCGTCTCTTAGCTCTGTTTACGGCTGTTTTTGCTCACCCTGTTGCGGCGGCGGTTCCGGTGGAGGCCCTCCTCCTGGACCGGCTCCGTTGACGCCCATGACTGCTTCACCCTGCTCGTTGAGGAGCTTAAGAATAGCGCCCACTGGTGTTCCCGCTCGTGACGGCGCGACCGTAATCGTAATGTGGGCACCCACTGGCAATGCGGTTTCTGAACGCTTCTTGCCCCAGCCCTGTTGAATTAACTGCGATGGATTCGGATAAAATTCGCCGCCCCAGTGCACAACACTGCCCTTTTCATCGGTCACATCGAAATAAAGCTGGGGGTGGGGATTAGCGTAGTGGAACTCGGTGACCACAGCCTTCATTGTGATTGGATGGCTTGCGTCGTAAGAGACCGCTGTGCCGTGGTGCGCGGCAACAGGAAGAGCGGCGATGGCTAGTACGACTAGCGCCGCTAAACTATATCGTTTCGAATTGATCATGATGGTCTTTCTGGTACGTTGTTGGAGTCGAGCGCATCCGCCTGGAAATTCGGGTACACGCCACGCTTCTCCCCGCCGTTTCAGTAGAATTCGACTCCCTGCGTCATCCCGACCCAAAGATCTAAACGTAAAGATATGTTAAGGCTAGAGCACTCGTGCCGAGCGCTGTAGGATCATCTCTGATTGATGCCTATGGTGAGGTTTCGAACAAACAAAAGGGGCCGAGCGCAGTGTCTGGTGGCTGCTCTTATTGGCTGCATTGTCCCTCTAGCGATCGATGCACAGCAGCCGCCGACGAATAAGCCGCTGATGGCGGAGCAAGTATTCAAGAATGTAAAGGTTATGAAGGGTATCCCAGTGGGCGAGTTTATGGACACGATGGGATTTTTCGCCGCGTCCCTAGGTTTGAATTGCGTCTTCTGCCATGTTTCGGAAAGCTTGGAAAACTGGGATAAGTTTGCCGAAGATGTCCCTCGTAAGAACATCGCGCGGCAAATGATTCTGATGGTCAATGAGATCAACAAGAATCAGTTCGGGGGACGTCGCGCCCTCACCTGCTACTCGTGCCACCGCGGTGCCGAACATCCCAAAGTAATCCCTAGTCTTGCCGAACAGTACAGCGTTCCTCAGGAGGATCCCAACGAGGTTGAGATCGTCAAGGATGCTCCGCCAGGACCGTCGGCCGACGAGATCCTGAACAAATACCTTGCTGCGCTCGGTGGCGCCAACCGGCAGGCTACACTCGCCAGTTTCATCGGCAAGGGAACGTACGAAGGGTATGACAGCTATCACGAAAAAGTCCCGATGGAAATCTATGCCAAAGCGCCGGAACAGCGCACTATCATTGTCCACGCCCAAAATGGCGACACGACGACGACATTTGATGGCCGGCAGGGATGGGTGGCCGCCTACGACAAACCCGTGCATTTGCTTCCGCTGTTGCCCGGATCGGAGCTCGATGGTGCCAGACTCGACACCGATCTCTCCTTTCCCTCCGGGATCAAGCAAGCGCTTCACGATTGGAAGACCGGTTTTCCAGTCACCAGTATCGACGACAAAGAAGTGCACGTGATCCAAGGAACCGCGAGCGGAGGGTCTCGCATAAAGCTGTATTTCGACAGCCAGACTGACTTTCTGGTCCGCCAGGTGCGCTATACAAATACAATTGTCGGCACAATCCCTCAGCAGATCGATTACTCTGATTATCGCGATGTCGACGGTGTCAAGATGCCCTTCCACTGGGTTGTGACCTGGACTGACGGGCAGTCAACATTTCAACTGAACGAAGTACAACCCAACGCAGCCATCGATAGCGCCAAACTTTCGAGACCGCCAGAGGCAGTGGTGAAAAAAGCCGCAGCTAAGTGAGGAGCACCTCTATGAAACGAAACGTGGTCACATTCACGACTGCGCTAGCTGTAATCGCGACGGCTGCCGGAAATGCGAGCGCCGAGCAAGGGCTCCTTGTTCATAAAACGGTGTCTCTAGATATGGCAATGGCCATCTCACAAGCATCTCTCGAAAAATGCCGCGCGGAGGGTTATCACTGCGCCATCACCGTGCTCGATGCTTCCGGGCGAACCATCGTCGCCTTTCAGGATGACGGAGCGGCTCTGCATGTTCTCGATGTAAGCCACAAGAAAGCTTACACCGCGCTTGTTTACCGGCGTCCCTCGAAGGACGTGGTGGAGGGCTGGTCCAGGAAAATGGCTGGTTCCGTACCACTTGCGGAAGGAACCCTACCCAATCCTCCGATCGAAGGCACCATCGCGTTCGGCGGCGGCCTGCCGATCGTTGCCGGAAATGAGATCGTGGGCGCTATTGGCATCAGCGGTGCGCCGGGATGGGACAAGGACGAGGCAGTCGCGAGAGCAGGCTTGGCAAAAGTAGCCGAGCAACTGAAATAATTGAACCGCAGATTGGAAGGACGGGGCGCAACGATTGGGTGGTTTCAGCGCGACCGGGAATTCAGCTCACCGAACTTAGCGCAGTTCCTGCATCATCCCAGGAATGTTTCCTGCGGAAGGTCCCGCCCCCCAGTTAAACTCCTTCACCAGCGTTTGCGTGATTTCTTCCTGGGACTTGTGATCCCGGTTCAGAGCGCGAAAGCGCTCCAGCATGGCGACCTTCTTGTTGCGGTAAGCGGTCAACTCCTGTTTCGTCACCGCGGGGCCGTGCCCGGGAATAGCATAGTCGAAATCCAGCGTGAGAATCTGATCGATTGACCTTTGCCAGTCCGACCAACTGCCGCCGTCGGCATAGTTCACGATGCTGGGGATCGAATCGGCGGTGGTTGCTAAATCTCCAATGCACACCACCCGGGACGCCGGGAAGTAGACCACCGTGTCGCCCCTGGTATGGCCGCGCATCTGGATCAAATCCGCTTCCTTGCCTCCGAGCAGAAGCTTCATCTGGCCGATGTAGCCGATTGCGGGTACCCAACCCTGATTGGAGGTCCGGATCATATTGTCGCGGTCATCGGCCGAGATGATAACCGCTGCGCCTTCCTTTTCCAACTGTTCGGCGCCGGCAGCGTGATCGCCGTGATTATGAGTGAGGATCACGTACTTGATCGGTTTCCCCGTTAGCGACTTCACCTTTGCTACTAAGTCGTCGTGGGCGCGCGCGAATTTCGAGTCGACCAGGATGACACCGGCGTCTGTCAAGTATACCGTCGCGTTGCCGCCCCAGTAAACGAGCTCAGCCATGGTAGCATTCGTGTTCTCGATAGAGTAAGTGCCTTCGGCGATCTTACGGAGCTGGGGAGCTGGCGGCGGAGGCTGGTTCGCCTGGTCCGGTTGCGACTTTACGACCAAGCAAAAAGCGAGCAAGGTTGCAAATGCAATGGCAGATCGCGACGCACAGACGGGAAATCTCATATCGTGGCTCTACGCCGGACTTATGCTAACGTTCGATGCCAGCTCCGTCAATGAGTCAAACTGTAAAGTTCTGTTAAGCGGCGGCATCGAGTGTATCGTTCCTGCACCCGGCTTTGGTACAAAGGTGCGGGGTTCACACACAATGAAGATGGTACGCCGCACTCTAATTTTCCTGGCCTTTTCCCTTGGCATGCTTATCGCGCAGAACGGAGTTCAGCGCACTATCGTGCAACGGGGCGATATATCCGTTCCGGGGCGCGAGGCCGTTGTCGTCCGCATCGAGATTGCTTCGGGAGGGTCCACCGGCCGCCACACTCACTCTGGCGATGAGAGCGACTACGTATTAGAGGGTCAACTGGAAGTAACGATCGACGGTCAGGAACCCAAAATCGTTAAGGCGGGAGAAGCCATCGTAATTCCGGCTGGAGCAGTGCATAATGCGCAGAACAAGGGCTCGGAACCGTTGAAGGCTGTAGGTGTTTACATCGTGGAGAAGGGCAAGCCGATGACGACGCCGGCCAGCTAGCTGAAGTTGATCGGTGCTCAATTCGCGGAATCTTTGCACGATACGAGCCGCTGGGCTGCGTCCGCGGTGCAATTCCCATTTGAGATTCGCTGTACTTGACGGGAAGCACGGCTAACTCACCTTAATAGCAGATAAATTGTAAACATATGTTAATACGCGAGAAATCCGCGCGTTTTTGAATTGACCTGGATTCTCGACAGGTTTAGGATTTAAACGGCAATTTGACCCAACCACCCACGGATTCACTATGAGACGATTACTTGCTTTGCCGATGCTGGGCTCCTGCATCCTTATCGCTTGGGCTGCATTGAGCGCTCTTGACCATGCTCAGGGACAAACAACGCCCGAAATAGTGGTAGTCGATGGGGGAACTCTGATCGACGGGAACGGCGGAGCGCCCGCTAGCGATGTTCAAGTTGTGATCCAGGGAAACAGAATCTCAAAGATCGGAAAGAGGGGTGACGCGATCCCGGCTGGCGCTCAGGTCATTCGCGCCGATGGGAAATGGATAGTGCCGGGATTATGGGATGCCCAGCTGAATTTCTACTCCTATCACGGCGAAGCCATGCTCAACACCGGCAACACTTCGTTTATAGGAATAGGTGACGACGGCGAGACGGGCGTACTCATGCACGAGGGGATTCTGGCCGGCAAGATCCTTGCCCCGCGGCCGTTCGACGCGCCCGTTCATTTTCAGGAGTTCGCCAACCTGAACGGGCTCGAATCGCCTTATCAGCAACTACAGGTGCTGAAGACCCCGGAAGAAGCCCGTGAGTGGACCCACAGGATACTTGCTCTGGGGGCAGACATTGTCTCGTTTCAGAATGGCCGGGCGGGCGACCAGGTCGTGCAGGCCGCGTTCGAGGAAGCGCACAAATCCGGAAAGGCAACAATTATCCGTTCCGGCGGTCCCGAGATCCTTCCCAGGAAAGCAGCCGAACTGGGCGCGGATATCATTCCGCACTCGCTTGGCGTAGCCATTGAGGTCGCAAGCGATAAAATGCCACCGCTGCCGCCGGTTATCCGCCAAGTAGTGCAGCCTGGTGAAGTGGCGGGAATTCCCGCTGGCGTACCTCAGCCCGATGAGTTGGAAATCTGGTCTTGGATGGACGATGCCAAGGTTCCGGCAGAGATCAAATATCTAGTGGACCACCATGTCAACCTGGTTCCCACTTTCATCGAGAAGGCGATGGGATTACAAAAAGGATGGGCGCGATTCGAGGCGGAGGATCGGCTAATCCTCGGCAACGAGGCGCTGGAGACATATTACCCGGAGGAGCGCAGACTGACCCTGCTCGGGAATTACGCCGGTCCCGTGCATTTGCGCCCGAGGAATCGCGAGGTGCATATGAAAGGGTATCAGAACGCACTTCGCTTCCATAAGATGTACGTGGAGGCCGGAGGACATGTGCTTGCGGGAACAGACGGCGGGAACAACGCAACGCCCGGTCCAGCGATTCATCACGAAATAGAAAATCTGGTCGACGATGCCGGGCTGACGCCGATGCAGGCAATTGAGTCGGCGACTAAGTGGCCGGCCGAGGCGGTTAAGGCAGAAAAGGATCTGGGGACGGTAGAAACGGGGAAACTGGCCGATCTGGTGATCGTCAATGCCAATCCTCTGCAAAGCATTCAGAAGCTGAACGACATTGCCAAAGTAATCTACAACGGCCGGCCGCTGGACGGTAAGTACCATGCCTATTACAACGCCTCCAATCCGTTTGGGGGATCGGGATTCGCCGGGCTGCCGATGATCGAGAATCTGGGCTTTACGTTGATTGTCAAAAAGGCCAATTATCGAGAGGGTCGCGTGGGCGGCGTCGCTCCGGGGAGGCTGCCGCAGCCCGGAATTACGGCCATGGACACGCAGCGGCACGATTTCGAGGATTCGCAGATGTCAAAGGTTACAGTACGCGAGGGCAGTCCGACACTCCGGCTGAAAATCGAGGGGTTCAATTTCTTTGATCGCACCCAGGTGTTTTTTAACGACATGCCGATTCCGTACGAACTGAAAGGTATCACGGAGATCGAAGCGATCATTGACGAAACGTTGTTAAGACGGCCTGGCCGCTATGCCGTCTACGTCAGGAACCCTCCACCTGCGGCCAACCTGAACTGGGGCAACGGAACGTCTAACCTGGCATGGCTGCTTGTGTCGTATAAAGACTCATTGACCGCTTCATCGCCGTTGAAGAATCACACCAAATGAAGCCTGCCAAACAGGGAGAACCGTGGAATGATCACCTGTACCTGCCAACGTTTGGCACTGCTTCTTCCTATTCTTTGCCTGTCGCCGCTCGCTGTACAGGCTCAGCAGCCGGCGGCCCCAGTGCGGGAGCAGCAGCCGCCTGTATTTAAGAACCTCAAAGTCCTGTCGCCGGACGTCAACGTGATCCAGGTCATGCGGATGTTTTCAGCCGGTCTCGGCGTCCAGTGCGGATTCTGTCACGACGTCGGCGACTTTGCGAGCGACGAAAACCCGCGTAAACAAAGAGCGCGTCAGATGGTGGTCATGATGAAAGGCCTCGCATCCCGGTTTCCCGACAGTGGAAACGACTTTGTTAACTCGCGATACCTGCCCTATCCGGAAGGCAAGCAGTATATTACCTGTTTTACGTGCCACCAGGGACAAACTGAGCCAAAGACGAAGGCGCCGGAGGAAATCAGACGGGCGCCGGAGGCAAAGGACACATCGACCTTTGGCGTGGCGGCTAACCCTGCTCCGCCAAATCCCAACGCGGGCCGGGGCCGCGGGGCCGCGCAACCTCCGAAGAACTTGCGCTATCTTCCTCAGGACACTAATTTTGTGGAAGTCATGGAGGGCCTCCGGATGTCTCTGGGCGTCGAATGCAACTTCTGCCACGTTTCCGGTGACCATATGGAGCATGGGCATGCCAATAATTTCGAAACTGGGGAAGGCAGATGGGATGACGGAAATCCCAAGAAACTCATAGCGCGCAACATGATCAAAATGGTCAAAGACATCAATGCGACCCTCGGCCATGCGGACGCACCGTTGACCAAACTGATTGCCGGCGACCTTCCCGATGGCGCCGGATTAGTTACTTGCTACACGTGTCATCGCGGCAATCATGTTCCTCCGGCCCAAGCCGTTCAGGCCCAGTCCGCTCGGTAAGGTTGACGCTGATCTCAGGTACTACGGCTACCCCAACAATTGCTCGGCTCCGCAGACCCAGACTCGGACCGACACGCCCCCTGTGCCAAGGCCCAAGCCCTGGACGCGTCTGCTTTCTGCTGTATCAAAACCCTATCTGAAACAGCTTTGGGAAAGCGCGATACGGAATGGACGGTCTGGAAGCGAACTTCACGCGCCCAAGGCAGGTGGTTCATGCACACACCTTGCACACAAAATTGCTCGGCCCACATTGGAACTCTTGGTGCTTGGCAGTCCAATTCACTGATCAGCTGATCAAGCGAATCAGTGCCCGGCCACGCTAGTGTGAGTGACGCGACTTGAATGCTCAGGCCAAGCAACTGGGCGTAGATGTGCGACTGGACCCACCGCACCCGGGGACCCCGTGGAACGTCCCCCACTTGAACATTGGGCAAAACGGACAAGTGCACTTGGAAGTACCCGTAGGGTTCGTGCCAAAGCCATAGTGGAAGCCAAGGTGAAATTTCTGTTGCTGAACGGACCGCGAGATCCTCGGGAGTCGAGGAGTAAGAGCCGTTCAACTCGCAACACGAATCTCCAAATTGTTTCCTATCACTGTGTCTCTCAGCCAAGAACAGCGCTTCTACAGATTAAGAGGCAACTCTGGCCGTGGACCGATCAGGAGGACTTCATGTTTCAAACAATGGCTGCTGAAGCTTTCGGGCTGGCAGCATGCGATACCGCCGACAAGCCGGAATATTTCCGCAAGGAACTATTACTCAAGACGTCCAGAGTATTTTTGGCCGTGCTCTTAGTGGTAGTGGTCGCGTCTGGGATCGCCTATAGTCAGACAACGCCTGTGGTTCGGAGCGCGATCGTGGACTACGCAACCCAGCAAATCACGATTGCTGGAGCGAGTCTGCTGCCGACCTCGGGTGCACCGGTAGTGCATCTAGACGGTGAGTTGTTGACGCTGGTCTCTTACACCAGCACGCAGATTGTGGCCGACATGCCGACTCTGCCGGCCGGATCGTTCCGGCTAACCGTGGGTGCGGGAGTGTTCGACGTTACAAAGGGCGCGGTTGGCCCAGCAGGTCCACAGGGTGTCACCGGTTCGCCTGGCCCTCAAGGTCCGGCGGGACCACAAGGCCCGACGGGAGCAACGGGGCCAGCCGGTGCAACTGGAGCGGTAGGCCCGACGGGAGCGACAGGCGCTACCGGACCAACAGGTCCACAAGGTCCTGCCGGAACGATCGCGCTGCCGTACGAAGGAATCGCAGCAGGCACCATCTTCCCGGTCCTGAACATTTTCAACACTTCACCTGGGACGTCCGCCATCGCTGGCAACGGAGCGCAGGCGGTCTCAGGCGGCACCGGTGGAACAGGGGCGAGCGCGTACGGAGGATCCTCTAACGGAGGCTCCGGGGCTGGAGGAAACGGGATATATGCACTCGGCGGAACGGGCACTGTCTCGGGCGATTACGGGGGATCGGGCGTACGGGCGATTGGCGGTAACGCGAATGGAGGGTTCTCCCAGGGCGGAGCGGGCGTCTTCGCCACCGGCGGCGACAATCCCAGCGGGGTTGAGGGTGGCGACGGCATCGATGCATACGGAGGGACGGGATCCGAACTAGGGGGTTATGGGATATTGGCCCAAGGCGGCAGTGGGGCGCTTGCCGGCGCTTTTCTCGGCGATGTGGATGTTACTGGCGCACTGAGCAAGGCCAGCGGCACCTTCAAGATCGACCACCCGCTCGATCCGGCGAATAAATATCTCTACCACTCGTTCGTTGAATCGCCCGACATGATGAATATCTATAACGGCAATGTCACCACCGACGGCAGCGGCACAGCCGTTGTGACAATGCCCGCCTGGTTCGAAGCTCTAAACACGGATTTCCGTTACCAGCTCACCACCATCGGCCAGCCTGCTCAGGCCTGGATCGCGTCGGAAATCGCCAACGGCAGCTTCACCATCAAGACCAGCAAACCGGGCGTGAAGGTTTCCTGGCAAGTAACTGGCATCCGTCAGGACGTCTGGGCTAACGCTCATCGCGTCCAGGTGGAAGTGGACAAAGCCCCCGGGGACCAGGGTCACTACATCCATCCCGAGCTATTCGGACACGAAGGAGAACCGAGTATCGCGCAGATGCATCATCCTCGGCCACCTGCGCCAGCGCAAGCGCCGCAGAAATGAGAGCATAGCAGAACGCAACGAGTTTTTAGGCTACGAACCGGCAGGTAACGACCGCTGCCTCGAAGAGATAGAGGCGCGCGTCGCGGCGTTCAAAGCGCGGATTGTGGTTGGTCGGGAGCTCGTTAAGCGGTGCCATCCTTCTTTGCCGTCATACACCTCAGGATCGTCGCCGCCGAAGAACCAGAACACCGCCGGGGCGTGCCACTCCGCTCCAAAGCATCCGAAGTCCTCGCTCGCCATGGTCGGTTTCGTCTGCTCTACGGAGCCATCAGGGAAGTTTTGGCGAAACGCGCCAACGACCTTGTCTGTCGCATCGACATCGTTCGTTATCAGTGATTATCGGAACCCATTTGGATACTAGTCATTGTTGCGGGCTCTGGTGGGCGGCGTTTGCAAAGCAAATCTGTTGGAAAGCGACGGGCTTGGGTCTTTGTTAGGGAGCCGACAAAATCGTGTGGGCAAATCCGATGGATAAAAACCGACTGGATAGGGATCGACGGCGAGACCCCCAAAATCAAGCAGCGTGGCTGGCAGACGTTGCGGCAGCACGGCGCCGATTAACAAGCACCTTTACTTCTACACGGCGGTTCAGTGTGTCTGAAGAATTCCTCGGGCCGAAAGCGCGGCGCGGACATCGGCGCAATCGTCGGAAGGAACCAGGTCGATCCCGATCTTCCCTGGTCGACGGCATGGAACAGGCAGCGTTGCCAGTCGTCCGTGCCCTCCATCTGGCGCAGCTTCTTGACGAAGATCGTCGGCAATGAACCGATTCCTCGGTAGTGGGTCCGTTTGAAATTCCCACAGCGCTTTCGCACTTGACAGAATTTGGTGAGGATGCAGACGACCCGTGGCCGATGCGAAAGCGGTATGGGACAATAACGGCATGGACACTCATAACCAAAAACATCCATCG
>JBEKLB010000212.1:0-11295 GCA_050010415.1 Bryobacteraceae bacterium | reverse complement strand
TTGTCATAGCTTCGGGTTTGGCGAGTGCGAAAGATAACCCGGATAGCTACTCGGGAAAGTGGGTACTGGACAAGCATAGCCCGCGGCCCGGAGATGCGCCCAACAGCCTGGAAACAAAAATCAAACAGGACAATTCAGGAGTGACTATCGAATCCAGCTTCAAGGAGCCCGATAGCGGCGTGGTGCCAATGCTCTACCTGGGCGTGATGACGAACAAGCTGCATTTGACCACCGACGGCCAGCAGCAGCAGAGCCAAATCGGCCCGTTTATGGCGGTTTTTAAGACCACCATGGACGGGAACAAGCTGATGACCGAATGGAAGGCGCAGATCAATGGCGATCCGGTGGAAGGGCATTGGGTCCACACGCTCTCCGACGACGGCAAGCATATGACGCTCGAGATCCAAGAGAGCTCCACGCACGGCCAGCACGCTGAAGCAACCCTGAACTTCGTTCGAAAATAGCCTGCGCTAGCATGTGAGGATGAAGCGGTTCTGGCTCATCACTGCTGCTGCGTTCCTACTTGCGTGTCTCCTCTCTTCGCGCGCCACATCCGCGGGAAAGTTCGCTCTCACTATCGACAACATCATGCGCGGGCCGGAACTGTACGGCTACGAGCCCTCCGGGGTTCGGTGGTCGGGCGATGGCCAGCGAATCTATTTCCAGTGGAAGCAGGCGAGCGACCCGCGGATTAAGCCGGCGGATACCTATGTAATCGCGCGCGATGGATCAGGACTTAGGAAGCTGACGGAAGACGAGGCCAAGGTCGCGCCGCCCGAAACGGGCGCTGTGACGCGCGATAAGAAGCGGGTGGTTTACTCGCGCGACGGCGACATGTTCTTTTATGACGCTGCCACCGGGACGACTCGGCAAATCACAAAGACTGAGGAAGCTGAGACGAATCCGCATTTCACGCAGGACGAGAAACGCGTGACATTCACGCGCTCGAACAATCTCTATGTGGTATCGCTCGATAGCGGCGCGATCGAGCAGATGACGAACATTCTGCCGGCGGGAAGTCCACCGGCTCCTGACGACGCCAAGGGCACTGCGAGCCAGGAAGCGCTCAAGAAGGACCAGAAGGATCTGTTCGATACCATCCGCGAGCGGACCGCGGAGCGCGATGAGCAAGAGGCGAAACGCAAGCGTCAACATCCGAGAAAACCGTTCATTCTCGAAGCTGGCCAGACGGTAGCTTCGTTGCAGCTCACACCGGACGAGAGGTATGTGATCGCGAGCATTCATGAGCCTGCGACCGGCGCCAAACGTACCGTGGTTCCGAGCTTGGTGACGCGATCCGGGTACACGGAGGACATCGAATCCTACGAAAAGGTGGGCGATAAGCAGAGCCTGGCGAAGCTGGCGATTCTCAGTGTCAACACGGGCGACATCAAATGGGTGGAGCACGGCCAGAAGACGGATGGCGGGAAGGAGCGCGAGGTGCAATTATTCGATCCGTTGTGGTCGGACGACGGCACGAAGGCAACGGTGGATTCGCGCGCCGTCGACAATAAAGATCGTTGGATTCTGGCGCTGGATGAAGAGACGGGAAAGACGCGCGTGATTGCCCACGATCATGACGATGCGTGGTTGGGTGGGCCCGGCCTGGTGGATTTGGACGAGCCGAAGAATGTGACGCTGGGGTGGATGAAAGGCGATCAGAGTATCTACTATCAATCCGAGCGAACCGGCTTCTCGCACCTTTACACGGTCGCCTTCGCGGGCGGCGAGCTGAAGGCGCTGACTTCGGGGGCGTGGGAAGTGGACAGCGCGATTCTGTCGAACGACAAGAGCCGCTTCTTTCTGGTAACCAACGAGCGAGACCCAGGCGAGCAAAACGTCTATGAGATGAGCGCGGAGGGTGGAGCGCGGACCAGGCTGACGAAACTTCCCGGCGGTCACTCGTTCGTTCCGTCGCCGGATGATGGATGGTTCGCCGACGTATATTCGTACACCAACAAACCGCCTGAACTCTATGCGCAGGAAACTCGCGCGGATGCGTTGGCGAAGAAGCTGACGTCGTCGCCCGCTTCCGAGTTCGGCGAGTATCCTTGGCTGGACACACCCATCGTCAGCTTTCGAGCGCGCGATGGCGTGAAGGTACGGGCGCATGTTTATCAGCCGGCAAATTATCGCAAGGGTGGGCCGGCGGTTCTCTTCGTGCACGGCGCTGGGTATCTGCAGAACGTGGACCGGATGTGGTCTTACTACGCGCGCGAGTACATGTTCCATCAGCTATTGATGGAGCGCGGCTATCTGGTGGCGGACGTCGATTATCGCGGGTCGGCTGGATACGGGCGCGATTGGCGAACGGCGATTTACCGGCACATGGGCGGCAAGGATCTGGACGATAACATCGATGCCGCGCGCTGGATGGTGTCGCAATATGGCGCCGATCCGAAGCGGCTCGGAATTTATGGCGGCAGCTACGGCGGCTTCATCACGCTGATGGCGATGTTCACCGAGCCGGATGTATTCGCGGCGGGCGCGGCGCTGCGACCGGTTACGAACTGGGCGAATTACAACGATCCGTATACGTCGAATATTTTGAATCTGCCGCAGACGGACGCGGAGGCGTACCGGCGGTCGTCCCCGATTTACTTCGCGCAGGGCTTCAAAGGCGCACTCCTGATCTGCCACGGCATGGTGGATAGCAACGTGCATTTTCAAGACACCGCGGAGCTGGTGCAGCGGCTGATCGAATTGCGCAAGACGAATTGGCAACTGGCGGTGTATCCGGTGGAGAACCACGGCTTTGTCGAATCCACCAGCTGGGCGGACGAATACAAACGCATTTTCGACTTGTTTGAGAAGAACCTGAATCCCCGCTGAATTTGATATAGTGGCCGGACATGAGCCGCACACTCCTTACGCGCATTTCCGCAGCAGCGCTGTTTCTCGGGATCGCATGGTTCGCATACACGCAGAACCCGGCGCCCGCGAAACTCACTGTCAACAAAGTGAAGGACGATCTGTTCGAGATTGAAGGCGACGGAGGCAACGTCGCGGTGTACGTCACCGATGAAGGCGTCATTCTGATCGACGACAAATTCGACCGGGATCATCAAAGCATCGTGGATGGGGTGAAGAGCGTGACGAATCAGCCCATCAAATACATCATCAATACGCACTATCATCAGGATCACAGCGGCGGCAACGCGCAGTTTTTGCCAACCGCGGAGATTATCTCCACTGCGATGGCGCGAACCAATATCGTGGAACACAAGCAGCAGGAAAATGTGCAGCCTCCTCCGGTGAGCCCCGCGCGGATCACTTTCACGACGGAAGCCGATGTCAATCTGGGCGGGAAACAAGTGCGCGCCATTTATATGGGGCGCGGCCACACTAACGGCGACGCGGTGATTTATTTCCCGGCGCTGCGTGTGCTTCATACGGGCGATCTCATGGCAGGCACCAGCCCGCTGATCGATTACAACGGCGGCGGCAGCGTAGTGGAGTGGACCAAGACGCTGGACAACGCGTTGAAGCTGGATTTCGACACGGTGATTCCGGGACATGGCGCGATCACGAACAAGGCGGGACTCGCGACCTATCGCGACAATGTGGAGAAGATGCGCACTCGCGTGAGCGGCATGATCCATCAAGGCAAGAGCCAGGATGATGTTGCCAAGTTCATGGAGACCGAGTACAAGTGGGCGCCGAACAGCATACAACAGCA
This sequence comes from Bryobacteraceae bacterium, assembly GCA_050010415.1. Classification (GTDB taxonomy): domain Bacteria; phylum Acidobacteriota; class Terriglobia; order Bryobacterales; family Bryobacteraceae; genus Palsa-89. The sequence goes on along the minus strand of JBEKLB010000212.1, from coordinate 7,616 downwards.
GTGGAGCGTGCCAGGAATGTTTCAGGAATTGAAGTAGGCCCGGAAGAACTTGATAAACATGGACGCGGCCATCGACAGGCCGACGATGATGACGATGCGGCGCACGGTAGCGCCGCCAATCCTGCGCGCGATCAGCGCACCACCGTATCCGCCGATGATGGCGCCGATCACCATCACCACGAACTCGGGCCAGTAAACCATGCGCGCCCAAATGAAGTAGAGCGCGGCCACGCCGTTAATGCTGGCGCCGAGCAGTGCTTTCAATCCGTTCATCTGGTGAATGTCGGTGAGGCCCAGAACGCTGAGCGCCGCCAGCATCAGAATACCGATGCCCGCGCCGAAATAGCCACCATATAACGCCACAAAAAGTTGAAACGTCATGGCGCCAGCGAGCCATCGTGTCGATTCATGCGACTCTGGATGCGAGATCTTCAAGCGCCTCTGGATGGGCTCTTGGACCATGAAGAGCAGCGTTGCGAAGAGAATCAGAAACGGAACGAGTGCATCGAAGACCGCGGGCGGCGTGTAATTGAGCAGCAGCGCGCCCCCAATGCCGCCGACGATACTCGGAAACACGAGCGCCAGCATGCGCGGGCTGGAAGTGCGCATCTCCTGTCGATATCCCCAGATGGTTCCGACCGTGCCGGGCCAGATGGCCACCGTGCTGGTAGCGTTAGCGTTGATGGATGGCAGCCCCAACCAGATCAGCGTGGGAAACGTGAGCAGCGTGCCGCCGCCCGCAACCGAGTTGATGGCCCCGGCGACGAAGGCCGAGCCGAATGCCGCCACAGCTTGCCACCAGCCGAGTGACGTGGGAGATGTTATAAGGAAGAACATGCGTCAGAAATTCAGCCTAACATCCGCGGAAGCACATGCCATGGTAACGGCCGCCAAATTGGAAGCCGTGAAGAACAACTGGAAGGTCACGATCGCGGTGGTGGACGAAGGCGGATACCTGCTGCATCTGGAGCGCATGGACGGAGCGACACTCGCGAGCCCCGAGATCGCGACGCTGAAGGCACGGACAGCGGCGCTCTCCAGAGTGCCTACCAAGTTTCTCGAAGACGTGACCAAGGAACGCGCGGCGACGCTTATGTTTCCCGGCCGGCTGCCGGTGCAGGGCGGTCTGCCGATTGTGTACGAAGGAGAATGCGTGGGCGCGATCGGAGTGTCAGGCGTTAAATCGCCGGAGGATGAGCAGATCGCGAGCGCAGGGCTGGCTGCCTTGAAATAGTTATTTCTTTTCCATTGCGTTCAGCAGCGGAATATCTTTGGCGGGTTTCGCCTTGGGCAAGGTCTGCAAATAGGCGTGAATGTCGGTCAATTCCTGATCGGAAATTACTTGGGCCGTGTAAGCGGGCATTTGTCCGGCAGGCGCGCGAACATAGCGGATCAGCCCTTGCGCGTTCAGCCCGATGACCGCGATGCGAGCACCGTCGCGGCCGCCCTGTCCAGCGTAGCCATGGCATTCATAACAGCCGTCTCTGAGGAACAGCTTTTTGCCGTTGACGGCGTCACCCGCGGGAGTTTGAGCCATCAATCCGGCGGTGGTTACCAGCGTAGCCGCTAATAGTAGTTGCTTCATGCGTTACCTCGGTTGCGTGACGACGTCGATCATGGCGGGCTCGCCCTTCTTCACCACTTCGATGGCGCGCTTGATAGCCGGTCCCAGATCGTTCGGATTCTCAATGGGACCGTCGCTATACATTCCGTAGGCTTTGGCCATCAGCGCGTAATTGATGTTCGGATCCTCGATGGCGGTGCCGATCTTCGCGTGTTCCACGCCGCGTTTGGCGCGAGCTGCCATGTCCTCCACGTACATCAGCTCCTGATGATACGCACGATTGTTGTGCATGATGTTGAGCATGGGAATGCGATGATGCGCGGCCGTCCAGAGAACGCCGGGAGCATAGTTCAGATCGCCATCGCATTGGATGTTGACGCTGATGCGTCCGTGCTTCTTGTTGGCGAGAGCGGCGCCCACAGCCGCCGGAGCGCCGTAGCCAACGCCGTAAGCGCCATGTCCGCCGATGAAATGATATGGCTTGTCGAAATCCCATAGGCGGCGCGGCCACCAGGACACGAAGGTGACGTCGGAGACCAGCGACCAGTCTTCGGTCTTGATCTGGTTCCACAGTTCCGCGGCCATGCGGGCGGTAGTGATGGGGCTCGCGTCCCAGCCCCAGGCGGCCTGTTCGATGTCGTTCTGGCGGTTGCGCCTGCTCACTTCAGCCAGTTTGGCGCCGCGCTGTGCGATGGCGGCCTTGCGGTCGGCCGTAATCAGCTTGCGGCATTCCTCGATCAGGAGCGGCAGTGTCGCCTGCGCGTCCGCCGCGATGGCGAGATCCACTTCGTCGTAGCGCCCGAAGTCCTGATAATTGCTCTTGCCAAAAAGATCGCCCGCGAAAATGGTGATCACCTTCGCACCGGGCTTGGTGATGCGCTTGCTCTCCATGCCGAAGCGGTTTACCGGCGTCTGGGTGTGCGTCACCTGCCACAGGTCTGGCAGTTCGAGACCGAGCACGACATCCGCGGAACCCACCGAGCCAGCGCCATAGAGCGGGTGCGCCGTGGGGAAATTCATGCGGAGATGGCGGTCGATGACCCCGGCTTGCAGCGTCTCCGCCAGTTGGACCAGCAGATCGATGCCTTCCGGAGTGCGCGCCACGCGACCGGCCACGATGACGGGATTCTCCGCGTCCACCAGCATTTTCGCGGCTTGTTTGACGGCTCCGGAATCGCCGGCAGGTGGCGATGCCAAGGTCAGCTTGGGAATTTGCAAACGTCCGCGATCGGCCTCCGGGATCGGCTCTTCTTGCAGCACGGCGTCGGCTACGATCACGACGGGTTCCATGGGCGGCGTCATCGCGATCTTGTAGGCGCGAATTGCGGACTCCGCGAAACCGCCGAGCGAAACCGGCGAATCATCCCACTTGGTGTAATCGCGAACCATCGACGCGGCGTCCTGCACGCTGTGCGCCCACTCCACATCGCTGCGACGCCATGCGCCATCCTGGATGTTGCCCAGCAAAAGATACAGCGGCACGCGATCGGCGTAAGCGTTGTAAATGGCCATGGATGCGTGCTGCAGGCCCACTGTGCCGTGCGCCATCACCAGCATCGGCTTGCCTTCGATTTTGAAGTAGCCGTGAGCCATGGCGACCGACGATTCCTCGTGGCAGCAGGTGAGCAACTCAGGCATCTTGTTGCCCCCGTAATTAATCAGCGACTCGTGGATGCCGCGGAAGGCGGAGCCGGGATTAGCGGCGACGTATTCGAAGCCCAACTTCTTGATGACGTCGACCATGAAGTCGGACCCCGGGCGGTCTGTAGTCCACACGTCGACGCGCGGAGGAGGCGTGGTCTCGGCGGCGGACTGCTTAGCGCCGGGCAGGGGAGTGGGGGTGGCGGGACGGCGAGCTTCGGCCGCTTCTTGCGCTTTTGCGGCCTCGGGTTTCACCACCAAGGCAGCAGCTCCGGCGGCTGCTCCCGCAGCGGCGCCCTTCAAGAAGCCGCGACGGTCAACTGAAATCTTCTTGGATCTCGCCATGGTGAATCCTCCGTAAGGGGTTGAAACACTCATACTTTATCATGCGGGGATGGGGGCTTGGCTGTTGGCCATTGGCCGTTGGAGGCTGGTTGGGGGTGGGGGAAATAATGTGCGCGGCGGCGCAAATTTTTCAAATTGGCAAAACGAAGCCAAACGAAAGCATGTGGCCGCTGAGGGACTTCGTCAAGAGGCGTTCGGATCGAGAATATCAGTGGCTGGAGGCGATGGGGGGTTAGGGATCGGGGATTGGCAACGACGGCAAAGGAATAATAAATTCGCGAAGCTGGTGACCAGATCCGCAGAAAGAATCAGCTCAGCGGCCATAGGGCCGGCGGACTCTTTGTTTGACGCGCTCCCAGGAGAGCCCCGAGGCCGGGTTGTTCGCCAGGTTCGCCTTTCTGCGGGCTAGCTCCAGCTTCTGCCAGTCATGGACCGGAACTGCGTCCGGCGTGCAAGCGAGATCGTCCCAAAGATCTTCCACAAGCTGAAGCTTCTCCGCTGGGCTTAGGTCAAAGATCGACGGTCCTGCGGGATTCATTCTAGTATCCGTTGTCAATTGTCTCAGAATCGAAAGCCCCGTTTGGAGGCTTATTTCTCTTTGAGCAATTCCTGGATCAGCGGGATGTTCTTCGCGTCCGGAGAAACTGGGAGCGTCTTGATATAGGCGTAAATATCGGCGAGTTTCTCGTCTGAAATGACTTTGGGACCATACGAAGGCATTCGCCCGGCGTTGCGAACGAAAGCAATGAACGCCGTCTGATTGAGCGGCATCGGCACCAGCCGCGCGCCCGCTCCGCCATGCCCGTCGAAGCTGTGGCAGGAGTAGCAGGCGTAGCTCAGGAATAGCTCCTTGCCGTGTTTGGCGTCGCCAGCGGGAGACTGTGCGCTGGCTAAGACCGCGAATGAGGCAACGAGAATAAGCAGCTTCATCGTTACCTCGGCTGCGTGACCACGTCGATCATGGCGGGCTCGCCCTTCTTCACCAGTTCAATTCCGCGCTTGAGCGCCGGAACCAGATCGTTCGGATCGCTGATGGGCCCTTCGCCGTGCATGCCATAGGCCTGCGCCATCTTCGCGTAGTCGATATTCGGATCCCACAGCTTGGTTCCAATGTGCGAGCGGTCCGCGCCTCGATTGTGCAGCGCAGCCTGCTGCTCCACGAACATCACTTCCTGGTGATAGCCGCGGTTGTTGTGCATGATGGTCAGCAGCGGAATGCGATGATGCGCGGCGGTCCACAACACGCCGGGAGCGTAGTTCATATCGCCGTCCGTCTGGATGTTGACCGAGAGGCGGCCGTGTTTGCGATTCGCCAGAGCGGCGCCCACCGAGGCCGGCGCACCGTAGCCCATGCCACCCGCACCCTGCCCGCCGATGTATCGATAATGCTTGTCGAATTTCCACAAACGCGTGGGCCAATTGCCGACGAAGCCTTGCGGTGAAACCAGCGACCAGTCTTCGTTCTTGATCAACGGCCACAACTCGGCGGAGAGCCGCGCCAGACTGATGGGGCTGGAATCCCAACCGTATTGCGCCTGCAGAATCTGATCGTCCCAAGCCTTCTTGTGCGCCTCGGCCAGCTTTGCGCCACGGGCTTGGAACACGCTCTTGCGATCGGGCGTCAGTTCTTTCTTGATCTCCTCGATCAGGGCGGGCAACGTGGCCTGAGCGTCCGCGCCGATGTCGAGATCGATGTCGGCGTAGTGTCCGAAATCCTGAATGTTGCTCTTATGAGAAACCGAGACCGAAGTGATTTGGATGGTCTTGGCGCCGCGCGCGCGATCGATGCGAGCCTGTGGCAGAATGTCGCCCACTTCCAGATTCAACGTCACGTCCGGCTGATAACCCTGCCAGCCCGTTCCGGCCAGCGGATGACGCGTGGGGAAGTTCATGCGCTCCTGGCTATTCACGGGAGTCTGCAGCAGCTCGGCCAGTTCCACCAGCAGCGCCATGCCTTCGGGCGTCCGCGCCATGCGCTGCGCGATGATTTGCGGGCGGTCTGCCGCGATCAGGAGTTTCGCGGCTTCTTGAACGGCGGCCCGGTCGCCCGCGGGCGGCGTGGTCAGGGTGAGTTTCGGAATGCGCGGCGTCGCGCCTTGCATCGGATCGCCTTGAATCTCGGCGTTGCAGACGATGAGCACGGGGCCCTGGGGCGGCGTCATCGCGATGTTGTAGGCTCGCACCGCGGACTCCGCAAAATGGCCGAGCGACAGCGGCTCATCGTCCCACTTGGTGTAGTCGCGAACCAGCGCGCCCAAGTCTTGGGCGCTGTGCATGGACTGCACGCCGGGATTGCGCCGCGCCCCGTCGGAGTGGTTTCCGACCACCATATAGATGGGCACTCGATCGCAGTACGCGTTGTAGATGGCCATCGCCGCGTGCTGTAGCCCGATGTCGCCGTGAATCAGCGCCATCATCGGCTTGCCTTCGATCTTGGCGTAGCCGTGCGCCATGGCGACAGCCGACTCTTCGTGGCAGCACGTCAGGAACTCGGGCATCTTGTTGTCGCCATAATTGATGAGCGACTCATGCAGCGATTCGTAGGTAGATCCTGGATTCGCGGCCAGGTATTCGATGTTCAGGCTCTTGATTACATCCACCATGTAATCGGAGCCGGGATGCTCGATCACACGCGTGGATTCGGCGGGACGTGCGCCGGTCTCGCGCGCCAGTGCCACTTGGGAGGGCTCGGCGGCTGAGCCATTGACGCCGCGATTTTGGGCCGTTTGCGCAGCGGCTTCCTGCGCGCCAGCCAGTTCCGGTTTTGCGACGAAGGCCGCGGCGCCGGCGGCCGCGCCTTTCAGGAATCCACGACGGTCCACCGAAGTCTTCTTGGATTTCGCGATACGATCCTCCTGGATGGCACGCTTAGCTCAGGCGAAACTTCGCCTCCCCAAGCACCTCATACTTTATCATTTTGTTGCGCGATACCTTGAATTGTCGTTGTTTTTGCAGGGCGCGCGCTCGGGATGAAAACGCGCCTTCGTTGCGTCCAGGGAGCTATGGAATCTTGCAAGCGGGCGTTCTCATTTCGCCGCCCGGCCCTCGAAGAGTTTCACTCCCGACTTCTTCGCCGCCTTCCGCAGGTTCCCGTCAAGTGTCGCCAACGGCGCGGCATAGCGGATTGATAACTCCAAGTAAGCGGCATCATATGCAGTGAGACTGTGCGCTCGCGCAAGCGGAAGAACGCCGCGGATATTATCACTGATCGACTGCCCGTCCTGGACGATGGAAAGACTTTCGAGTAATGTTGTGAAGCTCTTGATTTCCTTCTGGTTCAGGCGCTTCTTGCGCTCGCCGACCAGAACGGCGTTGGCAAGTTCCAGGCTCCAGACCGCCGGAACCAAAATGGTACAGCCTTCGAGGGCGACCAGTACGCTGTCCGCAGCCTCGCTGGTTTCATCGGGAAAGCACCAAGCCAGGGCCGTTGAGGCGTCCACGACCACGCGACTCAATAGCGTCGTCCCTGGTTGACCATATCCCGGGCGCTCATCCTGCCGGGCTTTATGCGCTTGCGAAGCGCCCGCATTCCTTCGACGATCTCCGCGTGGGACGGCTTGGCTGGCGTCTCTTCCACGGGCGCCAGCACAGCTGCCGGGATACCATGCCGCGTAATTGTGATTCTCTCGCCCCTGGCGACCCGATCAAGCAAAGCGGCCAAGTGGGTCTTCGCCTCGAAAGCTCCTATGGTGTCCATTTGCCTCCACCGACTAGTTTAAACCAGTTTACGAGTGGGGAGGACGGCAGCGAGCCATTACGGCAGCGAGCAGGTGAAATTCGCCGCGTCGTCGGAGTGGTTTCCGACCACCATATAGATGGGCACTCGATCGCAGTAGGCGTTGTAGATGGCCATCGCCGCGTGCTGTAGCCCGATGTCGCCGTGAATCAGCGCCATCATCGGCTTGCCTTCGATCTTGGCGTAGCCGTGGGCCATCGCGACAGCCGACTCTGTGTGGCAGCAGGTCAGGAACTCGGGCATCTTGTTGTCGCCATAATTGATGAGCGACTCATGCAGCGATTCGTAGGTAGATCCTGGATTCGCGGCCAGGTATTCGATGTTCAGGCT
>JBEKLB010000211.1:0-11779 GCA_050010415.1 Bryobacteraceae bacterium | reverse complement strand
GGTGGCCGTCACCTGAAGTATCCGGAGAACACACCGATGTCCAATCTTCTGCTCACAGTGTTGAACAAGATTGGCGTTCCCGCCGAGAGGGTGGGCGATAGCACCAGCGGCCTGACGGACGTTTAGTATGCGCACCGTTCTAGCCGCAGCATTCCTCGCCGCCGCTGCCTTCGGCGCAGCCAATACGCCCCTTGCCGATGTCGCTATGAAGGGCGACATGGATACGTTGCGCGCCCTCATCAAGCAACATCCGGGTGACGTGAATGCCGGGCAGCCCGACGGTTCCACTGCGCTGCTGTGGGCCGCTTACTGGAATGACGACGCAGCAGTGGATGCGCTCCTTGCCGCTGGCGCGAACGTGAACACCTCCAATCGAGAGGGATTTACCCCTCTTTCGCAGGCCTGCACCAACGGCAACGCCCGCATGGTGGCTGCGCTTTTGAAAGCCGGTGCCGATGCGAATGCCTTTCAGGCCGAAGGACAGACGGTTCTGATGACGGCCGCTCGCGCCGGTAGCGCCGAAGTTGTAAAGGCTCTGCTCGATCATGGCGGCGAGGCGAATAATAAGGAAAGCTGGCGCGGACAAACGGCTCTGATGTGGGCTGCGGCGGAGAACCATCCATCCGTGGTGCAGGTTCTGGTGGAACATGGCGCCGACGTGAACCTGGTTTCGTCGGCCTTCGATTTTCGCGAGATGAAGCCCAAGCCAGGCGATGTGCCCATGCACTTTCCGCGCGGCGGTTTCACGGCCTTGATGTTTGCGGCGCGCGGCGGTTTCACCGAATGCGCCCGCATACTGCTCGATCACGGCGCCGATGTCAAAGCGGCTGATCCGGACGGAACCAGTTCGCTCCTGCTGGCCATCATCAACGGCCACTACGACACGGCGGCGTTATTGCTGGAACGCAAGGCCGATCCGAACGCAGCCGACAGCATGGGCCGCGCCGCTCTATTCGCCGCGGTGGACATGCGCGACATCTATGCCAGCAATCGCCCCGCGCCCAAGGACGACAACAAAGTGCAGCCGCTGGATCTGATCAAAATGCTGCTGGATCACGGCGCCGACGTCAATGCGAAGCTCACCAAGATGATCCCGGCGCGCGCCGTCCTCGACTTTCCCGACATGATGATGGGCGAAGGCGCCACGCCGTTCTTGCGCTCCGCCAAGTCGGGCGACGTTCCTCTGATGAAATTGCTGCTGGAACACGGGGCCGATCCGAAAATGGTCACCAAAGCCGGCGTTACGGCTCTGATGGTGGCGGCCGGAATGGGGCACTCCAATACCGTCCGTGGCGGCGAGCAATCCATGGAAGCTATGCAGATTTGCCTGGACAAGGGCGTCGATATCAACGCGGCCACCGACAAGACGCGCAACACCGCGCTGCACGCCGCGGCCGGCAACGGAAACGATGCTATCGTGCAGTTCCTAGCCGATCATGGAGCCAAGCTCGATCTCAAAGACAACAGGGATCGCACGCCGCGGGATGTCGCGCTCGGTCTGAAAGCGGATGCCGTAGGCGTGGAAGTTCACCAGAGCACTGTCGACCTGCTGAACAAGCTGATGGGCGTTACGGCTGTGGCTACTGCGCCTCAGCCAGCCGCTGCGCGGCCTGTTTCGGCGCGATAGCTCGTCGAATCGGCTTCTGCGTCTGCCGCACCAGCTTATGAGACAGGCGATGCACCGCCCGATAGTAGCGCGCCTTTGCGGCGGGCACCGAAATGGATAGCTGGCGGGCCGTATCGGCGATATTCAGCCCATCGATGGCCCGCATGCGAATCATCTCTTTGTAAGTAGGATGCAGCGTCACCATCGCGTTCTGAACCAGCCGGGTGGTCTCATTTTCCTGATACTGGCGGTACGGCGAATCGTTGGAAGTGGTGTGCGCCATCCGCTCCAGTTCATCGAAATCGAAGTAGGACATCCGGGAGCGGAATTCCGACCGGCGTTTGGTGCGCACCTCGTTCACGGCGATGCTCATCAGCCAGGTCTTGAACTTGGACTCGGCGCGAAAGTCGGCGAAGTGAATAAACGCTTTTACCACCGTTTCCTGTACGATGTCTTCGGCGTCAAATTGATTGCCGACCATTCCTAGCACGAAACGGTTCAGCGGGAGTAAGTTGGGTTGGAGCAGTTGGGTGAATTCTTGTTGGTTCGGCATGGCGCCCTAGCAAGTGCACGTTGGTACCCGCCCGTAACACATTGATTCGATGAGTACGTGCGACCGGACCGGTGTCGAATGGCCGTCCTTATGTTCGTCATGTGTGGTCTCGAACCTCGAGCACGATCTTGCCTCGGGTATGGCCCTGGAGCCCCAGTTCGAAGGCTTGGCGTGCGCGTGCGAGGGGAAAAATGCTCGCCACAAAGGTCTTGAGCGAGCCGTCATCAATCAGTTTCGCCATCTCCTCCAGTTGGTCGCGGTTCGGCTCGACGATGAAGAACAACCCCCGGGCATTGTGCTCGCGAAAATCCTGTTCAGGGATCGGCTTGGTGATCGAGATCATGGAGCCTCCCCTTCGCAACACAGTCCATGATCGCTGCACCGTATCGCCGCCGACCGCGTCCAAAACCACGTCGATGTCGCGAAGCTGGTCTTCGAAACGCGGCTGCCTGGTGTAATCGATGGTCTGGTCCGCGCCCAAGCCGAGAAGAAAGTCCAGGTTTGCGCCTGAGCTGGTGGTAATCACTTGCGCGCCCTTCCAATGCGCCAACTGGACGGCGAATGTTCCTACGCCGCCCGCTGCGCCGCAGATCAGGATCTTCTGGCCCCGCTCCAGCCCAGCATGGGTAAACAGCGCCTGCCAAGCCGTCAGACCGGAAAGCGTCGCCGCGGCGCTGTGAACGTGGTCGATGGAGCGCGGTTTCAATGCCAGATTGGACACGCGCACGGCGACGAACTCGGCGGCGGCTCCGTTACGAGGAAAGTCTGCCAAACCATACACGGAGTCGCCCGGTCCCAGGTCCCGGATACCGGCCGGAACGGACTCGATGACACCCGAAAACTCATGCCCGGGAATGGTCGGAATCCGTGGCGAGCCGTCCGCGTTTTGGTAAGTCTGGTCCCACGTCAGCTCGGTTCGCGTGATGCCGGTTGCACATACCCGCACTAAGGCCTCGCGCGGCTCCAGCACAGGCATCGGTGCGTCCTCATAAATGAGTCGTTCGGGCCCTCCCCGGGCATGCAATCGAATCGCTTTCATATGAGTTAGTGCCGGGTCCCAAATCCCGCGGCGGTTAAACCGCTCAAAATGAATTGCACAGCGATTGCCATCAGGAGCAAGCCCATGAACCGGGTCAGGATGTGGATGCCCGTGTCGCCCATTCGCCGGCCCAGCCTATCGGCGGCGGCCAGGGTCCAGTAAGAAATAACCGCGGTTAGCGCTACAGCCAGGATGATCCATGCGCCCTGCAGCCAGCTGGTGGATTGAGCCATCAAAGCGATGACGGTGGAAATGGAACCGGGCCCGGCCAGCATCGGAACACCGAGCGGGACGATTCCTACGTCGTCTTTTTCCATGGCCTGCTGGGTTTCCGCCGGCGTCTCCTTAGTTTGGGACCGGCGCGCTTGTACCATGTCGAGCCCGATCAGGATCATGATCAATCCCCCGGCGATGCGGAACGCTGGAAGCGTGATGCCGAACATCTTGAAGATGAGCGTACCGGCCATCGCAAATCCCGCCAGCACCAGGAAACAGGTCCAGGCGGCGCGCTTCGCCATGCGCCGGCGATCCGTTAGCCCCGCATCGGCCGTTAGCGCCAGGAACGTTGGGATGGTAGCGATGGGGTCGACGATGAAGATGAGCGAGCTAAAGGCTAGCAACAGGAACTGAATATGTTCTTGGATGGAGTCCAGCATGCAAGCGGGCGCGGGCGCGTTCGGGTCCGGTCCTTCTAGTGTCGCATCGTCTTCAATTGTCCAAATACCGTCATCTGTCATTCGGCAGCAATGATCTGGCGAGATACTGGATGGGCATAAGCGTGTGGCCATTCTCATGCACGCAAACTTCGCTTAGGAGGAACATGGCCGAAAACATTCAATACGACGCGCTGCGGGAATTAGCTTTAAACCTGCGATGGAGCTGGCACCATTCGAGCGACGAACTGTGGGGGAGGATCGACCCCGAGCTCTGGGAGCTGACCCAGAATCCCTGGGCCGTTCTTCAGGCTGCATCTCAGAAGCGGCTTGCCGAAGTGTTCGCGGATCCTGCGTTTACGCGCCGGGTTGACGAACTTTTGAGCGAGAAGCGGGAGTCGCTGAAACGCCCTACATGGTTTCAGAGCACGCATCTTTCGGACCTGGCATCGGGGGGCGCTCCCTTGAGCCTGGTGGCCTACTTCAGCATGGAGTACATGCTCAGCGAATCACTGCCGATTTATTCCGGCGGTTTGGGAAATGTGGCGGGTGACCAACTGAAGGCCGCGAGCGACCTGGGAGTGCCGGTAGTTGCCGTCGGGCTGCTGTACCAGCAAGGCTACTTTCGCCAGGAAATCGATTCCAACGGTGTCCAGCACGCGCTTTATCCGTACAACGACCCGAGCCAATTGCCGATTACTCCGCTGCGCCAGGCGAATGGCGAGTGGTTGCGGATTCCGATCAGCACGCCCGGCTTCAAGATGTGGCTGCGCTGCTGGAAAGTGGAAGTCGGCCGAAGCAACCTTTATCTGTTGGACTCGAACGACGTCGCCAATCCTCCTGCGTTCCGCGGTGTCACGAGCGAGCTGTATGGCGGCGATTCGGAGCTGCGCCTCAGGCAGGAGCTGATCCTTGGTCTGGCTGGTTGGCGCTTGTTGCGGGCGCTAGGGCTGCGTCCCGAGATCTGTCACCTTAATGAAGGACATGCCGCCTTTGCCATCCTCGAACGAGCGCGCAGCTACATGGCGGACAACGGCGTACCGTTCGACGTGGCGCTGGCGGTAACACGCGCTGGTAATTTGTTTACCACGCACACGGCGGTAGAGGCCGGCTTTGACCGCTTCTCCCCCGACCTTTGCGCCAAGTACCTTACCGTGCTCGCCGAGGAGCTTGGCATCAGTCTCGAAAAGCTTCTGGCGCTGGGCCGCCAAAATCCGGACAACACGTCGGAGCCTTTCAACATGGCATACCTGGCGGTGCGCGGGAGCGGCGCAGTGAATGGCGTAAGCCGTCTGCACGGCCAAGTGAGCCGGCGCCTGTTCAGCAGCTTGTTTCCGCGCTGGCCCGAAAAAGACGTGCCCGTGGGCCATGTCACCAACGGAATTCACGTCGGCACCTGGGAATCTCCGGCGAGCGACGCTTTGTGGGCGCGGGCCTGCGGGTCAGACCGAACCGCGCTGGAACCCGCGAAAATCACGCAGAACCTGCGGGCGATTCCCGACGCCGATCTGTGGCAATTGCGAACCAGCGGATCGAAAGGCTTGATCGAATACACGCGCCAGCGCCTGTCGCGCGAGCTCGCTGGCCGGGGAGCATCGCCCGAAGAGGTGGAGGCGGCACAGAGGATCTTCAACTTCGACACCTTGACTATGGGATTTGCCCGGCGCTTCGCTACCTACAAGCGGCCCAATCTTCTGCTGCATGATCCCGAGCGCCTGGCCCGCATCTTAACGAACCGGGACCGTCCCGTTCAGCTGGTGTTGGCGGGTAAAGCGCACCCGGCGGACCACGCCGGCCAAGCCATGATCCAGCAGTGGCACCAGTTTCTGATACGAACGGATACCCGGGCGCACGTCGCTTTCCTATCCGACTACGACATGTTGCTGAGCCAGCAAATGGTGCAAGGCGTGGATCTTTGGGTCAATACGCCGCGGCGTCCTTGGGAAGCCAGCGGAACCAGCGGAATGAAAGTTCTGGCCAACGGTGGCATGAATTTGTCGGAGCTGGATGGATGGTGGGTTGAAGCCTATTCACCGGAAGTGGGCTGGGCCATCGGGGACGGCAAGGAGCATGGGGACGATCCGAACGTGGATGCCGCCGAGGCCGAAGCTCTGTACACTCTGCTGGAGCGCGAAATCGTTCCGAAGTTTTACGAGCGCGATGAGCAAGGCATCCCCACCGGATGGATCGCGATGATGCGCGAAAGCATGGCGCGGCTCACGCCGGTCTTCTCCGCGAATCGAACGGTGCGCGAATATACCCAGAAGCACTATCTGCCCGGGGCGGCGGCTTATTGCGGCAGAGCCGCGGAACGTGGCAAGGCAGCCGTGGAACTGCTCCAATGGCAGCACACTTTAGCAGAGCATTGGACGCACATTCGGTTTGGGCAACTGCACGTGGAGACCAAGGACGGCCAGTACCTGTTCGAAGTTCAGGTCTACCTGGACGATACGAACACCGATGCGGTGCATGTCGAATTGTATGCCGATTCGGCCGGAGACGATCAGCCGATCCGGCAAGCGATGCAACGCGGGCACGAGTTGCTCGGCTCGGTAGGCGGTTACGCCTACACGGCGTCGGTGCCTGCTACGCGTCCGGCGAGCGACTACACGCCTCGCGCGATTCCCGTCAAAACTGGCGCCTTCGTACCTCTGGAGGCGAATCAGATACTCTGGCAGCGATGAGATATAACTTCCTGGTAGATTCTTACGCCACCGAGCGCGTAAAGGTGATTAGCGCCTGGAGCATGTTCCGCGATTCGGATCTGCCCGTGCGGCCGAATTCATCGGATCCGCGAGGCCGCAGCGTGCATGAGCAAATGGTGCATCAATGCGTGAGCGAAGATTTCTGGTTCCAGAAAATTATTGGCATTGATGTCGGGGCGCCTCCGTTGCCCGAGCGCGAGGTGCGCTGGGAGTTCATGGCAAGATACGCGGAGGACAGCGGCAAACGTCTGGCTGTTTTGCGGGCGCAAGCCGAGCCCTGGTGGGAAGAGACCGTGTCGTTCTTCGATGTGCCACGGTCTCGCGCCTGGGTGATGACGCGCCGCATGACGCATACCTCGCAACATCGCGGACAGTTGCTCGCGATGCTGCGCATGCTGGGGCACGACCTGCACAGTACCTATGGACCTACCGCCGACACCGGCGGCTTAATGCAGAATCACGCTCCGACCATTTACGCGTACAAATCGCTGGAAGCCATACTGGAGGGCGGTCCCGAGGCCGCCCTGCCTCCGCGCGGCGAGAAGCCCGTAACAGAGCGGCCGTAGTTACGTGCAAAAAAGTTGCGCGCAAAAAAAGCTACCCGCGAAAAAGTTAAACGTGAACCGGGCTGCGCTCGGGAGTATATTCCCGGTCAGCTTCCCCGGTTCGGCCCAAGACCCGGAGCGCAGCGGACGTCACGTGCTCGGGCGTGAAGCCCAGGTGCAGGAGTACATCCTCGCCCGGCGCGGATGCACCAAAGCGCTCCAAACCGATGATCGCTCCTTCGTTACCCGTCCAACGATGCCAGCCCAGGGGCGATGCGGCCTCAACCGCGACGCGTGCCTGGATTCGTTTTGGCAAGACGCTTTCGCGATAGGAATCGTCCTGCGCGGAGAAAAGATCCCAACTTGGCATGCTGACCACGCGGGCCTTTACGCCGTAGCTCTTTAGTTTCTCCCGAGCCGCCACGCACAGCTGCACTTCGGACCCTGTACCCATCAGGATGACATCCGGAGCGCCGCTGTCGGCTTCGGCGAGAATATAAGCGCCGCGCACCACGCCTGGCTCCCTGGCAGTGCTGCGATCCAGATGAGGAACCGCCTGACGCGTGAGCACCAGCACCGTAGGGCCGTTGTGTTGGATCGCGAAGGCCCACGCTTCCGAGGTCTCGTTCGCATCGGCGGGCCGGATGACGGTTAAGTCGGGAACTGCGCGCAGTGCGGCCAACTGCTCTACCGGCTCGTGCGTTGGACCATCTTCACCCAGGCCGATACTATCGTGCGTAAAGACGTAGACGGCTTTTAGGCGGCTTAACGCGCCCAGCCGGATGGCCGGCTTCATGTAATCGGAGAAGGTGAAAAACGTAGCGCTAAACGGCAGCACACCGCCATGTGCGGCCATGCCGTTCACCGCGGCGCCCATCCCATGCTCTCGAACGCCAAACGCGATGTTACGTCCGGCGTAGCTCCATACGCCGCCGACGGCGCCCAGCGTTCCCGGTCCATACGCCTCGGGATTCTGGAAGTCGCCCCAGTTTTTCAAGGCCGTGTCGGTGGAAGGATTCAGATCGGCCGATCCGCCTATGATGTTGGGGATGTGCTTGGCGAGTGCGTTGAGCGCAGCGCCTCCGGCCGCGCGCGTGGCGATGGCCTTATCGGCTGGCTGCCATTTCGGAAGATCCGCGGCCCAATCGCTCGGAAGGGCGCCGCTAATCAGCATGTCGAGCTCAGCCGCCTCTTTCGGAAATTCGTTCCGATAAGCCTCGAACTTCTTCTTCCATTCCGCTTCGACGCTCGCGCCCGCCGGAACAGATTGCCGGTAATAATCCACCGCGTCCTGCGGAAGGTAGAACTTGTCCATGGTCGGCCAGCCGAGCGCGGCCTTGGTGGCCTTCAGCTCATCCTCCCCGAGCGGGCTGCCATGCGAGGAAAAATTATCCTGCTTGTGAGGGCTCCCGTAGCCGATGTGCGTGCGGACCAGGATGATTGACGGCCGGTCGGTCTCGTCCTGGGCCTCTTCAATCGCCTGGGCAACGTCTGCGGTGTCGTTGCCGTCTACGACGTGGCGGATATGCCAGCCATCCCCCTCAAATCGCTTGGCCACGTCTTCGGTGAAATCGATCTCGGTGGCCCCGGCGAGCGAAATGTGATTCTGATCGTAGAGATAAATCAGCTTGCCTAACTGCAGATGCCCGGCCAGCGACGCGGCCTCCTGGCTGATGCCTTCCATTAAATCGCCGTCGCCACAAATGGCATAGGTGTAATGATCGATGATCTTGTGGCCGGGACGGTTATAGCGCGCAGCCAGCCACGCCTCTGCGATGGCAAAGCCCACGGCGTTGGCCACACCCTGACCGAGCGGGCCGGTGGTTACTTCCACGCCCGGGGTTTCCAGGCGCTCGGGATGTCCTGGCGTCTTGCTGCCCCATTTTCTGAAGCGCTTGATTTCGTCCAGCGAAAGATCGTATCCGGTCAGAAACAGGAGGCTGTATAAGAGCATCGATCCGTGTCCGGCCGAAAGGATGAACCGATCGCGATCGAACCACTGCGGGTTGCGCGGGTTGTGCTTCAGAAATCGCGTCCACAGCGTATACGCCATGGCGGCCGCGCCCATCGGCAATCCTGGATGGCCGGAATTCGCGTTTTGCACGGCATCCGCGGATAAAATACGGATGGTGTTGATACACCGATTCTCAAGTTCGCTGTCTGGTTTTTGAATCACGTGTCCTCTAAACCCAGTATGACGCTTCCAGCGTCGGGAAGATGCACGGAAAGTCCGATTACAATCGCATATACTGGCTGAGGTTGGGAGGTCCACATAACGTGAGAACCGTGGTCCTTTTGAGCATTCTTCTGGTGGCGCCGCGCGCTTTCGCGCATCACTCTTTCGGCGCCGAGTACGACAGCGCGAAGCCGATTACACTTACCGGCGTGGTTACCAGGATCGACTGGTCTAACCCGCATGTCTACATCTACCTCGCGGTGAAGGGCGATGATGGCCAATTGGTGAACTGGGCGCTTGAAGGGCATCCACCGAATACGCTGCGGCGTACCGGCTGGACGCGCAGCGCATTGAAGGAGACCGACACGATCACGGTTACCGGCTGGATGTCGAAAGATGGCAGCAATCGGATGGCCGGGCGCGAGGTGACGTTACCCGACGGCAAGAAGCTTTTCCTGGGACCGCCGGCGCAATAGGAGCAACAAAAAATGACGATGAAGACTGCGCCGTTGTTTATTGTTGCGGCCTGCTCGCTGTGCGCACTGGCGCAAGAGAAAACACCTTCCAGCACGAAGATTCACCGGGACGCCGCGGGAAGGCCCGATCTTTCCGGTATCTGGCAGGGCATCGGGGTGAGCTTGTTCGGCGAAACCGGCGAAGTGCGTCCAGGCGAAGGACGCGCCAGCACTTGGGGCCCTCCACCGGGTCCGGCTCCTTATCAGCCCTGGGCCGCCGGCAAGGTGAAAGAACTGGCTTCCGACGATCGCAAGGATCCCAACGTACAGTGCAAGATGTCGGGGACGCCGCGCATTACCGGCATCCCAGTGCCGTTCGAGATTGCGCAGACCGCGAAGAAGACCTATATTCTCTACGAGTCGAACCATATCTATCGCATCATTCCCACCGATGGGCGGCCGCATCCGGCTGATCTGGATCCCACTTACATGGGCGATTCGGTAGGCAGCTGGGATGGCGACACATTCGTCGTCGACGTCACCGGTTTCAACGACAAAACGTGGCTGCCGGGCGCGGGGCACTTTCATAGCGAGGATCTGCATGTAGTGGAGCGTTACAGCCTGCAGCCGAACGATACGATTTTGTACGAGGCTACGATGGAAGACGCCAAAGTCTTCACCAAACCCTGGCAATACCGCTTGATTCTCAGGCACCCGCCTCGCGACGAACGCATTATGGAAGCCGAGTGCCAGGAGAACAATCAGGACCTGGAGCACATCGTTCCGGGCAAGTGACTCCGCCGGGCAAGTGACTTCGCCGGGCAAGTGACTCCGCGCTTTCGTTTGGCCCTTGACCAGAAAACCTTGACCAGCAACGACCGGTCGTGCTATTTTCGGGCATGCCAATCGCCCTCCATTCCAGCTTTCACGCGTCCGATGCACTGTTCGCCGCGTTGTCCGTGCTCATTTTCATCGCACTTTGCTCGCTGCTCCAGGAGCCCAGCCGAAGGAATTTCAATGCCATCCTGGTGGGTGGTGCGGGGGCTGCCTACCTGAGCGGCGGCGGGCTCGGACCGTGGGAACTCGCGTTTACGGCCGTGATGGCGTTTTGCGCCTACCGCGGCCTGCGCTCGTATCGGTTCATCGGGCTGGCCTGGATTCTACACACTCTCTGGGATCTGGTGCACCACTTCAATGGGCATCCCATCATCCCGTTCATACCCAACTCGTCGGAAGGATGCGCGATCACAGACACCCTGCTCGCCATCTGGTTCTTTGCGGGCGCGCCTGCGGTGTTTACCTGGCGCCGGGAGAGTCCCAACCGGACGGGGTCCCCAACGGCATATTCTTCATGAAGGCTTCCACCGCGTGGATCTGTCCGCCGTACACTTTGAAGGCTTCCCAAACATCCAGCGAATCGCCTGCCACGCGAGAGGATCCGGCGCCAAAATCCATTCGAAGAAGCACGATGCCCAGATATTCGTCCACGGCCGCGACGCGATCTTGGATTTGAGAGAGCGTCGATGAATGTGCAGCCCGGCCCCGCCATCAGGCTTCCATTCTCGAAGCGATAAGCATCGGGGGCGAAAGGCGTATTGACGGTAACAAAGCTGCCCGCCTTCAGACCGGCGGGATAAAGCTCGGCAATCTTGGTCGCCTCTTCGCGCGAATTGCGTTCTGCATCGGGGGGCACCCACAGCATGGCGCCGTTCGCGGCCTTCAGGGCCTCAGGCTTGAACAGCGATCCTTCGGCCTTGTTTCTGGTTACCTGCGTTTCCACCTCGGCTATCTTTCCGTCGGAGATCTTGAGCCGCAGCATCAGCATCACCGGCATGCCGGTTTCTTCGACGATGGCTTGCGAGGCGGCCACTCCCGCGCGAACATCCAAGATGTCCAGCCGATAAGGACGAAGGGCCGAGGCGTTGCGCCAGAGCTGACTTTCGCCCAGTTTCTGCTCGACTGTATCTTCGGTGAATCGGAGATTGCCAGTCACGGAAAGATCCGCCGGCTTGTGGACGGCTAACGCGTTCAGATACTTCGTGACGAA